>NZ_JAKGCV010000050.1 GCF_021556455.1 Streptomyces fuscigenes | reverse complement strand
GCCTGCACGGTGGCCGAGAAGGGGTTCCACTCGGCGATGTGCCGCAGCCAGGGCGTCATGCCCTGGGTCGAGACGAACGCGTTGGACACGAACGGCAGGCCGGCCGTCACCGCGCCGCCGAGCCGGATCTCCACCAGCGCCTCCCCGCCGGCCGCCCGTGCGGTCAGCTCGGCGCAGAGCCGGTCCGCGTCGCCCGCCGCGAGCGGGCCCGGCACGCGCGTCCACGACCTGGACCGGCTGGTCCGGGTCGGCCGGCAGCGCCACCCGGCCGCCCGCCGCGGCCCTGCGGACCCAGTACGTGAAGGAGTCCGACGTGTCGTGCGGCCCGACGACGACGCCCGGCCGGACGACGGCCGCCCGCCTGCCGTACCGGGCGACGACGTCGTCCTCGCAGGCCGCTTTGAGCCGTCCGTACGTCTCGTTGTCCAGCACCTCCGTGTCCCGCAGCGGCTCCTTGCGCGGGGTGTCCTCGTCCGCGCCGGGGCCCGCGTAGACGGCGTTGGACGAGATGAAGAGGTAGCGCCGGGCCAGGCCCTCCAGCGCGTCCATGGCTCCCGCCACATGGCGCGGGACGTAGCCGCTGACGTCCACGACGGCGTCCCACGCGGTCCCCCGGCCGTCCGCCCCCGCGCGCAGCGCCGTGTAGTCGTCGCCGTCGCGGTCCCCGACGAGCCGCGGCACGCCCGGGAACAGGTCCACGCCCGTCCTGCCCCGCCCGAACAGCGTGACGTCGTGGCCCTGTTCGAGGGCGTCCGCCACGATCGCCCGTCCGACGAAGGCCGTTCCGCCGAGAATCAGTAGTCGCATGGGCACGAGACTAGGGCTCCGGCCCCCGGAACCCACGGGCCCCGGATCCGAGGAGCCGCGGATCCTGGGGCCCCGGACCCGGAGGCCCCGGCTCCCCCGCGGCCCCCGGGCCGGCGCGCTCAGCCGGCGGCCGGTCCGATCCCCGTCACCGCGGCCCGCACCGTCTGGGAGAGCAGGACCGCGATCGTCATCGGGCCGACGCCGCCCGGCACCGGTGTGATCAGGCTCGCGCGCTCCCGCGCGCCGTCGAAGTCGACGTCGCCGACGTTGCCCTCGTTGTACCCGGCGTCGACCACGACCGCGCCGGGCTTGATGTCCTCGCCCCGGATGAAGCGGGGGCGGCCGACCGCGGCGATCAGGACGTCCGCCTCGCGCACGTGGGCCGCGAGGTCCTTCGTGCGGGAGTGGCAGTAGGTGACCGTCGCGTCGCGGCCGAGCAGCAGCATGCCGGCGGGCTTGCCGAGGATGGCGCTGCGCCCGACGACCACCGCGTGCTTGCCCGCGAGGTCCACGTCGTACGCGTCCAGCAGCCGCATGATCCCGCCGGGCGTGCAGGACGCGAAGCCGGGCAGGCCGAAGCCCATCGCGGCGAACGAGTGCATGGTCACGCCGTCGACGTCCTTGCCCGGCGCGATGGCCTCGAAGGCGGCCCGCTCGTCGATGTGGTGGCCCATCGGGTGCTGGAGCAGGATGCCGTGGACCGAGGGGTCCTCGGACAGGCCCGTGACGGTGTCGACGAGTTCGGCGGTGGAGACCGTCGCGGGCAGCGCCACGTGACGGGACTCGATGCCTGCCTTCGCGCAGCGGTTGCGCTTCATCCGCACGTACGTGACGGATGCCGGGTCCTCGCCCACGAGCACGGTCGCGAGGCATGGTGCGGCCCCCGTCCGCGCGGTGAAGTCGGCGGCGGTGGCGGCGGCCTCCGCGACGATCGTGCGGGCTAGCGCGGTGCCGTCCATCAGGCGGGCGCCGCCGCCGGCCGGGGAGGCGGTGACGGGGGCGGGGCATTCCTGGGCGGTGCGGGCGGTGTCGGTCACGGTGCTTCTCCCTGGGCTGGTGCGGCTGCGTTCGCGGTGGTCGCGTCACGGCTTCGCCCAGGCGCACGGCAGGGGCAGCTGGTGCTGCCGGGCCGCTCCCCGGTGGTGATCCACCTCAAGCGCCAGTCACGGCCCGCCGCCCAGGATACGGGGTGCCCCCGGGGTCCGTCGTGCCTGTTCCTGCCGCTCCCCGGGGGCACGGGCTCGGTCGGTGCCGGTCGGCCCGGCGGGAGCGGGCCCGGGGGTGGCTCGGTCGATGCCCGTCGGCCCGGCGGGAGCAGGCCCGGGGCCGGCTCGGCCGGCCGGTCCTCCCGGGCCCGCGTCTCTCCGCCGGGGTCCTCAGGACTGCCAGGTCAGGTCGAGCTGCCGTTGGAACGTCGCGTAGCCGGCGCGCTCGAAGGCCCGCGCCATCGGGGTGTTGCCGACATCGGTGGAGGCGCGGATGCGCGGGGCGCCGGCCGCCGCGAGGACGCGGGTGCCCTCGCCGAGGATGTCCGAGACGAGGCCGGCCCCGCGGTGGGCGGGCAGGACGCCGATGTACGCGATGATCGGCCCGTACGCGTTGCGCGCGGGGACGACGAAACCCACCGGCTCGCCGTCCGGGAGCGTGGCGGTCCGCCACCACTCCCGCGGGCTCGCGTACCGGGCGAGTTCGCCGTCGTACTGCTCCTCGGCGCAGCGCCGCGGCGCCTTGCCTGCCAGTTCCTGTCGGCTGTGCGCGTCGAGCGTGCCGTCCAGCACCGCGGCCATCAGCTCCACGAACTCCGCGCGCGGGCCGGCCGGGCGGAAGGAGAGCCGGTCCGAGGGGGCCGGCACCCGGCCCGCGCCCGGCTGCCACTGCAGGCGCAGCCGCTCCACCAGCGGGCGGGCGCCGGTCAGTTCGAGGGCCGCCACGCGTTCGCGGACGGCACGGGACTCGGCGGGGTCGGCGCGCCAGCCGGGCGAGAGGAACCTGCTGCAACCGGGCAGGCGGGCGCTGCCGCCCGGCCCCGGGAACAGCCGGGCCGTCGCGGCGCGCAGCAGCGCGGCGCCCACCTCCACCCGCGCGGCCGCCGAGGCCTCGCCCGCGGTCCCGGACACGGGCACGGCGTCCGGCACGCTGTCGACAGTTCCCCGGCCCCCGGGGCCTTCGGGCCTTTCGAATCCTTCCGGGACTTCGGGGTCCTCGAGGTCGAAGACGTCGAGAAGGAGCGGCTCGTCCCCGGCGGCGCGCGCCCACCAGGCGGCCCGCGCCACCACACGCCCCTCCCGCAGCGCGACCCACATCCACGGCAGGCGCCGCCGCCCGGCCGCCAGGTCGGCGTCGATCTCCTCGTTGAGCGTGTACGGCAGGGAGCGGAAGAGGTCCAGCTCCGAGGCGTCGCGCAGGGGCCGTATCGTCACGGCGGACGAGGGCGGCAGGTCGGTCGAGTCGGACGGGACGGGCGGGAGGGGTGAATCGGGCAGGGCAGGCACGGTTTCCCTTCGGGACGAGGAACCTCGTTGTATCCGGCAGCGGCCTCGCGCCTCAACTGCTTTGCGCGCGGGCCCTTCCCGCCACAAAGGTCCAATGGTATTACTGTCGGCACACAGCGTCCTGAAGGTGACCGAAAGGAACCGGCAGTGCGGACCCGGCTCATGAGCGCCGCAGGCGCCTTCTCCCTCCTTCTGCTGGCCGGTTGCGGCGCGGGCGCGGCCGACGACGGGCGCATCGGCGCCGCGGTCGTCGTCTCCTCGCAGGCCCAGAAGGTGTACGACGAGATCCAGGCGCAGCCCCCGGCGCGCCAGCGCGCGAAGGCCGTCCAACTGGCGAAGGAGGAAGGGCGGCTGGAGGTCTACACCTCGCTCACCGACGACGTCGCGAACGCCGTCGACAAGGCCTTCCACCGGCAGTTCCCGGGGATCAGGATCTCCATGTTCCGGGGCAACTCGGAGACGATCCTCCAGCGAATCCTCCAGGAGTCGCAGGCGCGCAAGCTGGGCGCCGACGCCGTCGAGTCCGACTTCCTGGAGATGTCCTCACTGGACGGCCAGAAGGCCCTGGCCCACTACACCGGTCCCGGGCAGGCGCGCGTGGCCGCCTCCAGCCGGTTCCCGGACTGGACCGCCGACCGCTTCAACGTCTTCCTGCCCGCGTGGAACACCGATCTCGTGAAACCGGCCGATGTGCCCCGCAGTTGGGAGGCCCTGGCGGACTCCCGCTACAAGGGGAGGATCACGCTGGAGCCGACCGACAGCGACTGGTACGAGAACGTCACCCACTACTGGCTGACCCACGGCAGGTCGCAGGCCCAGGTGGACCGGTTGTGGCGGCGCATCGTGGCGAACTCCCACGTCACCAAGGGCCACACCACGATCATGGCGCTGCTCGGCGCCGGCCAGACCCCGCTCGACTCGATGAACTACACGTACATCACGGAGCAGGCCCGCCTGAAGGGCGCGCCCGTCGACTACCGGCTGCCCGACGGGACGAGCCCGCTGCCCGCCTTCGCTCGGCCCAACGGGGTCGGGATGCTGCGGGGCGCCCAGCATCCCGCGGCGGCCTGGCTGTTCTACGACTGGATGCTGCACGAGGGCCAGAAGGTGCTGGTGTCGCTGCATCTGACACCGTCGACGAAGGTCCCGGGCGACACGAGCCTGGCGGGCGTGCACCTGGCGCCGTTCGACGTGAAGGGCCTCACCGACCCGTCGACCGACTGGGACAAGAAGTACGACGAACAGCTCCGCGGCGTCGCGTCCGCGAAGGGCACCGGCTGATCCCGCCCGCCCGTCCGTACCCCGGCCGGAGCGTGTGCGGACGTCCCGTCCGAGCCGTGCCGGCCCCGCCCGCCACGTGAGGTGATCCCGTGACCACCACGACCAGACCCCCGGCGCCGACCCTCCCGTCCGTGCCCCGGCCGCGTCCGCTCGCCCGGCTGCGCGACCGGTTCAACCTCCAAGTCCTCGTCGTCGGCGGCGCGATGGTCGTCGTCGGCTACCTCGCCGTCGTGCCCGTCGGCTTCCTGCTGCACGACACGTTCATCGGCAGTCGCAGCGAGCTGTCCTTCCGCGCCTTCGGGCGCGCGTACGGGGCGGGCTCGCAGGCGGGCACGATGATGCTCAACTCGCTCGCCTTCGCCTTCGGTTCGGCGGCGTTCGCGCTGGTCGTCGGGGCGACGCTCGCCTACCTCCAGGTGCGCACGGACATCCCGTTCAAGGGGCTGCTGTTCGCCGCCTCGCTCGTCCCGCTGATCGTGCCCGGCATCCTCTACGCGGCCGCCTGGATCTTTCTCGGGGACCCGTCCATCGGTCTCGTCAACACCCTCGTCTTCAAGCCGGTGCTGGGCGCGAGCCCGGTCAACGTGTATTCGCTGTGGGGCATGATCTGGGTCCAGGGGCTGCACCTGGCGCCCGTGGCCTTCTTGCTGATGACGTCGGCGTTCCGGGGCATGGACCCGTCTCTGGAGGAGTCGGCCGCCATGTCCGGCGCGTCGCGCCGCACGGTCCTGCGCCGGGTCACACTGCCCCTGCTGCGGCCGGCGCTGGTCTCGGCCGCGCTGCTGATGTTCGTGCAGTCGCTGGAGAGCTTCGAGGTGCCGGGCCTGCTCGGGCTGCAGAACGGCATCTACGTCTTCACCTCGCGCATCTACTTCGTCCTGCGGGCCTTTCCCGCGGACTACGGCAGCGCGGGCGCCTACGCGGTGGGGCTGCTGGTCATCGCGGCGGCCGGGGTGCTGCTCTCGTCGTGGCTGCAGCGCCGCGGCGGCCACGCGACGGTCACCGGCAAGGCGTTCCGCCCGCAGCAGATCGAGCTCGGCCGGGCCCGGCCCTGGGTCGGCGCCGGCGTCGTCCTGTACTTCGCGGTCACGGTCGTCCTGCCGGTGGGCGTGCTGGTGTACGCCTCGCTGCTCAGGTCGTACGCGCAGCCCTCCCTGAAGGCGCTGCGCGGGATGTCCCTGCACAACTACGGCGAGGTCCTGCGCCTGCCGATCGCGGTGACCGCGCTGAAGAACTCGGTGCTGCTCGGCGTCGGCGCCGCGACCGTCGTGATGTTCCTCGCGGCCGTCGTGTCGTGGGCGGTGGTGCGCACCCGCATCCCCGGCCGGCGCCTGCTGGACCTGCTCGCCTTCACCCCGATCGTCATTCCGGGCCTGGTGCTGGGGCTCGCGCTGTCGTTCGTGTACCTGCGGGTCCCGCTGCCGATCTACGGGACGCTGGGCATCCTGCTGATCTCCTACTGCACCCGCTACCTGCCCTACGGGATGCGGTACGCGTCCACCGCGATGACGCAGATGTCGAAAGAGCTGGAGGAGTCCGCGACGGTCTTCGGCGCCTCCTGGTGGCAGACGTTCCGGCGCATCCTCGTGCCGCTGGCCAGCAGCGGCCTCGTCGCCGGGTGGATCTACATCCTGGTGGTGTCCTTCCGGGAGCTGTCGAGCACGATCCTGCTCTACAGCCCGGGCACCGAGGTGCTGTCGGTGCTGATCTGGGAGCAGTTCGAGAACGGGCAGCTCACCACGCTCGCGGCGATCGGCGTGCTGATGGTGGCGCTGCTCGTGGTCCTCGTCCTGGTCGCCCACCGGCTCGGTGCCCGCTTCGGCCTGCAGTCCGACTCCTCCCGGTAGCCCCGCGGGCGCCGGACCGTGCCGGCGTCCGCCACCAACGCTCCAACGGCCAAAAGGACCCGACATGTTGACTGTGAACAACCTGGTGAAGAGCTACGGCGGTGCCGGTCGCGGGCGGCGCCGGGGCGGCCGCGCCGCACAGGAGCCGGCGCCCCCGCGGCCGGCGGACGGCGCCCGCGTGTTCGCCGTGGGCGGCGTCAGTTTCGAGGTCCAGGACGGTGAACTGTTCACCCTGCTGGGCCCGTCGGGATGCGGCAAGACCACCACGCTGCGCTCCGTGGCGGGGCTGGAGCGGCCGGACGGCGGCACGATCGCGCTGTCCGAGCGCGTGCTGTTCGACGCGGCGCGCGGCGTCGACGTGCCCGCGAACCGGCGCGAGCTGGGCATGGTCTTCCAGTCGTACGCGATCTGGCCGCACATGACCGTCGCCAGGAACGTGTCGTTCCCGCTCGACATCCTCCCCTCGTCCCGTCGTCCCGCGAAGGACGAGATCGGCCGCAGGGTGCGCCGGATGCTGGAGGTGACCGAACTCGGCTCCTACGCGGACCGCGCCGCGACGAAGCTGTCCGGCGGCCAGCAGCAGCGGCTCGCCCTCGCCCGGGCGCTGGTCATCCAGCCGGAGCTGATGCTGCTCGACGAGCCGCTGTCGAACCTCGACGCGAAGCTGCGCGAGTCCATGCGCTTCGAACTGAAGCGCCTTCAGCGCGAGTTGGGCCTCACCGCCATCTACGTCACGCACGACCAGTCCGAGGCCCTGGTCATGTCGAGCCGGATCGCCGTGATGAACGAGGGCCGGGTGGAGCAGATCGGCAAGCCGCGCGACGTCTACACCCGGCCGGCCACCAGGTTCGTCGCCGAGTTCATCGGCACGTCCAACTTCCTGGAGGGCGTGGTCGCGTCGGCCGGCGGCGGCGAGGTGTGCGTGGACACCGCCGACGGCCGCCTCGTGTGCCGGGGCGCCACGGCCCCGCCCGCCGTCGGCTCCCCGGTGCTGCTGTCGGTGCGCCCCGAGGCCCTCTCGCTGGCCACCGATCCGCATCCGGACGCGGTCAACCAGTGGTCGGGCGAGGTCATGAACCGGGCGTTCATGGGCGACGCCGTGGACCACGTCGTACGGGTCGGGGCGCTGGAGATCCGCATCCGCTGCCACCCGACGCAGTCCCTCGAACCCGGGACGCGGGTGCATCTGGCCGCGGACCCGGACAAGGTCACGCTGGTGCCCACCGCCTGAGGGCGCGGTGCGCGGCCACGAGGCCGGCCCCACCCGCGCCCGCCGGCTCCGGCGGCGCCGTGTCAGCCCGCCGTCGCGGCCAGGTCGCGGCGCCGCGTCGTCGCGATCGTCGCGGAGCCGACCACGCGCGTCCCGTCGTACAGCACGATCGCCTGGCCCGGTGCGACGCCCCGCACCGGCTCGGAGAAGGACACGTGCAGGGTGCCGTCCACGAGCTCGGCCGTCGCCGGGGACTCGCCGCCGTGCGCGCGCAGCTGCGCCGTGTAGGCGCCGGGGCCGGCGGGCGCGGTCCCGCACCAGCGCGGCCTGATCGCGGTGAGGCCGGTCACGTCGAGGGCGGCGGCGGGGCCCACGGTGACCGTGTTGTCGACCGGGGAGATGTCCAGCACGTAGCGCGGCTTGCCGTCGGGCGCCGGGTGCCCGATGCGCAGGCCCTTGCGCTGGCCGATGGTGAAGCCGAAGGCGCCGTCGTGCGTGCCGACCTTCGCGCCGGACTCGTCGACGATGTCGCCCTCGGCCGCGCCGAGGCGGCGGGCCAGGAAGCCCTGCGTGTCGCCGTCCGCGATGAAGCAGATGTCGTGGCTGTCGGGCTTCTTCGCCACCGCGAGGCCCCGGCGCTCGGCCTCGGCCCGGATCTCGTCCTTGGTGGTGAGGGTGTCGCCGAGGGGGAACATGGCGTGCGCGAGCTGCCGCTCGTCCAGGACGCCGAGGACGTAGGACTGGTCCTTGGCCATGTCGCTGGCCCGGTGCAGCTCGCGGCTGCCGTCGTCGCGGGTGGCGACCGTCGCGTAGTGGCCCGTGCACACCGCGTCGAAGCCGAGCGCGAGCGCCTTGTCCAGCAGGGCGGCGAACTTGATCTTCTCGTTGCAGCGCAGGCACGGGTTGGGCGTGCGCCCGGCCTCGTACTCCGCGACGAAGTCCTCGACGACGTCCTCGCGGAAGCGTTCGGCCAGGTCCCACACGTAGAACGGGATGCCGATGACGTCGGCCGCGCGGCGCGCGTCGCGCGAGTCCTCGATGGTGCAGCAGCCGCGCGCGCCGGTGCGGAACGACTGGGGATTGGCGGACAGGGCCAGGTGCACACCGGTCACGTCGTGCCCCGCTTCTGCGGCACGCGCGGCGGCGACGGCGGAGTCGACCCCGCCCGACATGGCGGCGAGGACACGGAGGGGGCGGCGCTGCGAGTTGTCAGTCATAGCGCATCCAGAGTACGTGCCCCGGAAGGGCGGCCGGCCTCCCCGGGGAACACGGCCCCCGCGCGGGAGCGTTCTGAGGGGCATGGGACGGACGACACCCGCCGCCCGGGGCGGCAAGGGCGCGACCCCGGGCCGCCGCGCGGTGCTGATCGGCGGCGGTCTGGCGCTGCTGGGCGGTGCGATCGCGCTGGGCGAGGAGCTCTCCCGTTCCGGCCCGGCGGGGCCGACCCGGCCGCGCACGCCCGGCGGCTCCGACTTCGCGGACGCGCGCTGGGTCGCGGCGTCCACGGCGAACTACCGGGTGGCGGACCGGCCGGTGGACTTCG
The DNA here is from genome assembly GCF_021556455.1 of Streptomyces fuscigenes. GTDB lineage: Bacteria > Actinomycetota > Actinomycetes > Streptomycetales > Streptomycetaceae > Streptomyces > Streptomyces fuscigenes. The sequence goes on along the minus strand of NZ_JAKGCV010000050.1, from coordinate 12,128 downwards.
CGGTGGAGATGGTGGTCATCCATGTGACCCAGGCCGACTACGCGACGACGGTCCGCCTCTTCGAGGACCCGCGCCACGAGGCGGCCTCGCACTACGTGGTCCGGCAGAACGGGCAGGTCACGCAGATGATCAGGGAGCTGGACGTGGCGTTCCACGCCGGCAACCGCTGGTACAACAACCACAGCGTCGGCATCGAGCACGAGGGGTTCGTGACGCGGCCGCAGGACTTCACCGACGCCATGTACGCGCAGTCGGCGCGGCTGACCGCGGACGTGTGCCACCGCTACCGCATACCGGTGGACCGGCGGCACATCATCGGCCACGTGGAGGTGCCGGGCACCGACCACACCGACCCGGGCCGGTACTGGGACTGGCCGCGCTACATGAAGCTGGTCGGCGAGGCGATGGGTTCGGCGGGCAGGACGCGCGTCTGAGCCCCCGGCGGCCCGGCGCTCTGCGAGGCCCCCCGTCCTCCGGTGCGGGCTGCCAGGCCCCCGGTGGCCCCGCCCCTCCCCGCGGGCCGCGTGCCCCCGCCGCCGGCTGCCGCTCCCCGCCGCCCCTCAGGCCGCGTCCGCGGCCGGCAGGCGTCCGTCGCGCACGGCCTTCACGAGCGCCCGGTGGTCCTCCTCGGTGCGGTCCGCGTACAGCTCGGCGAACGCGGCGACGGCACGGTCGAACACGTCCCCGCGGCCCAGGTACGCGGCGATCGCGATGCGGTCGCCCGACCTGGCGTGCGCGCGGGCGAGCGTGGCGCCGCAGACCTGCCCGAAGGCGCGCAGCCCGCGCGGCTCCATGTCGGCGGGCCGGGCGATGCCCTTCCAGTCGTGCAGTTGGCGGACGTAGAAGTCGCGCCGCTTCCCGTCGAAGCCGGTGGCCCGGTCCCAGCCGAGGAAGATGTCCCCGAACGCCTGCATCAGCCGCTGGCCGGCGACCACCCGGTGCCCCTGGTTGTCGTAGCGGCTCTCGCCCGTGTACGCCTCCAGCACGGACCGGTCCGCCTCCTTGGCCTGGAGGATCAGCGGGTCGCCGTCGTCGCGCCCGAGCAGCAGGACGACCCAGCAGCGGGTGCCGACGCTGCCGACGCCGACGGCCTTGCGTGCCATGTCGACGACGCGGTACTGCCGCAGCAGGTGCCTGCGGTCGGGCGGCAGGCTGCGCGCGTAGCCGCTGACGAGGCCCCGCAGCAGGCGCTCGACGCCGTCCCGCTCCGCGTCGCGCACGAAGTCGGCGAGCGGCACGACCAGCGGGGGATCCGCGACGAACCGGCGCTCGCCGTCCACGCGCTCGGTGAGCTTCTCGTACGCCGTGAGGTTGTCCCGGCCGCGGGCCTTCGTCAGGGCGCGCGAGACCTGGTGCGCGCCGCGCGTGCCGAGCCTGCGGTCGGCGAGCGCCGCGATGTCCTCGACCTCGCCGTGCGCGTACCAGACGTCCAGGTTCCCGAGCCCGGCGAAGTAGCGCATGCGGGTGCGGTACGAGGCGACGGCGGTGCGCACGACCGCCGCGCGCTCCGCGTCGTCGAAGCCGTTCTCGCGGCCCGCGAGCACGAGGCTGGCGGCCAGCCGCTTGACGTCCCACTCCCAGGGGCCGGGCAGCGTCTCGTCGAAGTCGTTGATGTCGAAGACGAGTCGCCGCTCGGGCGAGGCGAGCAGGCGGAAGTTCAGCAGGTGCGCGTCGCCGCACAGCTGGACCGCGAGCCCGGTGTCCGGGGTGCCCGCCAGGTCCATCGCCATCAGCGCCGCCGCGCCGCGGTAGAAACGGAACGGCGACTCGGCCATCCTCGCGTACCGCACCGGCACGAGGTCCTGCGCGCGCGTCGCGGACTGCTCCTCGAGCACGTCGAGCGGGTCCGGCCGGTGCGCGGCGGGGTGGAAGGCGGCGTGGGCGGAGCGTGGCGCCGCCTTGCGGGCCGCCCGCCCGCGCTCGGCCCGCTCGCGCGGGGTCGCCTCCACGGCCTTCTCGTCGGTGCCGTCCACAAGCCGCACGGAGGCCTCCCGTTGTCGTGGCGGGTCCCCGAGACCGTCTCCTCATTGTCCTGCGCGGACGGCTCGACTGCCTGCGGAGGGCGGGGCCGCACCGGCACCGATCCGGGGGGAGGCGCCGGGGGGCCGGGCCGCGCGGGACCCCGGCGGCTCAGCTCAGACCGGCGCCCCGGGCCCGCTCGACGGCCGGGCCGATCGCGTCGGCCACGGCGGCCACGTCGGCGGCCGTCGACGTGTGGCCGAGGGAGAAGCGCAGCGTGCCGCGCGCGAGGTCGGGGTCCTGGCCCGTGGCGAGGACGACGTGGCTCGGCTGGGCGATGCCCGCGGTGCAGGCCGATCCGGTGGAGCACTCGATGCCCTGGGCGTCGAGGAGCAGCAGCAGCGAGTCGCCCTCGCAGCCGGGGAACGAGAAGTGCGCGTTCGCGGGCAGCCGGTCCTCGGGGTCGCCGCCGAGCACCGCGTCGGGCACGGCCTTGCGCACGGCGTCGATCAGGTCGTCGCGCAGGGCGCCGATGTCGCGGGCGAAGGCCTCGCGCCGCTCGGCCGCCAGCGTCGCGGCGACGGCGAAGGAGGCGATGGCGGGCACGTCGAGCGTGCCGGAGCGGACCTGCCGCTCCTGGCCGCCGCCGTGCAGCACGGGCACCGGGGCGTGGTCCCGGCCGAGCAGCAGGGCGCCGATGCCGTACGGCCCGCCGATCTTGTGACCGGAGACGGTCATGGCGGCGCAGCCGGACGCGCCGAAGTCCAGGCCGGTCTGCCCGAACGCCTGGACCGCGTCGGAGTGCAGCGGGATGCCGTACTCGCGGGCCACCTCGGCGAGCCGCGGGACGGGCAGCAGCGTGCCGATCTCGTTGTTGGCCCACATCACGGTGACGAGGGCGACGTCGTCCGGGTCGCGCTCGATGGCCTCGCGCAGCGCCTCGGGCGCGACGCGGCCGTACCGGTCGACGGGCAGGTACTCGACGGTGGCGCCCTCGTGCTCGCCGAGCCAGTCGACGGTGTCCAGGACCGCGTGGTGCTCGACGGGGCTCGACAGGACGCGGGTCCTGGCCGGGTCGGCGGCGCGCCGGGCCCAGTACAGGCCCTTGATCGCCAGGTTGTCCGCCTCGGTGCCGCCGGCGGTGAAGACGATCTCGCTGGGCCGCGCGCCGAGGGCGGCCCCCAGGGCCTCCCGGGCCTCCTCGACCGTGCGCCGGGCGCGGCGGCCCGACGCGTGCAGCGAGGAGGCGTTGCCGGTGAGGCCGAGCTGCGCGGTCATCGCCTCGACGGCCTCCGGGAGCATCGGAGTGGTCGCGGCGTGGTCGAGGTATGCCATGGTGCCCTGATTCTACGAGCCGGGGAACGCTGCACACGCATCGGTACCCAGCGAACCGGCGGCACACTCCGCTTCCGTCCGCCCGATCCGCGGCCGGGCGGACGCGCCGTCCGGCGCCCGGGGCGGGGGGCCGCCCGCCGGGGCCGTCAGTCCCCGGGGCGCGGGGCCCGGGCCAGCTGGCGGGACTGGGCGACCAGCCGGTCCGCGCTGTCCCACACCTCGGCGTCCTCCTCCAGGAAGCCGCCCGCCAGGTTGCGCGTGGCGAGCGTCACGCGCAGGGGGCCGGGAGCGGGCCTGGCCCGCACGTGCACGGTGAGTTCGACGGTCGGCGTCCAGCCGGCGATGCCGAGGTCGAAGGCGGCGGGCGGCAGGGCGTCCACGGCGAGCAGCAGGGACAGGGGGTCCGGTTCACGGCCGTCCGCGAGGGCGAACCAGCCGCGCAGCTCGCCGTTGCCGGTCGGCTTTCCGACCGCCCAGCCGCTGGTGGCGGGGTCCATGCGGACGTTCAGGCGGCGCAGCAGGGTCGAGTCGCCGAAGGCGTCGGTGGGTCCGTCGGAGCTGCCGAAGCACTCCTCGAACGGGGGCAGGACGGGCGGCTTCGCGCTGGTGCGCACGTCGTCCGTCAGGGCGTCCAGGTCGCCGTACGTGGCGAGGACACGCACCCGCTCGACCTCGCTGCCGTCCTCGGCGAACTGCACGAGCGCGGCCTGGCCCGTGGACACGGTCCTGCCGGTGCGCACGACCTCGGTCCTGATCTCGGCGCGGCCGGGACGCGACGGGGTCAGGAAGTGGGCCGAGACGGTGAAGGGGTCGGGGTGCGGCAGCGCGGAGCGCAGGGCGCGGCCCACGAGCGCGAGGACGTAGCCGCCGTTGAGGGCGTGGAGGATCGACCAGCCGGGTGACAGCTCCGCGGCGTGGAGTCCGGGCGAGAGCGGGGTCACAGCGGTGTCGCGGTCGAACTCGCTGCCCCCGGTGGATACCTGTGCCATGGGTCCTACCGTACCGCCCCTTACTGAACGGTCGCTTAGGCCCTTTCCGGCCCCGGCGCGCACCGTGGGACGTTCGCCGGGGCGAGATGCCGCCCCCGCTCGGCACCGGGGCGTGGCCGCGCCGGGCCTACGGCTCCTCCGTCGCCTCCGACCTGCGGCGCCACGCGCGCGGGGCGCGCCAGTGGTAGCGCATGGCCAGCAAACGCACCAGGAAGGCCACCAGGGCGGCGAGCGTGCCGGTGAGGGCGTTGAAGGCGCCGAAGTGGACGCACACCGCGGTCAGGGCGGCGCCGACGATGGCGGGGACCGCGTACAGGTCGCGGTCCCAGCGCAGCAGCGAGGGGACCTCGTTGGCGAGGACGTCGCGCAGGACGCCGCCGCCGACGGCGGTGGCCGTGCCGAGCGCCGCGGACGCGGTCAGGCCGAGCCCGTACTCGTACGCCTTGGTGGTGCCGGTCACGCAGAACAGCCCGAGGCCGGCCGCGTCGAACACGTAGACGCCCGCCTGGATCCGTTCGACCTGGGGGTGCAGGAAGAAGACCAGCGCGGTCGCGACGAACGGTGTGACGAAGTACCCGAGGTCGGTGAACGCGGACGGCGGCACCGCCCCGATCATCAGGTCGCGGAAGAGCCCCCCGCCGAGCGCCGTCACCTCGGCCAGCACCGCCATGCCGAAGACGTCGAAGTTCTTGCGGACGGCGAGCAGGGCCCCGGATATCGCGAAGACGAAGATCCCGACGAGGTCGAGCGAGTGCTGGACGGAGGGCCTGAACAGTTCGACTACCACCCGGCAATTCTGCCGGGTGCGCGCAGGCGGCCCCCCGCCGCACCTCGGCGGCGGGGGGCCGGCCCGCGCGTCAGTCCTCGGAGGACCCGGCCGCGTCGTCGCCCGAAGGCTTCGCGGCGGGCTCGTCCGCGGGCTTCGCGGCGGGCTTCTCCGTGTCGGCCTTCGCGGCGGGCTCCTCCGTGTCGGGCTTCGCGGCGGGCTCCTCCGCGTCGGGCTTCGCGGCGGCCTTCTCCGGCTCACCGGCCGGAGCCTTCTCCGCGGCCTTCGCCGGCTCCGCCTTCGCCGCGGCCTCCGCCTGCGGCGCGGACTTCTGCTCCGGCACCGCCGCGGTCTTCGCCCCGGGCGCCTCCGCGGCCGCCGGCTTCGCCTCGACCGCCTTCGCCTCGGCCGGCTTCGCGTCGACCGGCTTCGCCTCCGCGACCTTCGCGGGCGCGTCGAGCAGCTTCACCGTGTCCTGCGGCTGCTGGTCCGGCGCGTTCTCCGGGTGGTGGCAGGCCGTGCTGTGCCCCGGAGCGAGCTGGATCAGCGGCGGCTCCGTCGTCCTGCACACCTCCGTCGCCTTCCAGCACCGCGTGTGGAAGCGGCAGCCGCTGGGCGGCGAGATCGGCGAGGGCACGTCGCCCTTGAGCAGGATGCGGTCGCTCTTGCCGCCGCGCCGCTTCGGGTCGGGCACCGGGACGGCGGACAGGAGCGCCTTGGTGTACGGGTGCATCGGCGAGGCGTAGAGCGCGTCGCGGTCCGCGATCTCCACGATCTTGCCGAGGTACATCACCGCGATGCGGTCCGAGACGTGCCGGATGACGGACAGGTCGTGCGCGATGATCACGTACGTGAGCCCGAGCTCGTCCTGGAGGTCGTCCAGCAGGTTCACGACCTGCGCCTGGATCGACACGTCGAGCGCGGACACCGGCTCGTCCGCCACGACGAGCTTCGGCTTGAGCGCGAGCGCGCGGGCGATGCCGATGCGCTGGCGCTGGCCGCCGGAGAACTCGTGCGGGTAGCGGTTGTAGTGCTCGGGGTTGAGCCCCACCAGCTCCAGCAGCCGCTGGACCTCCTTCTTCACGCCGCCGTCGGGCGTGACGCCCTGGAGCCTGAAGGGGGTGGCGACGATGCCGCCGATGGTGTGGCGCGGGTTCAGCGAGCCGTACGGGTCCTGGAAGATCATCTGCACGTCGCGGCGCATCGGCCGCATCTGCCCGGTGGACATGTGCGTGATGTCGCGGCCCTCGAACTCGACCGTGCCGCCGGTCGGCTCCAGCAGGCGGGTGACCAGGCGGCCCATCGTCGACTTGCCGCAGCCGGACTCGCCGACCACGCCCAGGGTCTCGCCGGGGCGCACGTCGAAGGAGAGCCCGTCGACTGCCTTGACCGCGCCGACCTTGCGCTTCAGCAGACCCTTGGTGATCGGGAAGTGCTTGGCCAGGTCGGTGACCCGCAGCAGCGGCTCGGGTGAGGAGTTCGGCGCCGCGGCGGCCGGCGCCGCGTTCGTCTCCTGCTTCGTCGGTTCACTCACAGCTTCGGCGCAATCTCTTCGATCCAGATCTTCTCGCGCTGCTCGCGTGTCATGTGGCACGCGGAGAAGTGGTCGCCGCCCGCCGAGCGCAGTTCGGGCCGCTCGGTGCGGGTGATGTTGTCGGCGGGTATGTCGGCGTACGGGCAGCGGGGGTGGAAGGCGCAGCCGGAGGGGACGTTGATGAGGCTGGGCGGCGACCCCTTGACCGGCACGAGCCGGTCCGTCTGCTCGCGGTCGATGCGCGGCATCGAGCCCAGCAGGCCCCAGGTGTAGGGGTGCTGGGGCTGCTCGAAGACCTTGTCGGACGCGCCGCGCTCGATGCACCGGCCCGCGTACATGACGAGCAGGCGGTCCGCGATCTCGGCGACGACGCCGAGGTCGTGGGTGATGATGACGACCGCGGAGCCGAACTCCTTCTGCAGGTCGCGGATCAGGTCGAGGATCTGCGCCTGGACGGTCACGTCGAGGGCGGTCGTCGGCTCGTCCGCGATGAGCAGCTGCGGGTTGTTGACCAGTGCCATCGCGATCATGGCGCGCTGGCGCATGCCGCCGGAGAACTGGTGCGGGTAGTCGCTGAAGCGGCGGGCCGGCTCGGGGATGCCCACGCGGTCGAGCATCTCGATGGCGCGCTTCTTCGCGGCCTTCTTGTCGACCTTGTTGTGGACGCGGTAGGCCTCCACGATCTGCGCGCCGACCGTGTAGTACGGGTGGAGCGCGGACAGCGGGTCCTGGAAGATCATGGCCATCTTCTGGCCGCGGAGCTCGCGCACCCGCTGCTTGTCGGCGGAGATCAGCTCCTCGCCGTCGAGCCAGATCTCACCGGAGATCCGGGCCCGGTCGGAGGTGTGCAGCCCCATCACGCCGAGCGACGTGACGGACTTGCCGGAGCCGGACTCGCCGACGATGCCCAGGGTCTCGCCGGCCTTGAGGTCGAAGCTGACGCCGTCGACGGACTTGACCAGGCCGTCGTCCGTGTCGAAGTGGATCCGCAGGTCGCGCACGGAGAGGAACTCCCGGGCGCCGTCCGACGGCGCGGCCTCGGGAGCCACGGACGCCTCCGGAGCCACGGACGCCTCCGTGCTCTTTTCGGCCGCGGCCCCGGTGGCCTTCTCGGTGGCGTCCTTGTGCGTGTCGCTCATGAGAGCCTCACCCGGGGGTCGATCGCGGCGTACACGAGGTCCACCAGCAGATTGCAGACAACGATGAAGAAGGCGGTCAGCAGGGTCACGCCCATGACGATCGGCAGGTCGTTGCCGGTGACGCCCTGGATGGCGTAGGCGCCGAGGCCCTGGAAGGAGAAGACCGACTCGGTGATGACGGCGCCGCCGAGCAGCAGCGCGAAGTCCATGCCGAAGATGGTGATGAGCGGCGTCAGGGCGGAGCGCAGGCCGTGCTTGATGACGACCCTCCGCTCCACGAGGCCCTTGGCCCGCGCGGTCCTGATGTAGTCCTCGCTCATCGTCTCGAGCATCCCGGCCCGGGTGAGCCGGGCGTACAGGGCCGAGTAGAGGAAGGCGAGCGAGACCCACGGCAGGATCAGGTTCCAGGCCCACTCACCGGGGTTCTGGGTGAACGGGACGTACTGGACGTTCCAGATCTGCAGCCAGTTGAAGCTGAAGAGGGCCAGCAGCGCGAGGCCGGTGAAGAACATCGGGAGCGAGACGCCCATGAGCGAGATGCCCATGGCGAGGCGGTCCCAGATCGAGCCCCGCTTGAGCGCCGACAGGATGCCGGTCGCGATGCCCGTGACCAGCCAGATGACCGCCGCGCCGATGGCGAGCGAGAAGGTGATCGGGGCACGCTGCTCGATCTGCGGCCACACCGCGGTGTGGGTCTTGAAGGAGTAGCCGAAGCAGGGCGCGGAGCAGTGCGCGGGGTCGGGGCCGAACTTGTAGTCGGCGCCGGCGACGAGGCCCTTGATGAAGTGCCAGTACTGCTCGTAGATCGGCTGGTCGAGTCCCAGGTTCTTGATGACGGCCTTGATCACCGTCGGGTCCGGGCTCTTGCCGACGTACTGGGCCGCCATCGAGTCGATGGTCTGCCCGGCAGCACGGGGAAGGAGATAGAAGATCGCGAACGTGACTGCGCTGACCACCAGCAGCAGCAATACCGCGGCGAAGACGCGTCGGATGATGTACGCAGCCACAGCCGTGCGGCGTCGGACCGGCGGGACCGGGTGGATCCGGCCGGGCCGACGCCTTCACCTGCCTTTCAGGAAATGCTTCGGAGACCCCGGGGGAGCGGTGACTCCCCCGGGACCGTTCCTACTTGGTCGAGGTCAGGGTCGTGTAGTCGTACATACCGAGGTACGCGGAAGCCACCTCGACGTTGCCCGCCGACGTCGGCCGGAAGAGCAGGTTCTTCTTGTAGAACAGCGGGACGATCGAAGCCTGCTTCATGATCATCTGGTCGATCTTGCCCCACTCGGCGTTGCGCTGGGTGGTGTCGACCGTCGCGATGGCCTTGTCGAACTCGGCGTTGATCGCCGGGTCGTTCAGCTCCGAGAGGTTCGTGCCACCGGAGGGCTTGATGGCCCGGCCGTCGGCGATCTGGTCGAGGTAGCCGTAGCCGGTCGGCCAGTCGGCGCCCCACGCCATCATCATCATGCCGGCGCTGTTCTTGTGGACCCAGTCCGGGACGCCCGCGAAGTCCGTGAAGTACTTGCCGGAGGGGAAGGTCTTGATGCTGGCGTTGATGCCGACCTTCTTCAGCGACTCCTGGAGCTGCGTGGCGGCCTGGACCTCGTCGGGACGGTCGGAGCGCGCGGTCAGCGTGGTGGAGAAGCCCTTCGGCTTGCCGCACTTGGCCAGGTATTCCTTGGCCTTGGCAACGTCGCCCTTGTTGCCGGCCGACGGGTACGTGTCGTTCTTCTGGTACCCGGCGACGGTCGGCGGGATGACGGTCGTCGCGGGGGAACCCTTGACGTTGCCGCCGACGGCGTCGACCATGCCGGCCTTGTTCGTCGCGTACTGCACGGCGATGCGGCAGTTGACGTTGTCGAACGGCTTGACCTTGTTGTCCAGCGCCAGGTACTGCGTGACGCCGGCGTACGGGTTGTCCGTCTGCGCCTTCAGCTTCGGGTTGACCAGGAGCTTGGGCTGGGTCTTCGAGGCGACGCCGGTGCCCTGGATGTCGACGGTGGAGTCGTCGTTGATCAGGTGCTCGTCGATCGTCGTCTGGTTGACGTTGTACTTGAGGTTGATCTTGTCCGGCAGTGCCTTGCGGATCGGGTCGGTCTTCGGGTCCCACTGCGGGTTGCGCACGAAGGTCGCGCCCGTGCTCTCGTTGAAGGACGAGAACTTGTAGGGGCCGGACGACTGGATCGCCTGCTGGTACGAGGCGCCCTTGTCGAACTTCTGCTCCACCGGGGCGGTCTGCGAGAACGTCGCCAGGTAGTTCATGTCGGCGAACGGCTTGCTCAGGTGGAAGACGATCGTGTACGGGTCCGGAGTCTCGATCGACTTCAGGCCGTCGGGCGACTTGTCCTTGTAGGGACCCTTGTACTTGCTGTCGTCCGCGAGGTACGTCTTGAAGTACGTCGGACCGTTGGACAGGGCCTCGGGCGCGAAGTTGCTGCGCTCGATGCCGTACTTGATGTCCTTGGTCGTGATCTCCGTGCCGTCCTGGAACTTCAGACCCTTGCGGATGTGGTAGGTCCAGGTCTTGGCGTCGGCGCTGCCGGTGCCGGGGCCCGTCGCGAGGTCGGGGACGACCGACAGGTTGTCCGTGCCCGGGGAGGGCTTGAACGTCAGCAGCGTACGGGCGTACAGGCGCGAGAAGTTCTGCACCCAGCCGTAGTACGTGTTGCCCGGGTCGAGCGAGTCGGGCGCGTTGGAGATCTCCGCCGTGACCGTCCCGCCCTTCTTGGACGTCGCGTTGGCGACAGCGTTGATGCCCTGGTCGGCCTTGGCCGACCCGCCCCCGCTGCTGTTGTCGCTGGAACCCCCGCCACCGCAGGCCGAGGCCCCGAGTCCCAGCGCGAGCAGCGCGGAGATCGACGCGACCGTCTTTCTCTTGTTCATCGTGAGGATTGCCCCCTCAGTAGTCCGACGCGGCACGGCCGCTCTTACTTGCCACGGGGGTCGAGAGCGTCACGCAGCCCGTCCCCCAGCAGATTGAAGGCCAGAACGGTGATGAAGATCGCTACACCGGGGATGACCATGAACATCGGGTCGACCTGGTAGAGGTCGGTGGCCTGGTTGAGCATGCCGCCCCACGAGGACTGCGGCGGTTCGATGCCGACGCCCAGGTAGCTGAGGGATGCCTCGAACAGGATGTTGGTCGGGATGAGCAGCGTGGCGTACACGAGGATCGGCGCGACCAGGTTCGGCAGCAGCTCCCTGAACAGGATGAACGCGCCGCGGGCACCGAGCGACCGGGACGCCTCCACGAACTCGCGCTCGCGCAGCGACAGCGTCTGCGCCCGCACGATGCGGCCCATGTACGGCCAGTTGAAGAAACCGATCACGAAGATCAGTACCGCGATCCGCAGTGTGAGGCCGCTCAGGCCGAACGCGTTGCCCTGCAGTGTGGCCGAGATCGAGATCGCGAACAGCAGCAGCGGGAAGGCCAGGAACGTGTCCATGACGCGGCTGATCGCGCTGTCGACCCAGCCGCCGTAGAAGCCGGCCACGACGCCCATGATCACACCGATCACGACGGACAGCAGTGTGGCACCGCCCGCGACCAGCAGGGACACCCAGGAGCCGTCCAGGATGCGGGCGAGGATGTCACGCCCCGTCTGCGGTTCGACACCGAGCGGATGGTGCCAACTGATCCCACCGAAAGCGCCCTTGGGGGCGAGCAGTGTCGGATCGACCAGGCTCTGGTGGAAGGCTTCGGGATCGAGGCCGAACACGGCCTGGATCGGCTTCGACAGGATGGCGACGAGAATCAGGAGCACCACGACGACACCGCCGGTCATCGCGACCTTGTCCCGCTTGAGGCGGGTCCAGGCGATGCGGCCGAGCGAACGCCCCTCGATCTGCTTGCTCCCGGCGCCCGCGAGGACCGCCTCCGGCTGCGCACTCGCAGCAGACTCGGTGGTCTCTATTGGTGCCGTCATTGCGCTGGAGACCCCTCTTCTCGGCCGTTGGTGTCCGGCCCACGACCGCCGCCATGGCGGAACTACGCCGCTGTGGCGGCCGATTCACTGATCAGCTTCTGATCATCATGATGCATGTGGCCCGTCCCGGTGACCGAGCGGGGGCCGGTCCGGGACAGAGCAAGGATCGCTTCCGCAGGGACGGGCTCACCCACCCTGGGTTCACGTGCTGGTGGGAGTCTTCTGCGAGTGCCGGATCACCCGCCAGCCCCCAAGGGGAATGGTTGCCCAACCGTGATGCATCGCGCAGGGTCCCGTTATGCGGACGCTCAGTACTGCTGAGCGGATCTTCCGGACATCCCTGCCCAGGTCAACTGCCGTGCGGCGGGCGGGCGCGGGGACTCGGACAGACGTTCCGCGGCGGCCCCGGCGGGGGCGTGCGGGGCCTTGCGGGGGCGGGCGCGCACGCAACTCGGCCGCGCGCGGCGGGCATCCGGTGCG
>NZ_JAKGCV010000509.1 GCF_021556455.1 Streptomyces fuscigenes | reverse complement strand
GGGTGCTGCGCCTGGGCCGGGGCGGTGGGCTGCGCCGTCCCGGGCACGGTCCGGGCCGGGGCGTGTGACCGGCCGGCGGCCGCGCCGCCGGGCGCCGCCGAGCCCGTTCCCGTCACGGTCTCCGCCCCGGGAAGCGGTGCCGCCCCCACCGTCCCGGCTCGCTGCCCGGCCTCCACCGTGTCCTCGGCGTCTTCGGCGCCTCGGGAATCCTGGGCGTGCTGGGCGTTCTCGGCGCATTTCGCGTACCCGCTGTTTCCTGCGGCCTCTGCGGCATCGAAGGTCTCGACGGCGTCCGCCGCCTCGACAGCCTCGATCGCATCGGCCGGCTCGTCGGCCGCACCGTCGCTGCGGGGCGGCAGCAGCGCGAGTACGGCGCGGCGCGCGGCCTCGTCCGCGGTGTCGTCGTACGGATCGGGCGTGGCGGGGACCTGGAGGCGCAGCACCTCCGACGCGCCGAGGCGCGCGTATCCCCGGCCGGGCGGGACCTCCGGCGTCGGGGTGGTGTGCGGCGGCTCGCCGAGGACCGACGCGACGAGCTCCTCGCTCAGCGCCCCCAGGGCCACCCGCGCGTGCGTGTGCGTCAGAACGGTGTCGTCGATCCAGTCGAGGGCGTCGACGTGGTCGGCCACGACGACGCTCACGCCGGCCGCGCGGCCGTGCCGCAGCGGGACGGCCAGCAGGTGCTGGGGATCGCGCCGCCCCTCGGCCGCGGCGAGGTGGGCGAACACGCTCGGCCGGTCGAAGAGGATCCACAGCGGGCGTTTGGCGTCGTCAGGCAGGGGGACCCCCGCCTGCCGGGCACGGTTGGCGGCGATCAGCCGGCGCTCCGTCTCGCGCGACGCCCATTCCAGCGCGGCGAGCGCGCCGCTGAGCGCGGACTCGACGGTGAGCACCCCGGTGCGGCCTGTGAGGCAGGAGAACTCGCCGGTGCCGCTGCCCTCGACCACGACCACGTCGCCGTGCCGGAGGGCCTGGAGCGCGATGGAGCGCAGCAGGCTCGTCGCGCCCGCGCCGGGCCGGCCGGCGACGAGCAGATGGGGCTCCGCCGAGCGTGCCCCCGTGCGCCAGACGACCGGCGGCTCCTCGCGCGTCGCGCCGCCGGCGCCCACCGGCACCCTGCGCCGTACGGAGGAGTCGTCAGTGAAGCCGAGCACCGTCTCGCCGGGGACGGCGACGAAACGCTGCGCGAGGACGTCCGTGGGCAGGGCGGCCAGCACGCTCATCGTGAGCTCGTTGGATTCCTGCTCCCACGTGAAGTGGTACTCCCTGCCCCGCCCGGACTTGACGTGCAGGAGCCGCTCCACCGTGGCGCGGGCCCCGGCGTCGCCGTCGGCGAAGTAGGGCGGATAGGTCAGCCGGAGCCGCGTGAGGCGGCCCTCGTCGTCGAACTCGTGGGAGGCGAACGCGGAGTCCCACTGCCCGCCGTGCGCGAACAGCGGACTCGGGTCCTCCGGTACGGAGAAGTACGGCACCAGCGCCTCGTAGAGGGACTGGAGCCGCCGAAGCTCCGCTTCGTCGGGCCCGGTCCGCGTGGGCGTGCGTTCGCGGCCCTTCCACGCGGCCAGCGCCATGACCGTCACGAGGCCGAGCAGCGGCCCGTACGGCATGAGCGCGACCACCAGCACGCAGGCCGCCACCAGGAACAGCGCGGGACCGCGCCGTTCCTTCGCGGTAGCGGCCCACTTGAGCCGTGCGGACACGGCGAGCAGCCGCAGGCCACGGGAGACCGTGATCAGCGGATGGAGGACGTCCGTGGCACTGTCGGCGGCCGTACGCGCCATCTCGCGCCCCCGCGCGAGACGGGTCGTGCCGCTGCTCAGAATGCGGGGGAGTGGTCGCCGGGCCACAGCTGTCTCCTGGAGGTGCGGAAGGGGTGGGGATCGCGTCGGACGGTGGACGGGTCAGGCGTCAGAACTTGATCCCGCCCAGCAGTCCGGCGAGGCTCGCTCCTCCCGCCGTGATGCTCGGCGCGATGGCCGTTCCCGCCAGGTAGAAGCCGAACAGGGCACACACCATGGCGTGGGAGGCCTTGAGCCCGTCCTTCCTGAAGAAGAGGAAGACGATGATGCCCAGCAGCACGACGCCTGAGATGGACAGAATCATGTGGTTTCTCCTGGTTGAGGGGACAGTCACCATGAGTTGTTCCATCCTGACCGAAAGTATCTATATGACTAAAGGTGTAAATGGGTGAAATGCTCGATTTATCACTCAACTGGGCTAGAAAACCGGGGGCGGAGTGGTGCGGGCGGAAGCCCGAGCGGCCGCAGTACCCTTCCGTTCATCCGTACGGCGCGTGCGCCGTACGTCCTGGCAGGCGGCGTGGAAGGCGAGCGAGGATGAGCGAGAACCCGGGCGGAACGGAAGGCTCCGAGCCCGATGCGGACGTGGTCGAACTGGCCACCAGGATCTTCGATCTGGCCCGCCAGGGGTCGGCGGAGGCCCTCGCCGCGTACGTCGACGCCGGCGTGCCCGTGAACCTCACCAACGACCGGGGCGACTCGCTCGTGATGCTCGCCGCGTACCACGGCCACGCCCCCGCGATCGAGGCCCTGCTCGCCCGTGGCGCGGACCCGGACCGCGCCAACGACCGCGGGCAGACCCCGCTGGCCGGTGCCGTGTTCAAGGGCGAGGACGCCGTGGTGCGGGCCCTCGTCGCCGGGGGCGCCGATCCGGAAGCCGGAACTCCGTCCGCGGTGGATACGGCCCGCATGTTCGGGAAAGAGGAACTCCTGGCGCTGTTCGGCGCCGCCTGAACGAACCGCGACCACCCGGGCGCACGCCCGGGGCGTGCGGAGCCGGCGGCCGCGGGGGCGCCCGTACCGGAAGCTCCGGGACGGGTCCGGCTAAATGTGGTCGCGGTGGCGAAAACGCTGGGTCATCATGACGACGGGCCCACCCCGGGCCACCGACGAGAGGCAGAGGAAATGGTCTACACCAAGCAGGCGACGACGGCGGGTCTCCTCTGTTGCCGCGCGGCCTAGGACAGGACACCCCCCGGTTGCGTCGACAGCTTGATGTGAGGCTCTCCCCATGTTCGATCCGGTCATAGCGCCCAGCGGCACCCTGCTCGGGCTGCTCCAGCGGGGCCGCGGCGACGGCACCCTGCACGCGCTCGCCGCGCCCCGCTCAGAGGCCCTCGCCGCCCTCGACCACTGCGTGCTCCACGACCCGCGCCACGACTGGCAGGCCGAGAACCGCTCCCTCTACTACGCGCGCCTCTATCTCGACCTGCACGGCGGCCTCGGCGCGATCGAGCGGCACCTCTTCGACGCCGAGGACGCCACCGACACGGGCGAGGAGCGCACCGGCCTCGCCCTGGCCGTGCTCGGCCACCTCGCGTCGTACGGCAGGCGCGACGCGCTCGCCCTGCTGCGCCGCTACGCCGCCACGGGCACGAACTGGGCCTGGGCGCTGGACGAGCTCGCGCTGCGCGACGACGACCGGGGCCTGCGCGCCCTCGCCGCCCCGGTCCTCGCGCGCTTCCCCGCCACCCCGGACGGTGAGTCCGCCCTGGCCGCAGCCGTGCGCGACGCGTTCGAACCCCGGCCCTGGCGGCTGTGGGCGGACGACCCGAGCGCGGCGGTCGGCGCCCGGATCAGGGCCGCGGGCG
>NZ_JAKGCV010000508.1 GCF_021556455.1 Streptomyces fuscigenes | reverse complement strand
CGGCCGCCTCGCCGGGCCGCGCCGCCCCGGTCCCCGCGTCCGCCGCCTGCCCGGAGTGCGCGTGCGCCCGCCGTGCCGGCCGGGGTCCGGTCGTGGCCTCCTGCCGTGCCTTCGCCGGTCCCCCCGGCTCCGCGTTCCCCGGCTCCGGCTGTGTCTCCTTCTCCCGCATGCTGCCGCACCTGCTCCCCGTACGTGGTTCACCCCGTGTGAACGGCCCAGCGTAGGGGGCGCCGCCCCGCCGGGTCATCGCCTTCGAGGGGGAGAGGCCGGGCGGAGCGGGCCGGGCCGGATGCACCCCGGGGTGGAGACGGCCTCCACCGCGGCGGCGCGTGCGGGCGTCTGCACGACGGGCCGAGCCGGTACGGCCCGCCCGCGGGCGACCGCCGCGCCTTCGCCGTGCGGCAGTCGCGGGAGCCCGGCAGCCGCGCCGCCGGGCCGGGACCCGCGCCGGACCGCCGGTGCTCAAGCGCCCGGTGCCTCCTGCCCGCAGGCGTACGCGAGCGGGCTGATCATCTCGTCGGCGTCCGGCAGCCAGCGGTTCGCCCGGGTCGGCCGGCGCGCCCACTGCACGGCGCCCATCCCGCCGACGCGGGTCGGCGGCGCCGGCACGTAGTGGCCCTCGCCCCGGGCGATCAGGTCCAGCGAGGCGGGCGACCAGCCAGCGGCCCGCACGAGGTCCCCGGCCTTCGCCGCGCCGCCGGGGAGCACGAAGAACAGCATGCGCCGATCGGGCGTGCACGCCACGGGCCCCAGCGTCACGTGCATGCGCTCCATGCGCGCGAGCGCGAGGAAGCCGGCCGACTCCGCGACCTCCAGCACGTCGAACGCCCGCCCCGTGGGCAGCAGGACCGACGCACGCGGGTGCAGCTCCCACAGCCGGCGCGCGGCGCTGCCGCTGCCGGTCGCCTCGGCCGCCCAGTCGGGCCGTGCGGGGTGCGCGCCGGGCGCGGGGCAGTCGGCGCTCTTGCAGGAGCACGTCTCCGTACCCTGCGCCGCCTCCAGCCAGGTGCCCGGGAACACGTCCCAGTGCCGCTCCTCGGCATACATCACCGCGCTCTCGAGCGGGAGTTCCGTGCGCTGCCGGGGGATGGGGGTGGCGTCCTGGACACCGATGCTCTCTTCCACGCACAGCACAACTCCCGCCGCCACCGCGGGTTACGGGCGTGCGCCCCGGCTCGCGGAAAGGCCGGATCGGGCATCCGGGGCGCACCGGTGCACTGCCGGGGGCGCGCGCCGGGCCGCGCCCGGCGAACGGGTAACCCTGTGCGGGGGAACCGGCACGGAGCGCACACGGCATGGCGAAGGGGCGGGCCGCCGCAGGGCGGACCGGTCGCCGCAGCATGCCAGGCACCCCTGCCGACACACCCGGTGAACAGCGCGAACATCACCAATAACGCTGAACTTTCGCATTCTCCGCATACCAGCAGGGCAGTGTGACGGAAATGATCACTGCGACCACAGGGGGTTTCATTGGCAGCCAGACCTCTCGTCGCGCGCCAGCCGAACGAACGGCTCCAGGCGCTCATCCAGGAAGCGGCGTGCTCCAACGCGGGCCTCGCCCGGCGGGTCAACATGGTCGGCCACGAGCGCGGCCTCGACCTGCGCTACGACAAGACGTCCGTCGCACGCTGGCTGCGCGGCCAGCAGCCGCGCGGGCGCGCGCCCGGCATCATCGCGGAGGCGCTCGGCCGCAAGCTCGGCCGCACGGTCACGATCGACGAGATCGGCATGGCCAACGGCAAGCACCTCGCGTCCGGGGTGGGCCTCCAGTTCGCGCCGACGGTCGTCGGGGCGATCGAGCAGGTCTGCGAGCTGTGGCGCAGCGACGTCGGGCGGCGGGACTTCCTGACCGGCTCGTCCGTCGCCTCGTCCGCGCTCGTCGAACCCAGCAGGGACTGGCTGATCACCGGCGCGGACGCGGCCGTCGAGCGGTCGGCGGGCGCGCGCGTCGGGGACAGCGACGTGGACGCCGTGGAGGCGATGACGAGCGCCCTCAACAACCTCGACCACCGCTTCGGCAGCGGGCACGTGCGGCCCGTCGTCGTGCACTACCTCAACAGCGTCGTGTCGGGGCTGCTCGCCGGCTCGTACCGGGACGCCGTCGGGCGCCGGCTGTTCGCCGCGGTCGCCCGCCTCACGGAACTCGCCGGGTACATGGCCGTCGACACCGGCCAGCCCGGCCTGGCGCAGCGCTACTACATCCAGGCCCTGCGCCTCGCCCAGGCGGCCGGGGACCGGGGCTACGGCGGCTACGTGCTCGCCGCGTCCATGAGCCACCTCGCCGCGCAGCTCGGAAACCCGCGCGAGATCGCCCAGTTGGCGCGTGCGGCGCAGGAGGGCGCACGGGGGCACGTGCCGGAGCGCGCCCTGGCGATGTTCTACGCGGCCGAGGCCCGCGGCCACGCGCTCATGGGCGACTCGCACATGTGCCAGGAGGTCGCGAACAAGGCGCAGACCGCGCTGGACCGGGCGGGCGGCGACCCGGCCGACGACCCCGACTGGATCGCCCACTTCGACCAGGCGTACCTCTCGGACGAACTGGCGCACTGCTACCGGGACCTGGGCCGCCCGGAGGCCGCGGCGCAGCACGCGCGCGACGCGCTCGACGGGCATCCGCCCACGCGCGCGAGGCGCCGGGCGATCGGCATGGTCGTCCTCGCGGCCGCGCAGGTCCAGCAGCGCGAGGTGGAGGAGGCGTGCCGGACGGGCGCGGAGGCGGCCGAACTCCTCGGCACGCTGCGCTCCAGCCGGGGCACCGAATACCTGGACGACCTGCGCGTGCGGCTCGAACCGTACGGGAACGAGTCCGCGGTCAGGCAGTTCGCGGCGCACGTCGACGGCAGGGGCGTCAGGGAGCCAGTGTGAGGCGGACGGTGCGGGCGTGGGGCGCCCCGCGCGGCGCGGGTGAGCGGCGCGGCCTGACGGGGCGTTCGTCACGTCGGGCGGGACGCGTGGCAGAGCGCGGGATTCACCCGGTAGCGTGAACCGTTGATACCGAAGGTCCGCACGTTCCACACGTTGGAGTCCTGGTGACGCACCGCAGGCAAGGGAATGAACAGGTCACGCCTGCCGACGGGCAGCCATGGGGGCAGCCCTGGGGCCCGGCGGACGACGGCCGGGGTCCCGGGGGCACGCCCCTGCCCGCGTACCAGGACCCGCAGGACGGGCAGGACCTTCCCGGCCATCAGGACTATCCGGGCCACCAGGACCAGGGTGGCCACCAGGGCTACGCGCCGGACTACGGCCAGTCGTACGACCCCGCCCCGGGCTACGGCTACGGCGGCGCGCAGCCGCTGCCCGCGGAGGCCCAGGGGCACGGCGGCGACGCGACGCAGTTCCTGCCTCCCCTGCCGGGCGGTGGTGCACCGGCGGGCGGGGCGGACGCGCAGGCCACGCAGTTCATACCGCACTTCCCGCCGGCGGGCGGCGGCGACGGGCAGCACCCCGACGCGCAGGCCACCCAGTTCATCTCGCCGCTCCCGGGCGGCCCGCACACGCCGCCCCCCGGCCTCCCCGCCTCCTACGACGGGGGCCCGCACACGCCCCCGCCGGGCGCCCCGCCCTCCTACGACGCGGGCGCGCACACCCCGCCGCCCGGAGCCCCGGCCTCC
>NZ_JAKGCV010000507.1 GCF_021556455.1 Streptomyces fuscigenes | reverse complement strand
AGGAGCTCGGCTTCGGCCGGGGCGCCCACCTGCCGCCGCCGGCGCTCGCCGCGCGCCTGGCCGCCGCGCTCGGGGACGCGCCGGACCTGACGGCGCTCCTCGCCCCCGTGCTGACCGTCTCGACGGTGACCGGCACGGCGCGGCGTACCGTCGAACTGACCGCGCGCCACCCGCGCGCGGCCGCCGAGGGCATGGAGGGGTTCGGCGTCGCGGAAGCGGCCGCCGCGCTCCGCGTGCCGTGCGCGGAGATCCGCGCGATCTCCAACGTCGTGGGCCCGCGCGATCGTGCCGCCTGGCGCATCGGCGCGGCGCTGGGGGCGTTGGAGCGCGCGTTCTCGCTGATCGACCCCGTATTCGAGGAGCAGTCCCATGAGTGCCGATAGTGCCGTCACCCCCGCCTCCGCCGCGTCCGCGTCCCCCGCGCGGGCCGGTGACCGCCCCCTGGGTCTCGTCTACTCGCCCTGCCCGAACGACACGTTCACCTTCGAGGCGTGGGCGCACGGCCGGGTGCCCGGCGCACCGGCCGTCGACGTGACGTTCGCGGACATCGACATCACCAACGGCATGGCGGAGCGCGGCGAGGGCGACGTCCTGAAGGTGTCGTACGCGGTGCTGCCGTGGGTGCTCGACGAGTACGCGCTGCTGCCCTGCGGCGGCGCCCTCGGCCGCGGCTGCGGGCCGCTCGTCCTGACGCGCGAGCCCGGCACCGACCTGACCGGCAAGACCGTGGCCGTGCCCAGCGAGCGCTCCACCGCCTACCTGCTGTTCAGGCTGTGGGCCGCCGCGACGGTGCCCGGGGGCGTCGGCGAGATCGTCGTCATGCCGTTCCACGAGATCATGCCGGCGGTGCGGGACGGCAAGGTCGACGCGGGCCTCGTCATCCACGAGGCGCGCTTCACCTACCAGAACTACGGGCTGCACTCGCTCGCCGACATGGGCGAGCACTGGGAGTCCACGACCGGCCTGGCGATCCCGCTCGGCGCGATCATCGCCAAGCGCTCGCTGGGCGAGGCCACGCTGCGGGAGCTCGCGGCCGCGGCCACGGCGTCCGTACGGATGGCGTGGGACGCGCCCGAGGTCTCGCGCCCCTACGTGCTGGAGCACTCGCAGGAGCTGGAGCCGTCCGTCGCCGAGCAGCACATCGCGCTGTACGTCAACGAGTTCACGGCGGAGCTCGGCGACGAGGGCTACGCGGCGATCACCGGCCTGCTCGACCGGGCCGCCGCCGCGGGGCTCGTGCCGCCGCTCGGCGAGGGCGCCCTGCGCTTCGTCTGAGCACCCGTACGGGCCTGAGCGGGCGCGCGCCGCGCGAGCGGCGTGCGGGCCGGGGCCGCCGGGCGTTCGTGACGCCCCGGCCCCGGCCCGCCCGTCACACGTCCAGTTGATCGGCGACGGCGCGCAGCAGGCCGGCGATCTTCTTTCCGTGGCTCTTCTCCGGGTAGCGGCCGCCCTCCAGCACGGGCGAGATGCTCTCCAGCAGGGTCGTCAGGTCCTGCACGATCGAGGCGAGTTCGTCCGGTCTGCGGCGCTGCGCCGCCGCCACCGACGGCGTCGGGTCGAGCACGGTCACCGACAGCGCCTGATCCCCGCGCTGCCCCGCCACCACGCCGAACTCCACGCGCTGGCCGGGCCTCAGCACGTCGACCCCGTCGGGCAGGACCGACGAGTGCACGAAGACGTCCTCGCCGTCGTCGCGGGAGAGGAAGCCGAAGCCCTTCTCGCCGTTGAACCATTTGACCTTGCCGGTAGGCACGTCTGTCCTCGTCCTCGAACTCGTTGGTGCGCGGGAGCGCACGGGCGGCGGGCTTCCACAAGACCATGAAAGCCACACGAACTACTTGAGATACAGCCGTACGCCCATGCGGCGGTACGGCGACACAGCGGTGGGGCGATGCCGCGAACGGCAGTACGGAAACACAGCAATGCGGTCGTGCGGACGTGCGGGTCGTGCGGGTCGTGCGGTCGTGCGGTCGTGCGGTCGTGCGGTCGTGCGGCAGAACATGGAGCAGGCCAACAGGGAACGGGGAACCGCGGGGAGGAGCCCGGTCGGGCCTCCCGACCCGCACACCCCCGGGGCCAGGGCCCGCGAGCGGTGGCGAACGGCCGCCGCCGGAACACCGCCCGGCCGCACGCCGCACGGACCCCCGCGGTACCGCCGAAGCCCCCGGTCGCGTGGGAACTACCCTGGTGCCGTGACTGCTACTCCTGCATCCGGCACGACCGCCACCGAAGCCGGCGCCCACGAGACCGGCGACGAGGGTCCCGGCCCCGGGGACGCGCTCGTCCGCGCCGGCGGAATCCTCTTCATCATCGGTGCCGTGGCCACGCTCGTCACGATCGCACCGCTCTTCCTCGGCACCAAGCCATTTCCGACGGCCGCGTACCTGGTCTGCATGCTGATGGCCGTCGGCTTCGTGCTCGCGGCGGCCGGGGTGCTCCGCTCGATCGGCGCCCAGCGCCGTCACGCCACGTCGTACCCCTCCGCGCCGGACGGGGTGGACGCGTCCGAGGCCGAGCCGTCGGCGGAGGCCGCCGTGGCCGAACCGGCGCCCGGCGCGGCGTCGGCGCCGAGGGACGCGGCCGAGCCGGAGAGCGTCTCGCGCACATAGCCGTCGAGCCAGGCGGGGAACGCGGTCAGGTCCTCCAGGACCACGTCCGCGCCCGCCGCGCGCAGTTCCGCCGCGTCGCAGGGCCCGGTCGCCACCGCGACCGACACGCAGCCCGCGGCCCGCGCCCCGCGCACGTCACCGGTGTGGTCCCCGACGTAGACCTGTGCGCCGTACTCGCGCAGCGCCTCGGCCTTGGCTTCCGCCCACAGCCCGCCGACGACGGCGTCCGGGGCGATGCCCAGGTGGGTGAGGTGGAGTTCGGCGTTCGGCCGGTGCTTCGCGGTCACCACCAGGCTCCGGCCGCCCAGGGCCCGCACCGCCCCCACGGCCTCCCGCGCACCGGCCGTCGCGAGCGTGGGAGCGATCGCGAATGTGGGATACATCTCCCGGTAGCGGTCGCTCACGGCCTCGATGTCCTCGGCCGGGAACCACACGGACAGCTCGTCGGCGAGCGGCGGGCCGAGCCGCGAGACCGCCAGGTCGGCGTCGACGTACACCCCGGTCTCCGCGGAAAGTGCCTGGTAGGTGGCGTGGATTCCGGGTCGCGAGTCGATCAGCGTCATGTCGAGGTCGAAGCCGACGGTCAGCGGCGCGGGCGGAACGGGACCGGGGATACGGGAGGACATGGCCCCATTGTGCAGGGAGGGCCGCCCGACCCCCCTTGATCGGGCTGGCTAGACTTAGGCACGCCTAACCAGCTTGTACTGCTTCGTGTCCGATGTTCGTCGTCCGTCTGCGTTCGTTGTTCGCGTTCGTCGTTCGTCGTTCGCGTTCGTCGTTCGCGTTCGTCGTGCGTGCCCGCCGTCCCGCTTCGCGTCCGCCCGCCCGGGCCGCGGCGCGTGTGCGCCGGACGTGCGCGGTCCGTCGCCCCCGTTCCTCCGCCGGCCACCCGCCACCGGCCCGCCCCGATTGGTTCCGATGTCTGCCGCTGCCCCTGCGACCCCCGGCGGGTCGGAGAACGAGGCTTCCGGCACGTCCGCGTCCGGGCCGCCCACCCCCTCCGCCGCCGGCTCCGCGGGCGCGCGG
>NZ_JAKGCV010000506.1 GCF_021556455.1 Streptomyces fuscigenes | reverse complement strand
CGTTCCACCCGTTCCACCTGCTCCACCTGCTCCAGCCGGCTCCGCGCCGGCGCGCGGGCGGCGTGCACCGCAGTGCTGCTTCACCCCACTGAAGTCACCACACCCGAAGGAGACACACCATGTCCCCACCCACTCCCGCGCGCCCACGCCTCCGTGTCCGCGTCCGCCTCCCCGTCCGTCCTTGCGTCCCCGGCCGATCCCGCCTCAGGGGTTCGCGGGGGCCCGTCAGAGGTCTTGCGCGTCGCCCGGGAAGCGGAAGCCGGGCGAATCCGGGAACCCCTTGCGCGGTCCCCCGCGCGCCCCGCCGCCCGCGGCGCTCTCGAACTCCGCACGGGGATGCTCCAGCGAGCCGAGCGAGACGATCTCCCGCTTGAACAGCCCCGAAAGGGTCCATTCGGCGAGAACGCGCGCCTTGCGGTTGACGGTGGGCATGCGGCCCAGGTGGTACGCCCGGTGCAGCAGCCACGCCGGATAGCCCGTCAGGCGCCGCCCCCGGACGTGGCCGATGCCCTTGTGCAGGCCCAGGGACGCGACGGAACCGGCGTAGACGTGCCGGTACTCGGTGAGCGGGGCGTCCCGCAGCGACGCGGCGAGGTTCCGCGCCAGCACGGCCGCCTGGCGCACGGCGTGCTGCGCGGTGGGCCGGCACGTCTCGTCCGCCCCGGCTCCCGCCTGCCTCGCCGCGAGGTCGGGGACCGCCGCCGCGTCCCCGGCCGCCCAGGCGTGCTCCCGGCCCGCGACCGACAGGAACGCCGTGCACTCCACGCGGCCACGCGCGTCGCGCGGCAGGTCGGTGGCGTCGAGAAGGGGGTGCGGGCGCACCCCGGCCGTCCACACGAGCGTGCGGGTGGGCAGGACGGTGCCGTCGCTGAGGTGGGCGATCCGGCCCCCGATCGAGTCGAGCCGGGTGTGCAGGCGGACGTCGATGTTGCGCCTGCGCAGCGCGCGCACCGCGTAGTGCGCCATCTCCTCGTCCACCTCGGGAAGGATGCGGTCGGCCGCCTCCACGAGGATCCACCGCAGGTCGTCCGCCGTGACGTTGTGGTAGTACCGCGTCGTGTAGCGGGCCATGTCCTCCAGTTCGGCGAGCGCCTCCACGCCCCCGAAGCCGCCGCCGACGAAGACGAAGGTCAGCGCCGCCTCGCGGACGGCCGGGTCGCGCGTGGACGAGGCGATGTCGAGCTGCTCGACGACGTGGTTGCGCAGGCCGATGGCCTCCTCGACGGTCCGGAATCCGATGCCGTGCTCGGCGAGCCCCGGCACGGGCAGCGTGCGCGACACGGCGCCCGGCGCGAGGACGAGTTCGTCGTACTCCCGCTCGAACGCGCCCGAACCGTCCTCGACGGAGGCGGCCGTGCGCAGCGTGACCGTCCGCCTGTCGTGGTGGACCGCCGTCACCTCCCCGACGACGACGCCGACGCGGTCCAGCACGGCGCGCAGGGGCACCACGACGTGGCGGGGCGAGATGTTCCCCGCGGCCGCCTCGGCCAGGAACGGCTGGTACGTCATGTAGGGGTCCGGCGACACCACGGTGATCTCGGCCTCGGCCGGATCGAGTGCCCGGCGCAGCGCCCGTGCCGTGTACATACCGACGCATCCGCCGCCCACGACGAGGATGCGCGTCGCCGGGCGGGCGGGGGGACGGCGTTCCGGCGCCTCCCGCGCCTCCCGCACGTCGCCCGGGGCTCCAAGTGCTCCCCGTACGCCTGGGACTCCAGGTGCTCCCGGGGCTCCCGGGCCGTCGCTCCGTGCCGCTTCTCCCGTTTCCGGGCCGTCGCTCCGCGCCGCTCCTCGTGCGGCTCGCCCGCTGCCGCGTCCTGCCTGCCGTGTGGTGCCTCGGGGGGTCTCAGCCATCACCACCCCATGAGGCAACGCGGCCCCGGGTTTGTCCACAGCCCCGGCAAATTGTGTGACCGGCGAGTGCGGCCCGGTGTCACGGGACATTTCTCCGTACTGGTCAAAGGTCTCGCAGGTCGGGGCCGTTGTGGGGCCGTTCCCTCGTTGGTTGAATCAGGTATCTTCTCGCCCTTGCTCCGATCGGGGCCCCTCCGTACGGAATTACCCCTTCTGAATTGCGGTGGGCTCAACTATGTTCGTATCTCATCGGAGGTGCAGGTCCGTGACTGGTCTGTGCCCTTCGTGTCGAAAACGGGGAATGTCTCCGGGGGGAGACGTACATGAGCCGGGGGAACGGTCATGCACATTCAGGATTCGCAATGGCAGACGGCATCGGTCGCCGGCACTGACGAACGCGGCTTCACGGGGACCGCGAGTGCCGCACACAACGCATGGCGCGGCGGACAGGGCGCGGGGCGCGGCCCGGCGGGCGCCGGCGCCACGCAGCAGACGGGAGCCGGGGCCGTGCGCAGGGCCCCCGGGACGGGGCAGGTGACGGTGGCGCAGGCGGTCACGGCGCAGACGGCGGGCCAGAGCCAGGGGCAGGCCGGTCCCGGTGGGCCGAGTGCCCCCGCCGGCACGGCACCGGGCGTGCGCTCCGCCCCGCTGCGCGTCGACGCGCAGCGCAATCTGGAGCACGTACTGCGCGCGGCGCGCGAGGTGTTCGGGGAACTGGGCTACGGGGCGCCGATGGAGGACGTGGCGCGCCGGGCCCGCGTCGGCGTGGGCACGGTGTACCGAAGATTCCCCAGCAAGGACGTGCTGGTGCGCCGGATAGCGGAGGAGGAGACCTCCCGGCTGACCGACCAGGCGCGCACCGCGCTCGGCCAGGAGGACGAGCCGTGGCCCGCCCTCTCGCGCTTCCTGCGGACCTCGGTCGCCTCGGGCGCGGGACGGCTGCTGCCGCCGCAGGTCCTGCGGGTGCGGATGGCCTCCGACGAGGCGCCCCTGCCCGCCGACTCGCGCGTCCCGCAGCAGCGCAACCCGGGGCCCGGGGACGAGGCGCGCCCGGTCGAGCACCGGCTGAGCGTCGACGAGCTCGACGCCCCGGGTGCGGTCGAACTGCTCGATGTGGTGGGTCAGTTGGTGGAGCGGGCGCGAGAGGCCGGTGAGCTGCGCCGCGATGTGACCGTCGCCGACGTGCTCCTGGTCATCGCGACCGCCGCCCCGTCCCTCCCGGACGCGGCCCAGCAGGCCGCCGCCTCCTCCCGGTTGCTGGACATCCTGCTCGAAGGCCTGCGCCCCAGGGCGCTGTAGCCGGGCGCCGCGGCCGCCGCGAACAGCCGCTCCGGCGCCTCGGACAGCCATCGCGGCCGCGGGTGGGCCGGTTCCGCGGCTGTGCGCGGGGACCGGTCGCGGCTTCTCCTTCGGCCGCGCGCGATCGACCGGGGCCCACCGCGCGCCGGTTTTCCGCCGCCCCGTCAGCCGTCGAACTGACGTGCCGTTCCCGCGGTCGCCGGCCCGCGCGAACGGGCGGAAGGCGCAGGCCGCGTGACCGTGGCGCGTCCCTCGCGTGTGCTTGCCCGTCAACCGCTCCCGTGCTGCCTCTCCGCTGTGGCACGCTTACCCGGTGTTCGGGTCCGAGGGTGCATACGGGGGCTTCCGCGATGAGCGGTGACGGTCGCGACGAGCCGGCGGGCGGGGCCGGCGCAGACGGCGGGACGGAGGCCGGCGGGCCCGCCGCGCGGCAGGTGCCCAGCCAGGGCGGCCCGGTCGGGTCCGGCTCTCCCGTCGGTCCCCCCGGTGTGCCCG
>NZ_JAKGCV010000505.1 GCF_021556455.1 Streptomyces fuscigenes | reverse complement strand
GCGCCTGCGCTCCGGCGGCGCGGCCGCCGTCCGCGGTCGGCACGGGCGTGTGCTGGAGGATCTCGAGCACCACCTGCTCGGACGTCCTGCGCCCGAGCTGGGCCTGTGCCGTGGGCAGCAGCCGGTGCGCCAGCACCGCGACGGCCAGGGCCTGCACGTCGTCGGGCAGCGCGTAGTCCCGGCCGGCCAGGGCCGCCGACGCCTTCGCCGCGCGCAGCAGGTGCAGCGTGGCGCGGGGCGAGGCGCCGAGCCGCAGGTCGGGGTGCGTCCGCGTGGCGCCGACGAGCTCGACCGCGTAGCGCCGTACGGGCTCCGCGACGTGGACCGAGCGGACCGCGTCGATCAGCTTCACGATGTCGTGCGCGTGCGCCGCCGGCTGGAGGTCGTCCAGCGGCGAGGGGCCGCCGTGCACGTCCAGCATCCGCAGCTCGGCGTCGCTGCTGGGATAGCCGATGGACACGCGGGCCATGAAGCGGTCGCGCTGGGCCTCGGGCAGCGGGTAGGTGCCCTCCATCTCGACCGGGTTCTGCGTGGCGACCACCATGAACGGGCTGGGCAGCTCGTACGTCGTGCCGTCGACGGTGACCTGGCGCTCCTCCATGGACTCCAGCAGCGCCGACTGGGTCTTCGGGGAGGCCCGGTTGATCTCGTCGCCGATCACGATCTGGGCGAAGATCGCGCCGGGCTTGAACTCGAAGTCGCGCCGCTGCTGGTCGAAGATCGACACACCGGTGATGTCCGAGGGCAGCAGGTCGGGCGTGAACTGGATGCGCCGCACCGAGCAGTCGATGGACCGGGCGAGCGCCTTGGCCAGCATCGTCTTGCCGACGCCGGGGACGTCCTCGATCAAGAGGTGCCCCTCGGCGAGCAGCACCGTCAGGGAGAGCCGTACGACCTCCGGCTTGCCCTCGATCACGCCCTCGATCGACGCCCGCACCCGCTCCGCCGTGGCGGTCAGGTCCTCCCCGACCGTCGGGAACGCCCCGTCGGGGGAACCTCCAGGGTTCGCTCGATCGTCATAGGTCGTCACCCGGCCCTCCTCGGCCTTGCCCCGTCGCTTCCCTGGGGAAGCGGGGACCCGTTTGAGTGCTGCAGGACCGGCGCACGACGTGCTCCCCGGCCCACCCCGAATTACGGACACCGCCTCCGGATGGTTCAGGTTCGGCGTCACCGGAGCATTCTGGTTGCCGTTACCGCTTCGTGTCACTTATCCGGCGGCAGAAGTGACCAACCAAGGCCCGGAATGAGCGACATGCCGGAATCATGGCCACGTTTCGGCCTGGGGGGCGGGGTGGGCGGCGAGCGGGGCGGGGCGGGAACGCCGGTGCGCCCTCAGTCCGCGGTGACCTCGGAGAGGCGGCCCGTCTTCACGTCGAAGACGAAGCCCCGCACGTCGTCCACGTGCGGCAGGAACGGGGAGGTCCGCACCCGCCGTATCGACTGGCGCACGTCCTGCTCGGCGTCCTGGAAGGCCTCGACCGCCCACGAGGGGCGCTGCCCGACCTCGAGCTCCAGCTCGTGGCGGAAGTCCTCGGTGATGGTCTGCATGCCGCACCCGGTGTGGTGGATCAGCACGACGCTGCGCGTGCCCAGGGCGCGCTGGCTGATGGCGAGGGAGCGGATCACGTCGTCGGTCACGACGCCGCCGGCGTTGCGGAGGGTGTGGCAGTCGCCGAGCTCCAGGCCGAGGGCCCTGTGCAGGTCGATGCGGGCGTCCATGCAGGCCACCACGGCCACGTGCAGGACGGGACGGGCGTCCATGCCCGGGTCGGTGAAGCCGTCCGCGTAGCGGGCGTTCGCTTCGATCAGCCGGTCGGTGACGGTCCCGCCGGTGCGGGGGGCGCCGGCCGAGGGCTCGTCTGTCGGGTGTGTCGAGGTCGTCATACCTATGAAGGTACGGGGCAACCGCACGCCGGGCCCGCTGTGGGGTCGCGACAAACAACCGCCGCCCGCGTTGTGGCGCGAAAACGCCCCCCGGGCGGCGCACGGCGCCGGAGGCGGCCGTGCGGGGCGCGTTCGCGCGGGGCCGGGCGACGCGCTAAGGCGGTTGATTGACCGTAAGGGCCTGTGGACTAAAGTGACGCGAAGTTCGCGGTTCTCTTGACCGCACACTTCCCGAGACTCCCCGCGTGCGCGGCGAACGTGCGGCTCGGCCTCCTCCCGCTCGACGGTCCGACGACGCCCCTCGCGGCGCCCCGGCGGACCGCTTCCCCTTCCGAGCGGGCGGGGACCCGGCCGCCGCGTGGTCGCCTACGGTGCGCGCCGTACCAGAGAGGGCGCATGAGCGAGCGCAGCGAGCGGCACGTACCCGTGATGCTCCAGAGGTGCCTTGACCTGCTGGCCCCCGCACTCGCCGACCCGGGGGCCGTCGTCGTGGACTGCACGCTCGGTCTCGGCGGCCACAGCGAGGCCCTGCTCGCCACCTTCCCCGCGGCGCGGCTGATCGCGCTCGACCGGGACAAGGAGGCGCTGCGGCTGTCCGGGGAGCGGCTCGCGCCCTTCGGCGAGCGCGCGACGCTGGTGCACGCCGTCTACGACGAGCTGCCCGAGGTCCTTCAGCGGCTGGCCGTGCCCCGCGTCCAGGGCGTCCTGTTCGACCTCGGCGTCTCCTCGATGCAGCTCGACGAGGCGGACCGCGGGTTCGCGTACGCGCGCGACGCGCCCCTGGACATGCGGATGGACCAGACGACGGGCATGGGCGCGGCCGAGGTCCTCAACACCTACGCGCCGGGCGAGCTGGTGCGCATCCTGCGCACGTACGGCGAGGAGAAGCAGGCCCGGCGCATCGTCGAGGCGGTGGTGCGCGAGCGGGAGAAGGAGCCCTTCGACCGCAGCGGCCGGCTCGTCGACCTGATCAGGGACGCGCTGCCCCAGGCCGCCAAGCGCACCGGCGGCAACCCGGCGAAGCGCACCTTCCAGGCCCTGCGCATCGAGGTCAACGGCGAGCTGCCGGTGCTGGAGCGCGCGGTCCCCGCGGCCGTGCGGGCACTCGCCGTGGGCGGCCGCGTGGCCGTCCTGTCGTACCACTCGCTGGAGGACCGCATCGTCAAGCAGGTGCTCTCGGCCGGCGCCACCAGCACCGCCCCGCCCGGCCTGCCGGTGGTCCCCGAGCAGTACCAGCCCCGGCTGAGGCTGCTGACCAGGGGTGCCGAGCTGCCCGGCGAGGAGGAGGTGGCCGAGAACAGCAGGGCCGCCTCCGCCAAGCTGCGCGGCGCCGAGCGCATCCGCGAGGACGCCCTGTGAACGCCGCCGGTCCCGGCCAGGGCAGGCAGCTGCGGGGCCGCGCCGCGCGGCTGGCCGGGCTGACGCCGTCCGGGTCCGGCTCCGCGGCCCGCACGCCCTTCGTCCTGCTGGTGGTGATCCTGCTGGCGGGGGGCCTGATCACCCTGCTCATGCTGAACTCCTCGCTCAACGAAGGATCGTTCAGGCTGAGCAAGCTCAAGAAGCAGACCCAGGACCTGACGGACGAGCAGCAGGCCCTGCGGCGCGCGGTCGACGACCAGTCCGCGCCCGACGCGCTCGCCCGCCGCGCCCGCATGCTGGGCATGGTGCCCGGCGGCAACCCGGCGTTCCTCGAGCCGGACGGCACCGTGCTCGGCCGCCCCACGCGCGCCCACGCCCTGCCGCTGCCGACGCCGTCCGCGCCCT
>NZ_JAKGCV010000504.1 GCF_021556455.1 Streptomyces fuscigenes | reverse complement strand
CGCCCGGGCGCCGGGGTCCCGGCGCCGGGACCGCCGGGACCCTGCCGGCGCCCGCCGGGACCCTGGCGCCGGGCCCGTCGCCGGACCGCACCATCCGTCCCGGGAGGGCGCCGCCGCCCCACAGGTCACGGCCCTTACCACCCCGCAGCCGCCTCGAAACACCGCCTGCGGCGCAGTGCTACAGTCGGCGTATGGCACTTCTCCCTGCGCGGTCGCGGTCACCTCTGACGATGTAGAGCGGCGTCGAAGAAATCCGCCGTCCCTCCGCCGTACGTCCCGCCCTGGAGTAGCCCCGTGATCACCGCAACCGGCGTCGAGCTGCGCGCCGGAGCCCGCGTCCTCATCGAGTCCGCCACCTTCCGCGTCGCCAAGGGCGACCGCATCGGCCTGGTCGGCCGCAACGGAGCGGGCAAGACCACCCTCACCAAGTGCCTCGCCGGACAGGCCCAGCCCGCCGCCGGGACCATCACCAGCAGCGGCGAGGTCGGCTACCTGCCGCAGGACCCGCGCACCGGCGACCTCGACGTCCTCGCCCGCGACCGCGTGCTGTCCGCCCGCGGCCTCGACACCGTGCTGAAGAAGATGCGGGAGAACGAGGAGCGCATGGCCAACGGCCAGGGCGCCACCCGCGAGAAGGCCATGCGCAAGTACGAGCGCCTGGAGACGGAGTTCCTCACCAAGGGCGGGTACGCCGCCGAGGCCGAGGCCGCCACCATCGCCGCCGCGCTCGGCCTGCCCGACCGGGTCCTCGGCCAGCCGCTGCACACCCTCTCCGGCGGCCAGCGCCGCCGCGTCGAGCTCGCGCGCATCCTCTTCTCCGACGCGGACACCCTGCTGCTCGACGAGCCGACCAACCACCTCGACGCCGACTCGATCACCTGGCTGCGGGACTACCTGAAGACCTACCGCGGCGGCTTCATCGTGATCTCCCACGACGTCGAACTCGTCGAGACGGTCGTCAACAAGGTGTTCTACCTGGACGCGAACCGCTCCCAGATCGACATCTACAACATGGGCTGGAAGCTCTACCAGCAGCAGCGCGAGGCCGACGAGAAGCGCCGCCACCGCGAGCGGGCCAACGCGGAGAAGAAGGCCGCCGCGCTCAACGCCCAGGCCGACAAGATGCGCGCCAAGGCCACGAAGACCGTCGCCGCACAGAACATGGCCCGCCGTGCCGAGCGGCTGCTCGCCGGCCTCGAGGAGGTGCGCGCCTCCGACAAGGTCGCGAAGCTGCGCTTCCCCGAGCCCTCGCCGTGCGGCAAGACGCCCCTCTCGGCCGAGGGGCTGTCGAAGTCCTACGGGTCGCTGGAGATCTTCGCCGACGTCGACCTCGCCGTCGACAAGGGTTCGCGCGTCGTCATCCTCGGCCTCAACGGCGCGGGCAAGACGACGCTGCTGCGGCTCCTCGCGGGCGTCGAGAAGGCCGACACCGGCGAGGTGACCCCGGGGCACGGCCTCAAGCTCGGCTACTACGCCCAGGAGCACGAGACCCTGGACCCCGAGCGCACCGTCCTGGAGAACATGCGCTCCTCGGCCCCCGACCTCGACCTGATCCAGGTCCGCAAGACGCTCGGTTCCTTCCTCTTCTCGGGCGACGACGTCGACAAGCCGGCCGGGGTGCTCTCCGGCGGCGAGAAGACGCGGCTCGCGCTCGCCACGCTCGTCGTCTCGTCCGCCAACGTGCTGCTCCTCGACGAGCCCACGAACAACCTCGACCCGGCCAGCCGCGAGGAGATCCTCGGCGCGCTGCGCACGTACAAGGGCGCCGTCATCCTCGTCACGCACGACGAGGGCGCGGTCGAGGCGCTGGAGCCCGAGCGGATCATCCTGCTGCCGGACGGCGTCGAGGACCTCTGGGGCCCGGACTACAAGGACCTGGTGTCGCTCGCCTGATCCGGTGGCGCCGCCCGCTCCGGCGGCGCACGCGTCGCCCGGGGCCCGCTCCGGGCCCGCTCGGCGGCGCGCGGCCGGCGGGGGCTGGGGTGAGTGCGGCGGGGAGCCCAGGGGGCGTCCGCACGCCCCGGGTGCCCGATCGGACCGTCCGTGCCCGGCAGCGGGCACAGGACCGCACCGGCGCCACGCCGGCGCGACGGCCGGTGACCGGCCGCTCGCGGAGCGTCGATTGTTCGGGAGGCGGGAGCGGGCCGGCGGGCCCGGTGATCAATCCCGCAGGGATCATTCGGCTCAGCGGTGATCCATCATCTGGGGGAGGACGTCTACTGCCGCGGCGCGGCTTCGTGTGGATAGCACGTATCGTGGCCGCGTCCCGGGTTTCTTCCGCAAAACGTCTCTGACCTGGCAGTTCTTTCTTCCGGGTCACGGAATCCCGGCATGATCGCGGCTGGAACGGTGAATTCCATTCGTGCTGGAATGTTGAAGCGCCCCCTTGCATGTCGGGCGGACCTTGCCGAATGGGTGGCCAGGACGGCCGCTAGGGGTGATCATGAGAAGTCCAGAGCGCACTTCCCATGAGGAGGCACGGGTGGCCGAGACTCTGAAGAAGGGCAGCCGGGTGACCGGCGCCGCGCGCGACAAGCTCGCGGCAGACCTCAAGAAGAAATACGACTCCGGTGCGAGCATCAGGGCGCTGGCCGAGGAGACCGGCCGCTCCTACGGGTTCGTCCACCGGATGCTGAGCGAGTCCGGAGTGACCCTGCGGGGGCGTGGCGGAGCCACGCGCGGCAAGAAGGCCGCCTCGGCCTGACCGCCGCCGGTTCGGCGGGTGACCCCTGGGCGGTCGTCTCGATCGCCCGGTGGTTACTGTGCAGTCACTTGGCAGCGCGCCACACGGCGCGGCTGTGTGACCGCCCGAGCCGGAGGCCCGCATGACCACGACGGAATCGCTCGATCCTGTACCTGTTGTCGACAAGGACGGCGTGCGGCTCACCGTCGAGGACGCCGTCGCCACGGTGACGCTGACCCTTCCGGCGAAGCGCAACGCCCAGTCTCCCGCCCTCTGGCGGGCGTTGGCCGAGGCCGGGGCGTCACTGCCGGGGACCGTCCGGGTGGTCGTCGTGCGCGGCGAGGGCGTGTCCTTCTCCGCCGGGCTCGACCGGCAGGCATTCACTCCCGAGGGCTTCGAGGGCGAGCCGTCCTTCTCCGATCTGGCGCGCCTCGACGACGCCGGTCTGGACGCCGCGATCGCGGGGTACCAGTCGGGCTTCACCTGGCTGCGCCGCAACGACCTGCTGTCGGTGGCCGCCGTCCAGGGCCACGCGATCGGCGCGGGCTTCCAACTGGCGCTCGCCTGCGACCTGCGCGTCGCGGCCGACGACGCCCAGTTCGCCATGCGCGAGACCAGCCTGGGCATCGTCCCCGACCTGGCGGGCAGCCACCCGCTGGTGGAGCTCGTGGGGTATGCCCGCGCGCTGGAGATCTGCGTGACGGGCCGGTTCGTCCACGGCGACGAGGCCGAGCGCATCGGGCTGGCCAACCTCGTGGTCCCCCGCGCCGAACTCGACGCCGCCGTCGGTGATCTGACCGCCGCCCTCCTCGCGGCGCCGCGCTCCGCCGTCATCGAGACCAAGGCGCTCCTGCGCGGTGCCTCGGCCCGCACGTACGACGAGCAGCGCGCGGCCGAGCGCGCCGCCCAGTCGAGGCGCCTGCGCGACCTGGCCGGCCTCGGCGACTGACCGCCCGCCGCGTCCCGTGGGTGACCGCGCCCCG
>NZ_JAKGCV010000503.1 GCF_021556455.1 Streptomyces fuscigenes | reverse complement strand
GCCGCGGACGCGAGCGGCGGGAGGACGGCCGGGCCCGCGGTCCGGGCCCGGCCGTCCTCCCGTGCGGGACGCCGCGCTACGCCGGGACGCTCGCCACGCCCGGCGCCAGGAAGCGGCGGCCGTTGACGCGCTCCGAGACGCCCTCGCGGTCCAGGTACGGCGTGATGCCGCCCAGGTGGAAGGGCCAGCCGGCGCCGGTGATCAGGCACAGGTCGACGTCCTGGGCCTCGGCGACGACGCCCTCGTCGAGCATGAGCCCGATCTCCTGCGCGACCGCGTCGAGCACGCGGGCGCGCACCTGGTCCTCCGTCAGGACCATGTCGCCCTGCGTCATCAGGGCCAGGATCTCCGGGTCGAGCTCCGGCTTGCCCGAGTCGTACGCGTAGAAGCCGCGCTTGCCCGCCGTGACGACCGCGCGCAGGTTCTCCGACACCGTGAAGCGCTCGGGGAAGGCGCCGTGCAGCGTCTCGGAGACGTGCAGGCCGATGGCCGGGCCGACCAGTTCGAGCAGGACCAGCGGCGACATCGGCAGGCCGAGCGGCTCGACGGCGCGCTCGGCGACGTCCACCGGGGTGCCCTCGTCGATGACGTTCTGGATCTCGCCCATGAAGCGGGTCAGGATGCGGTTGACGACGAACGCCGGGGCGTCCTTGACGAGGACGGCCGTCTTGCGCAGCTTCTTGGCCACCGCGAACGCCGTCGCGAGCGAGGCGTCGTCGGTGCGCTCGCCGCGTACGACCTCCAGCAGCGGCAGGACCGCGACCGGGTTGAAGAAGTGGAAGCCGACCACGCGCTCCGGGTGGGCGAGCTTCGAGGCCATCTCGCCGACCGACAGGGACGAGGTGTTCGTCGCCAGGATCGCGGTCTCGGGCACGACGGCCTCGACCTCCGCGAAGACCTGCTGCTTGACGCCCATCTCCTCGAAGACGGCCTCGATGACGAAGTCGGCGTCCGAGAAGCCCTCGGCCTTGTCGAGCACGCCCGTGACCAGGCCCTTGAGGCGGTTCGCGGTGTCCTGGTCGATCCTGCCCTTGCCGAGCAGCTTGTCGACCTCGGCGTGCACGTAGCCGACGCCCTTGTCGATGCGCTGCTGGTCGATGTCCGTGAGGACGACGGGCACCTGGAGGCGCCGCACGAACAGCAGCGCGAGCTGGGACGCCATCAGGCCCGCCCCGACCACGCCGACCTTGTTGACCGGCCGCGCGAGGTTCTTGTCGGGCGCGCCCACGGGGCGCTTCGCGCGGCCCTGCACCAGGTTGAACGCGTAGATGCCCGAGCGCAGTTCGCCGCCCATGACGAGGTCGGCGAGGGCCTCGGTCTCGGCGTCGAAGCCGGCCTGGGTGTCGCCGTGCTTGGCCTGCGCGATGATGTCGAGCGCGCGGTAGGCGGCGGGCGCCGCGCCGTGCACCTTGGAGTCGGCGACGGCCCGGCCCCACTCGACGGCCTGGTCCCAGTCCTCGCCGCGGTCGACGGTGATGCGCTGGACGTTCAGCTCGCCCTTGAGGACGGCGGCGGTCCAGATCAGCGACTGCTCCAGGAAGTCCGCGGCCTCGAAGATGGCGTCGGCGATGCCGAGCTCGAAGACCTGCTCGCCCTTGAGCTGCCGGTTCTGGTTGAGGGAGTTCTCGATGATGACGTTGACCGCGGGGCCCGCGCCGATGAGGTTCGGCAGCAGCGTGCAGCCGCCCCAGCCGGGCACCAGGCCGAGGAAGACCTCCGGCAGTGAGAACGCGGCGATCGAGGACGAGACGGTCCGGTACTGGCAGTGCAGCCCGATCTCGACGCCGCCGCCCATGGCCGCGCCGTTGTAGTAAGCGAACGTCGGCACGGCGAGGCCGCCGAGGCGCGCGAAGACCTCGTGCCCGGCCCTGCCGATGGCCGCGGCCTCGTCGCGGCTGCCGAGCAGCCCGACGCCCTTCAGGTCGGCCCCGACGGCGAAGACGAACGGCTTGCCGGTGACGCCGACACCGACGATCGTGCCCTCGGCGGCCTCCTTCTCGACCTGGTCGATCGCCGCGTCGATGCGGGCGAGGGACTGCGGGCCGAAGCTGGTCGGCTTGGTGTGGTCGAAGCCGTTGTCCAGCGTGATCAGCGCGAAGCGCCCGGCGTCGGCCGGGAGGTCGAGGTGGCGTACGTGCGCCTCGGTGACGACCTCGTCCGGGAAGACCTCGGCCGCGCCCTTCAGCAGTTCGGCGATGTTGCTCACTTGCGGCCTCCGTCGAAGTGCGGGTTCTCCCAGATGACCGTGGCGCCCATGCCGAAGCCGACGCACATCGTCGTCAGGCCGTAGCGGACGTGCGGGTGCTCCTCGAACTGCCGGGCCAGCTGCGTCATCAGGCGGACGCCGGAGGAGGCCAGCGGGTGGCCGAACGCGATGGCCCCGCCGTACTGGTTGACGCGTTCGTCGTCGTCGGCGATGCCGTAGTGGTCGAGGAACGCGAGCACCTGCACCGCGAACGCCTCGTTGATCTCGAACAGCCCGATGTCGGAGATCGACAGGCCCGCCTTGGCGAGGGCCTTCTCCGTCGCCGGGATCGGCCCGTAGCCCATGACCTCGGGCTCGACGCCCGCGAAGGCGTAGCTCACGAGGCGCATCCTGACCGGCAGGCCCTGCTCGCGCGCGAAGTCCTCGGCGGCGATCAGCGACGCGGTGGCGCCGTCGTTGAGGCCGGCCGCGTTGCCCGCGGTGACCCGGCCGTGGGGCCGGAACGGCGTCTTGAGGCCGGCCAGCATCTCCAGCGTGGTGCCGGGGCGCATCGGCTCGTCCGCCGTGGCGAGGCCCCAGCCCGTCTCCCCGGCCTCGGCGGACGTGCGGCGCACGGAGATCGGCACGAGGTCCTGCTGGATCCGGCCGTTCGCGTAGGCCTTGGCCGCCTTCTCCTGGGAGCGCACCGCGTACTCGTCGGAGCGCTGCTTCGTCAGGTGCGGGAAGCGGTCGTGCAGGTTCTCCGCGGTCATGCCCATGAAGAGGGCCGACTCGTCGACGAGCTTCTCCGACACGAAGCGGGGGTTCGGGTCCACGCCCTCGCCCATCGGGTGGCGGCCCATGTGCTCGACACCGCCGGCGACGACGACGTCGTACGCGCCGAAGGCGATGGAGCCCGCGGTGGTGGTGACGGCCGTCAGCGCGCCCGCGCACATCCGGTCGATCGCGTAGCCGGGCACGGACGTCGGCAGGCCCGCGAGGATGCCGGCCGTGCGCCCGATGGTGAGGCCCTGGTCGCCGATCTGCGTGGTCGCGGCGATGGCGACCTCGTCGATGCGGGCGGGATCCAGGTCCGGGTTGCGCCGCAGCAGCTCCCGGATCGCCTTGACGACCAGGTCGTCCGCGCGGGTCTCGTGGTAGATGCCCTTCGGGCCCGCCTTGCCGAACGGGGTGCGGACGCCGTCGACGAAGACGACGTCCCTGACGGTACGAGGCACGATGGCTCTCCTCCAGGGTGCGGGGTGGCACAGCTGCGGCGCGCGCCGGAACGCGCTGCCGCTCATGCTACTCGCGAGTAATTAACCTGCCCACCCCCATCATGGCGAGCGGTGAAGCTCACACCCGGCACCGACCGGCCGCGTCCCGCGAACGCTCTCCCGCGGCGGCCAGCCCGGGCCCGAGAAAGCGTGCCCGCGGGCCGCGTCCGGCGTCCGCTCCTCCGGCGGCGGCGCGGTGCCGCGCGCCTGCCGG
>NZ_JAKGCV010000502.1 GCF_021556455.1 Streptomyces fuscigenes | reverse complement strand
CGCCTCGGGCGGTCGTGGCCGGCGGGACGCGCGCCTCGGGCGGGCTGGGGTCGGCGCGGGTGCGCGCTTGCGCCGGGCCGTGCGGTGCGGCGCGTCCGGCGCCGGAGTCCCGAGGCCCTCGCGTCCCGGGCCCTCCTGTCCCGAACCCCTGGTGTCCCGGGGCCCTCGTGTCCCGAGGCGTGACCTGTGGTCCCGGTCCCCGGAGCCTCGCGTCCCCGATCCCCGGAGTCTTGCGTCCCCGTCTCCCACAGCCCTGCGTCCCCGGCTCCCGGAGCGTACGGTCCCTAAAAGAATGAATATTTTGCCTAAAAGTATTAGGCAACCTACCCTCGGTCCCATGCGACACCTCACGGAGACCGAGATCCGAGCGTCCTTCGTCAACTGCTCCAAGGGGGAGGCCAAGCGCCTGGGCCTCCCGCCCGGCCTGGAGGAGCTGCCCTGGGACGACCTCGACTTCCTCGGTTGGCGCGACCCCGGCGCGCGCGAGCGCGCCTATCTGGTGACCGAGCACGGCGGCGGTCTGCTCGGCCTCTCCCTCCGGTCGGCCGCCGCGGCCGTGCGCGGGTTCACGTCCCGCAGCATGTGCTCGCTGTGCGTGACGACCCACACGGGCGGGGGCGTCGCCCTGATGACCGCGCGCCGCACGGGCGAGGCGGGCCGCCAGGGCAACACCGTGGGCAAGTACCTGTGCGCCGACCTCGCCTGCTCGCTCTACATCAGGGGCAAGCGGCAGACGGCCGCCGGCCGGGGCCTCGACGAGACGCTCTCCCTGGACGGCAAGATCGCCCGGGCCCGGGGCAACCTCCGGGCCTTCGTCGACCTGGTCACGGAGTGAGTGCCCGCCGCGGAGGCGGCGCGTACCGAAACGGCGGAAGCGCCCGGGGCCGGTGGGGCCTCGGGCGCTTCCTCGTTCCTCCGGTGCATCCCGCCGCGGCGGGAGGGTGTCAGGCGGCCGGGGTGGCCGTGACGTCCGCGGAGTTCACGTAGATGGTCCGGTGGTTGAACTGGACCTGGTAGTACGTCTCACTGCCGGTGACCACCTGACCGCCCGACTTGAAGAAGTCGTCGGCCGGAGTGGCCGGCTGGTCGGCGACGTACGCCTGGCCGACCGGGATCTTGTAGTTCGCGGCCGTGAGGGGCGCCTGGGTCGACGGGGACAGGCCCGCCGGGTACTCGGACGCCGCCGGGTAGGCCTGGCCGTAGACGGGAGCCGCCGTCGTGCCCGCGGCCTTGATGATCTGCACGCCCGTGGTCGGGATCGTGTACTTGCCGCCCGGGTTGTGGATCCAGCCCTCCTGGCCGCCGTACCAGATCGCCGTCCAGTCGCCCTTGACGTCGGCCACGACGAACTGCTGGCCGGCCTGGACGTGGTCGCTCCAGTCGCTGATCGAGTCGGTGCCCGCCTGCGCGCCGGGGTGGACCACCGGGTCGAGGAACAGCGGCGCGTCGGAGGCCGGCGCGGTGCGCACGAACAGGGAGTTGGACGGCTGCGGAACCTCCGCGCACGCCGGCGTGGCGCCCGAGGGGTCGTCCGACGGGCAGACGGTGTACGTCTGCTCGTTCTTCGCGTTGAACTTGGGCGCGATCGTCACGACGGAGCCGACCTTGCCGACCCCGCGGGTGCCCGAGTCGATCGGGGAGCCGGCGAGCCGCATGAAGCGGCTCCAGTCCCAGGCCGTGCCCTTGTCCCAGTGCTGCGCCGCCAGGTTGGAGTCCAGCGAGCCCGGCACGTTGTCGTGGCCCAGGATGTGCTGGCGGTCCATCGGCACGTCGTACCGCTTCGCCAGGTACTTCACCAGCTTGGCGGTCTGCTGGTACACGGCGTCCGTGTACCAGTCGGCGCCGCGCGCGGTGAAGCCCGCCTGCTCGATCGAGATCGAGTGCAGGTTGTAGTGGTAGTTGCCGACCGCGAACGCGAGGTCCTTGTTCGCCATCAGCTGGGTGGTCGTGCCGTCGGTGTCCATCAGGTAGTGCGCGGCCGTGATGGCGCCCGACGCGTCCAGCTCCTCCTTGGCGCTCTCGAAGGAGCCCTCGGCGGTGTGCAGGACGATGCGGTCGATCTTGATGCCGTTCGCGGGCCGGTTCGAGACCTGGCCGTTGCCCGCGATGGTCACCGGGTCGAACGTGCAGTCCATCGAGGCGGGGCACTCCGCGCCCGTCGACGACGGCCTGTTCTTCAGCTTGAGCTTGTCCATCTGCGCGGTGACCGGCTTGGCCGACGGGTCCGCCGCGAGCTTCACGGTCCGGCCGTCGGCCGACTTCTGCTGCGCCCCGGACCTGATGGTGCCGAAGACGTTGTCGACGTAGCTCGTCGCGGCCTTCTCGTCGGGCAGCCGGCTGTACTTGGCGACGGCGCCCGTCCAGTCGGACGGGTCCTTCGACAGGCCGCCCCCGACGGACTTCTGGTACGAGGCGAGCAGCGCCGCCGCGCCCTCGAGGTTCGAACGGCGGTCCGTGCGGAGCTTGTCGGCGGGAATGCCGGTCAGCTCGGCCGCCTTCTGCAGGGTGTGCATCTCGGGGTGGTCGATCATGGACGCGAGGTCCGAGCGGCCGCCGGCGCCCGCGTCACCGTTGACGAGCATGTCCTTCGTCACGTCGGTGAGGTCGGCGAGTCCGTAACCGCCCTTGTTGCTGTACCCCTTGTGCGACTGCCAGCCCGACTCCTCGTGGGTGACGGCCATCAGCACGGACGTGGGGACATCGTACTTGGCGGCCGCGGCCGAGAAGTCGGCCTGAACGCCCGCGTCCTGGGGGGCGTCGCTCTGTGCCTGGGCAAGAGTGGGCAGGAACGCGAACGCTCCCGCGGCCACGGCGCCGGTGGCGACGGCCCCCGTGAGCCATCGCTTCGACTTCCGCTTGTGCAAGGTTCTGATCTCCGTCCAAAGGTGAGCACCGAGTCGTTGACAGGGTGACGGGGCATGCTCCGCGGAGGAGGCCACGGCGTCTGAGGCGATGGTCCCCGGTGGGGGAGCGCCCCGGCCCTCGGTGCGCGCACACTGTGCCACGGCAACGTACGTCGGCCCGGGGTGTCGGCCGAGGTGCCACGCCGTTGTGATGAGCGCATCAACGGCCACAGCTTCCAGTCGTTCAGGTTGTGACGTCAACTTGCCTCGCGCGCCACGGGTGAACGCGAGATGTCCACATAAGCGCCTACTTCTGGGCAAAGCGCCGCTTTCCGGGCCGGCGCCCGCTGGCGAGACGCAGCCCATGGCTGCGAACTAGCAGGTCAAGAGCGCGTGAAGGGGCGCTCGGGGCGGTGCCGGGAGGTGCGGGCGGTACCTGTCGCGACGCCCTACTCCCGGGTACGTCACATGGAATGCCCCGGTATGGCGGAAGAGTTCACCTTTCTCCTCCGACGCCGTACCTTTCACACCTCTTTCACCTCGCTCGCCGAGGCGAGGTGTGCTTCCGCGCGGCACCGGGTGGCGCACACCACACCGGGTGCGGGCGGAGTGGGGAGCGTACAGGATCGGGATGTTGTGCCGGCGATCCCGGGGCCCCGCGCGGGGTGTTGGGCGGGACGCGCCGGACGGGGGCATGGGCGCCCGGAGCCGTGCGGCGTGTCGGTGTGGTGGGTGCGGCGGGGGGTGTGGCGGTGCGGGGACGGGTGCCTCGGGTGCGGGTGCGGGTGCGGGTGCGGGTGCGGGTGCGGAGGGCGGCCGCCGGGCCCGTCCGCCGCCG
>NZ_JAKGCV010000501.1 GCF_021556455.1 Streptomyces fuscigenes | reverse complement strand
CCGTCCGCGCCTCCCCGCCGATCCCCACCGTCCGCGCCTCCCCGTCGCCCGGGTCCGCAGGCGTGCCGCGCCGTCACGGGCCGCGTGGCGGGCCTCCGCGCCCCTCGGCGCCGTGCGGTGCGTGCGCAGGTACGGCCTGCCGGGAGCGTGCCGCGGCCTGCGCCCGTTGACACCGCGTGCCAGGGC
Organism: Streptomyces fuscigenes; assembly: GCF_021556455.1. Classification (GTDB taxonomy): domain Bacteria; phylum Actinomycetota; class Actinomycetes; order Streptomycetales; family Streptomycetaceae; genus Streptomyces; species Streptomyces fuscigenes. The sequence continues at coordinate 3,513 of NZ_JAKGCV010000501.1, read as the reverse complement.
TTCTAGCGTCACGTCTGCCGTAGCGACTAAGCGGTCGCTCAGCACACGCGGGTTCCTAGGGCGAGGAGAATCAGGAATGTCCACCACCGAGCAGCGCGTCGCCGTCGTCACCGGGGCGGCACGGGGGATCGGCGCGGCGACGGCCGTACGGCTCGCGGCCGAGGGGCGCGCCGTCGCCGTACTCGACCTGGACGAGGCGGCCTGCGCCGACACTGTGAAGAAGATCACCGAGGCGGGCGGCACGGCCCTCGCCGTCGGCTGCGACGTGTCCGACAGCGCACAGGTGGAGGCGGCCGTCGAGCGGATCGCGGCGGAGCTGGGCGCGCCGACCGTCCTGGTCAACAACGCGGGCGTACTGCGGGACAACCTGCTGTTCAAGATGTCCGAGTCCGACTGGGACACCGTGATGAACGTGCACCTCAAGGGCGCGTTCCTGATGGCGCGCGCCTGCCAGAAGCACATGGTCGACGCCAAGTTCGGCCGGATCGTCAGCCTCTCGTCGTCCTCCGCGCTCGGCAACCGGGGCCAGCTCAACTACGCGTCCGTCAAGGCCGGCCTGCAGGGCTTCACCAAGACCCTGGCCAAGGAGCTCGGCAAGTTCGGCATCACCGCGAACGCGGTCGCGCCGGGATTCATCGTCACCGACATGACGGCCGCCACGGCCGAACGGATCGGCATGGGCTTCGAGGAGTTCCAGACCGCCATGGCCGGGCAGATCCCGGTGCAGCGCGTGGGTCTTCCCGAGGACGTCGCGAACGCGATCGCGTTCTTCGCCTCGGACGACGCGGGCTTCGTCTCGGGGCAGGTCATGTACGTCGCCGGCGGCCCGCTCAACTGAATCCGAGGACCACAGCCATGACACAGCAGCAGACGCCGGGCGCCGCCCCGGACACCGGCAAGGTCGCCCTCGTCACCGGGGCGAGCCGGGGCATCGGCTACGGCATCGCCGAGGCGCTCGTCGCCCGCGGCGACCGGGTGTGCATCACAGGACGCAACGAGGAGGCGCTCAAGGAAGCCGTGGAGCGCCTCGGCCCCGACCGCGCCATGGGCGTGGCGGGCAAGGCGCACGACCCCGCCCACCAGGCGGCCGTGGTCGAGCGGGTGATGGAGGAGTACGGGCGCGTCGACCACCTGGTCAACAACGCGGGCACCAATCCGGTCTTCGCGGGCCTCGCCGAGCTGGACCTGGCCGTCGCGGCGAAGACGTACGAGACGAACGTGCTGTCGGCGCTCGGGCTCGCCCAGAAGACCTGGCACGCCTGGCAGAAGGAGCACGGCGGCACGATCGTGAACGTTGCCTCCGTGGCGGGGCTCAATGCCTCGCCCTTCATGGGCGCCTACGGCATGAGCAAGGCCGCCATGATCAACCTCACGCTCCAGCTCGCCCACGAGTTCGCGCCGATCGTCCGGGTCAACGCCCTCGCGCCCGCCGTCGTGAAGACCAAGTTCGCGCGCATGCTCTACGAAGGCCGCGAGGAGGAGGCCGCGAGCGGCTACCCGCTGGGCCGGCTGGGTGTACCGGAGGACATCGGCGGCGCCGCCGCCTTCCTGACGTCGGACGGGGCCGGCTGGATCACCGGCCAGACGATGGTGATCGACGGCGGGGTCTTCCTGACCGCCGGGGTCTGAGGCGACGGCCAGGGTCTGAGGCGGGGCGCCGCGCCCCGGGGCACGCGGCCGGAACTCTCCATCGGCGGCGGGCCCCGGCCCCTGCGGTGCGCGGCCGGAGCCTCCGATCGGCGGCGGGCCCCGGCCCCCGGCCCTCGGACCACGGGCTCCCGCGCCGGGTCCGGCCGTCGCCGTGGGCCCGGCCGGGCCCACGAGGGGAGGCCGGGCGCACGGCGTTGTCGGTGGTGCCCGGTAGGTTCGTCAAAGATCGGCAAGGCGACGAACCTGCGGAGGATGCTGACGTGACCGAGACCGACGTGCTGCCCGAGTCCTGGCGCGGTCCCCTGGGCGGTGAGCTCGACAAGCCCTACTTCGGCGAGCTGCTCGAATTCGTCGAGAAGGAGCGGGCGAACGGGCCGGTGTACCCGCCGCGGGCAGAGGTCTTCGCCGCGCTCGAGGCCACCCCGTTCGACGAGGTGAAGGTGCTCGTCCTCGGGCAGGACCCCTACCACGGGGCGGGCCAGGGGCACGGGCTGTGCTTCTCGGTGCGCCCGGGTGTCCGGACGCCGCCGTCCCTGCGCAACATCTTCAAGGAGATGAAGGAGGAGCTCGGGCACCCGGTCCCCGACAACGGATACCTGATGCCGTGGGCGCGCCAGGGCGTCCTGCTGCTGAACGCGGTGCTCACGGTCCGGGAGGGCGAGGCCAACTCGCACAAGGGCCGAGGCTGGGAGAAGTTCACCGACGCCGTGATCACGGCGGTCTCCGGGCGGCCCGACCCGGCCGTCTTCGTCCTGTGGGGGGCCTACGCGCAGAAGAAGCTGCCCCTCGTGGACCAGGAGCGCCACACGGTGGTCAAGGGCGCCCATCCGTCGCCGCTGTCCGCCAAGAAGTTCTTCGGATCCCGCCCGTTCACGCAGATCGACGCCGCCCTGGCCGCGCAGGGCCGGGCACCGATCGACTGGCGCATCCCTGACCTGGGTCGAGCCTGAAGGCGAACCGGGCCTCCCGCGGTTAGCGTCTCTACCGAGCGTTTTGTCAGATTTTCATCACGCGACGGTGGAGGCGCCACGCATGGAGCAGCGGCAGTCGTCCGAGGAGTCCCTTGTGACCAGAATCGGGCAGGCGGTGATCCTGCTCCACGGCGGCGATCGCGAGGAGGCCCGCAACCGCATGGGGGAGCTGTGGGCGGAGATCGGGGACGCGGGGGACCCCGTCCAGCGGTGCACGCTGGCGCACTACTTGGCGGACACGCAGGACGACCCCGGGGACGAGCTGGCGTGGGACCTGCGGGCCCTGACGGCCGCGGAGGGCGACCGGGCCGACGTCCTGGCCCTCCATCCCGCCCTCCACGCGAACCTCGCCGCCGACTACGTGAAGCTCCACCGGCCCGACGCCGCCCGGCTGCACCTGGAACGTGCGCGGGCCTGCGCCCACGTCCTGGGGGACGACGGGTACGGGGACGGGGTGCGTACGGCCATCGCCCGGGTGGCACGCCGGCTGGCGTGCGCCTGAGCCGGACGAGGCCGCCCGGGCCCGGACGCACCGAGGCGCGGCGGACTCGGACGTAACGCGGCGCGGCAGGCCCGGGCGTACCCCGGCGCGGGCGGGGGAGGAGGCCCCCCGGGGGGCGTGAGGGCCGGGGCCGGAGTTGCTCGGTCCGCGGACCGGGGCCGGGCGGATCCGGGCCCCGGGCCGGGTCAGCGCCCCAGGTCCGTGTTCCCGCGCGCCGGCCCCACGTCAGTGTCCGTACGTCTGGTGGCAGATCCGCGCCTGCGGACTGTTCGCGGGCCAGTGGCCGTACGACTCGCCGAGCGCGCACAGCCGGGCCGGGTCCACCGGGGCGGCGCCGGGCGCGGGCCGGGCCGTGTGGGTGCCCTGCGGGACGTGGACGCGCACGTGCCC
>NZ_JAKGCV010000500.1 GCF_021556455.1 Streptomyces fuscigenes | reverse complement strand
CTCGTGCACGGCGCCCGCCGCCGGGCTCGCCGCGCGGCCGACGCCGGCCGCGGGAGCCGGAGTGTGTCCGCGAGGCAGCTCCTCGCCGCCGGCGCGGGGCGCCTTCGCGGACAGGGCCCGGGGACGGCATGCGCCGGAGACCGCCTAGTGGCGGCCGCGCGCGATCTGCACGTTCTCCAGGACGCCGAGGGCGTCGGGCACGAGGACGGCGGCGGAGTAGTACGTCGTGACCAGGTACGACATGATCGCCTGCTCGCTGATGCCCATGAAGCGCACCGAGAGTCCCGGCTCGTACTCCTCCGGCAGGCCGGTCTGCCGCAGTCCGACGACGCCCTGGTTCTCCTCGCCGGTGCGCATCGCGAGGATCGAGCTCGTGTTGTCCTTGCTGATGGGGATCTTGTTGCACGGCAGGATCGGCACACCGCGCCAGGCCGGGACCTGCTGTCCGCCGAGGTCGACGTGGTCCGGGTAGAGACCGGCGGCGTTGAAGCCCCGCCCGATCGCCGCGATCGTCCTCGGGTGGGCGAGGAAGACCTTGGTGCCGCGGCGCCGGCAGAGCAGCTCGTCGAGGTCGTCGGGGGTGGGCGGGCCGGAGTGGGTCTGGATCCGCTGCTTGAAGGCGGCGTTGTGGAGCAGACCGAACTCCCGGTTGTTGATGAGTTCGTGCTCCTGGCGCTCGCGCAGCGCCTCGATGGTGAGGCGGAGTTGCTCCTCGGTCTGGTTCATCGGCCCGTTGTAGAGGTCGGACACCCTGGTGTGGACGCGCAGTACCGTCTGGGCGACCGAGAGTTCGTACTCCCGCGGCTTGAGCTCGTAGTCGACGAAGGCGCCGGGCAGCGCCGCCTCGCCGACGTGCCCGGCCGACATCGCGATCTCGGCCTCGCCGTGCCGGTTCTGTGCGTGCTGGGAGCGCGAGTCGTACTGCTCGACGTGGTCCCGCAGGCTCGGTGCGGAGTCCACCACGGCCTCGAAGTCGGCGCGGGAGAGGGTGAGCAGGGTGCCGGAGGTCTCGGCCGTGGCCGTGCTCTCCCACCGGGCGTCCGCGTCCGTCAGGGCGGCCTCGCCGAACCGGTCCCCGTCCGCGAGCGTGGCCACCGCGACCTCGTCGCCGTACTTGCCGACCGAGGTCTGCGTGATCCGGCCGTGCGCGATCAGGTGGATGCGATCGGCCGGTGCCCCGCGCTCGACCAGTACCTCCCCGGCGCGGAAGTCGCGCTGCTCGCACCGGTCGGCGAGCGCGGCCAGCGCCTCGTCGTCCTCGAAGCCGCTCAGCAGGGCGAGTTCGCCGAGCTCACGGGGGATGACCCGGACGTCCGAGCCGTCCTGGACGAACTCGATCCGCCCGTCGCCGACGGTGTAGCTCAGCCGCCGGTTCACCCGGTAGGCGCCGCCCTTGGTCTCCACCCACGGGAGCACCCGCAGGAGCCACCTGGAGGTGATCTCCTGCATCTGCGGCGCGGACTTGGTCGTCGTGGCGAGATTGCGCGCGGCAGCCGTGCCCAGGCTGGACTGGCGGGGAGGCGGCACCTGCGCTTCGGGGCGGGTCTCGATGGTCATCGGGCGAGTTCTCCTTGGATGAGGCGCGGGCCGGCGCGGACGCCTGCCAACCGGCGGAAGAAGGAAGAAGAGAGCGAAAGCGATGCAACTTCACAGAAGGCGATGGAGCGTAATGAAGAAGGGCGAGAAATGACGAAGGAGGAAGAACGCGTGATTCGTGGGTGATCCGTTCAGATCCCTGGGAACCGTAACGGCCCTCGCGCCCAACTCGCCCGCTTGGCCTTCGGAGTTACTTCGATGCAGCGATCCTTGCGCCGCGATGTTTATCCTCCCGGCCGGCGGGTGCCCAACCCTTCCCTCTGTGCGCCTGCCGCACCCGCCGCCTTCCACCGGTCACTTCCGCCCCTCCCTCGCTTCGGCTCCTCCCGCCCCTCCCGCGCGGTGGTGCCTCACACGTCCAGGTGGGAGCGCACCGTCTCGACGAACTGCGGCGGTGCGGGCGGCATCGGCCCCTCGACCACGGTGCCGAGACTCACGTCGTAGCGCGTTCCCCACGGCGGGTCGACGACCTCGTACCCGTCCGCGCGCACCTGCTCCACGTTGCGGCGCACCGCCGCCTTGTCCCACATGGCCGCGCCCATCACCGGGAAGAACACCACGGGCACGGTGGCCTGGAGGACCGTGGCGGCGAGCAGGTTCGGCGCCGCGCCGCCGGCCACGGCCGAGAGCATGTTCGCGGTCGTCGGCAGCACGGTGACCAGGTCGTGCTCGGCCGCGAGGCTCGCGTGGTTGTCGCGCGGCCAGGTGGCGGGGGAGTCCCCGGTGACGACGCGTTCCGCGAACAGGCCCACCGTGTGCGGCGGCAGGAAGGTGGCGGCCGTGCGGGTCATGAACACCGTGATGCTTCCGGTGAACTGCGTGCGCAGGGCCGTGAGGTACACCGGCAGCAGCGCGACGGCGGCCGCGCCGCTCGCGCCTACCAGGAGCCGGCCACCGAAGGCCGAGGGTGCGTCGGAGGAGGTCATGTGGGTACCTGGCGCTTTCTCGAACGGGGAGACACCACGGAGCGGCCCGCGCCGCGGCGTCCTGCCCACCGTCGGGCCGCGCACGTCAGCATAGGAAATACAGCAGGAAATACCACTGAATGCCACTTATGCCACGCCATGGGCGCCATCCGTGTCATGCGAGTCGTACGTTCCACGTGTTCGGAGGTGTGCCGGGCTCGCCGGTTGCCGCCCCGGTGCCCCCTCCCCCCTCCCCCCTCGCCCTGCGGCCCGCCCCCTCGTGTCACGCTGTGCCGCCGCGCCCCACCGCTCCGACGGCGGCCCCACCGCTCCGGCTCACCGTCCGGCGGGGCGGTCGCCCGGTCCGGCGCCGGTGAACATCTCGACGAGGCTGTGCGGGGCCCGGTCGTTCAGGTACAGCGGAATCAGCCCGGCGGCTTCGACGGCGGCCTCCGCGCTCCTCGGGAACAGCGCCCCCTCGTACGCGGCGAGCCCGGCCTCGACGTCGCCGGGGTGAGCGGCCAGGGCGTTGCCGAGTTCGGCGCCGTCGAGCATCGCGAGGTTGGCGCCCTCGCCGGACGGCGGCATCAGGTGGGCGGCGTCGCCCAGCAGCGTCACGCCGGGCACGCGGTCCCAGCGGTGCTCGATCGGCAGGGTGTGGGGGAGCCGGAGGACCGGGGCCGTCTCGCCGTCGGTCAGGAGCGCCGTCAACTGCGGCGCCCAGCCCTCGAACTCCTCCGCCACACGGGCCGTCGCGCGAACGCTCGGGGACACCGACGCCGGTGCGACGCCGCGGGAGGCGATGCGCGCGCTCGCGCTCGGAATCTTCGACGCGGTCGAGACCCACCCCTGGGTCGGCGCGTACCTCGGCCGCGCGCACACGCAGTCGCCGACCGTGCGGATCTTCGAACGCATCGGAAGGCAGGTCCAGGCGCTCCAGGTGCCCGAGGACGCGTGGTTCACCGCGGCGTCCTCGGGGTCGCCGGCCAGAACGCGGCCAACAGCCGCTCGGTCGCGCCGGGCACCGACCGGGGGGCGCTCCTCGACACCGTGGCGAGCGGGTGGGAGGCGCTCGACCCGGGCGAGTACGCGTTCACCCGGGCCGTCGCCGACCGGCTGCGCGAGCACGACGACCGGGAGGAGTACCTGGCGGGCATCGACCTCATCCTCGCCGGGATCACCGCGCGCCCGTAGCCGCCGGCCGGCGCGGGGCGCGCCGCGGCCCGCCCGGCGCCGCCCGCCGCCGGCTTT
>NZ_JAKGCV010000004.1 GCF_021556455.1 Streptomyces fuscigenes | reverse complement strand
GGGGACGGGCACCCGCGGCCGGACGCCCCGCGGCGGCGCCGACTCGGTGTCAGGAGCCCCGCGGGCCTGGGCGGGACGCCCGCCGGGGCCCCGGAGCCCCGGGCGGCGGGGCGGCCGCGCGGGCGGCCGGGGGAGGGGGAGCCCCGGGGCGGCCGTACGATTGTGAGCAGCGTCGCCCGGTACCGGTTTGCTTCAAGGGCCGGGCACTGCGTATGGTAGTAGATCGTTTGATCATTTCCCCGGCGCCGAAAAAGAAGAGCGCCGTGTGGCGCGTACTCTCCCTTACCGTGGCTGACCGCATCGAGGCGGTCGAGAGGTGAAACACGGAGTTTGGGCGCGTGCCGAGACTCCGGAAGGTTTCGCATTTCGCATGTCCGTTTCCAGTACTGACCACGCCGTCATGCCCGAGAACGACTCCCACGACGACATCGTCGATGCCGCAGATGCCGTAGACACCGCAGACGCCGTCGAGACCGCCGCCGCCGACCACGGCGTCGACGACGCCCTCACCGAGGACGAAGCGACGGACGCCGCCGGCCTCGACGAGACCGACGCGGCCCCCGAGACCACGTTCGCGGACCTGGGCCTGCCCGAGTCCATCGTGCGCAAGCTCGCCCAGAACGGCGTCACCGTCCCGTTCCCGATCCAGGCCGCGACCATCCCGGACGCCCTGGCCGGCAAGGACATCCTCGGCCGCGGCCGCACCGGCTCCGGCAAGACGCTCTCCTTCGGCCTCCCGCTGCTGGCCACGCTCTCCGGCGGCCACACGGAGAAGAAGAAGCCCCGCGGTGTGATCCTCACCCCGACCCGCGAGCTCGCCATGCAGGTCGCGGACGCCCTCCAGCCGTACGGCGACGTCCTCGGCCTCAAGATGAAGGTCGTCTGCGGCGGCACGTCCATGGGCAACCAGATCTACGCGCTGGAGCGCGGCGTCGACATCCTCGTCGCCACCCCCGGCCGCCTGCGCGACCTCATCAACCGCGGCGCCGCCTCGATGGAGCAGATCCAGGTCGCGATCATCGACGAGGCCGACCAGATGTCCGACCTGGGCTTCCTGCCCGAGGTCACCGAGCTGCTGGACCTGGTGCCGTCGGGCGGCCAGCGGATGCTGTTCTCCGCGACCATGGAGAACGAGATCAACACGCTGGTCAAGCGCTACCTGACCGACCCGGTCAGCCACGAGGTCGACAGCGCGCAGGGCAACGTCACCACGATGTCCCACCACGTGCTCGTGGTGAAGCCCAAGGACAAGGCGCCCGTCACGGCCGCCATCGCCGCCCGCAAGGGCCGCACGATCATCTTCGTGCGGACCCAGCTCGGCGCCGACCGGATCGCGGAGCAGCTGCGCGACTCCGGCGTGAAGGCCGACGCGCTGCACGGCGGCATGACGCAGGGCGCCAGGACCCGCACGCTGGCCGACTTCAAGGACGGCTACGTCAACGCGCTCGTCGCGACCGACGTCGCCGCCCGCGGCATCCACGTCGACGGCATCGACCTGGTGCTGAACGTCGACCCGGCCGGCGACCACAAGGACTACCTGCACCGCTCGGGCCGCACGGCCCGCGCGGGCAAGTCCGGCGTCGTCGTCTCCCTGGCGCTGCCGCACCAGCGTCGCCAGATCTTCCGGCTGATGGAGGACGCGGGCGTCGACGCCTCGCGCCACATGGTGGGCGGCGCGGGCGCGTTCGACCCCGAGGTCGCCGAGATCACCGGCGCGCGGTCGCTGACCGAGGTGCAGGCCGACTCCGCGAACAACGCGGCCAAGCAGGCCGAGCGCGAGGTCGCCGACCTGGCGAAGCAGCTGGAGCGCGCGCAGCGCCGCGCCACCGAACTGCGCGAGGAGGCGGGCCGCCTGGTGGGGCGCGCCGCCCGTGAACGCGGGGAGGACCCGGAGGCCGCGGTCGCCGAGGTGCAGGCCGAGGCCGAGCGCGCGATCGAGGAGGCCGCGGCCAAGGCCGCAGCCGCCGAGGCGGAGCAGCAGCGCCAGCGGCGCGACGAGCGCGGCAACTTCGAGCGGCAGCGCGCCGGCACGGAGCGCCGTGACGACCGTGGCGGGTTCCGCCGTGACGACCGCGGTGACCGCGGCGACCGTGGCGGGTTCCGCCGCGACGACCGGGGCGACCGCGGTGAGCGCGGCGGGTTCCAGCGGCGCGACGACCGCGGGGAGCGCCGTGACGACCGCGGTGGCTTCAACCGCGACCGCCGTGACGACCGTGGCGGGTTCCGCCGTGACGACCGTGACGAGCGCGGCGGCTTCCGCCGCGACGACCGTGGCGACCGGGGCGGGTTCCAGCGCCGTGACGACCGCGGCGAGCGCCGTGACGACCGTGGCGGCTTCAACCGCGACCGCCGTGACGACCGTCGTGACGACCGCGGAGGCCGCACCTTCGAGCGCCGCGACCACCGGGGCAGCGACCGTCCGTTCAACCGCGACCGGCAGGGCGACCGCCCGGCGGGCGGCGGCTACCGCGGCGGCTCCTCGGACCGCCCGTACGGCCGTCGGGACGACCACCGCGGCGGCACGGGCACCGGCACCGGCTCGTTCGGGCGCCGTGACGACAAGCCGCGCTGGAAGCGCAACGGCTGATCCTTCCGGCCGCGCGCAGGCCGGGCCGCCCGGCGGCCGAGGCCGCGGGCGGACGTCCGGCCGGGCACGACACGACGGCGGGCCCGCACCCCTTCTTTCCCTGGGGTGCGGGCCCGCCGTCGTCGTACGGGGCCGCAGGCGCTGTACGGCCTCGCTCTCGCTGTACGGGCCACCCTCGTCGACCGGAGAGCCGGGAGCCGGAGCGGGAGCCGGGAGTCGGGGCGGGGAGCCGGGAGCGGGCACGGGGCGGGGGCGCGCTCCGCGGCCCTGACCGCCGCAACGGCCAAGCGGGCTATGCTCGGTGTGCCGTACCGGGGCCGTTAGCTCAATTGGTCAGAGCAGCGGACTTTTAATCTTCTCGTCTCCGGTTAGCGGCCCGAAGCGCACAGTAAAGGACCCCTGGTCAGACATGGTCTGGCCGGGGGTTCTCTGCGTTTCAAGATCACTTGCTCCACCGAGGCTCCACCGAAATGCGGGCCACCCCCTCCCGGCCGCGCGAGCCCGTGCTCCGGCCACGCAAAAGGGCCCCGGTGCCGGGGCCCTCTCAAGCATCCTCAGCGCCAGGGCGCTGGGGTATCACGCGCTCCTTCACGGCCGCCTCCCGCGAGACCGGACAGCGGTGGCGTTCAGCTCGCGGCGAGGAGGCACGCGTCCAGCAGCGGCGGAATGTCCACGCACGCCGCGCCCTCGTCGTCTATCGGCGGGGTCGGCAGTGCCGACGGAGGCTCCAGCGGCGGGGGGAGCGCGGGGAGCTGCGGCAGCGGGGCCATCCTGGTGGGTGACGGTGCCGACTCCCGGCCGCCGCCGGTGGTGGGCGCCGAGGTCATGGGTGGCTCTGTGGTGGCCGATGGCGATGACTCTGGGGCCCCCGTCCGCAGAGGTGCCGCCATCGGCGGGGTGCTGGTGGGCGGCCGGTGCTCCGGCGGCGGGACGTCGCGCACCTGGGCGGGCGGAGTCGAGGCGCCGGGGGCGGCCGTGCGCGCCCTGTTCTTCTCGTCCTCATCCCCTTGCCCGGGGTCCGGCGGGCCGTCCCCTGACCACATGCTGGCGTCGCCGCCGGCGGAGACGGTGGCCCCGCTGGGGTACTGGGTCGGCGGCCTCGGCCGGCGGAGCTCCTTGGACGGCGGGGCGGGTGTGATCGGGACGTCCACCGCGCCGGGCTCGACGGAGGGCACCAGGGCGAGGGTGGCCGCGGCGGTGCCGGCGGCGGCCACGGTGGCCGCCGCCGTCACGGTGAGGATGTGCCGGCGGCTCTCCGAGAGGCTGCGGCGGCATGTCGTGAAGGCGGCGGCAACTCCGCCGCCGAGGTAGAGCGCGAGGTGGCCCCTTCGTCGGGCCGGCTCGGGTTCTAAGGATTGGTGGCCCGTGATGGGCTTGAGGTTGCCGGCGGTGCCGGTGCCGGTGCCGATGGCGGAGGCGATCTGCTGGGCGGTGATGACCGCGCGGAGCTGGTTGATCTGCTCGCGGTTCCGCTTCCATCCGAGGTACAGAAGCACTTGGGCGAGCCCGACGGCTCCCAGGACCGCCGTGTGCAGGATTAGGACGATGTGAGTCACGGTGTCCCCCTAGACGTGGCGCTTGTGACGTACCGTGAATCCTCGGTTCCCTGGGGCAACGTTCTATAGATGTATAGCTATTCGTGACTACTTCGTGACATGTCTATCCGGCGTGATGCTCCTGAGCGTCGAACGGCTGCGCGGCATTCGGATGCTCCCTGGCGAGGCGGCGGAGGACTTCGTCCTGAGCCTCCGGCGGGAGCGCGGCCAGGAGCTGGTACACGGCGTCCACCGGCGGCGAGAACGCTGAGGCGGTGTCCGGCTGCGGCAGTGGGGTGATCTCCTCCAGGGCTGCCGCCGCGTCATCCCGGCCGGCGCGCTGGAGTTCTTCCGCGGTGACGCCGACGACTTGAGACATGCGGGCCACGGTCTCCGCAGGGCCCGTCACGGGGATCTGCTCCCCGCTCACCGTCTGGTATCCGCTGCTGATCTGCCGCCACCGGGCATCACTCATGCCCGCGCGTTTCGCGGCCTCACGCATTGAAAGACGCGCCCGGCGGCGGGCCGCATCGATGAGCGCGGCCTCCCTCGGGGGCTCCGGTCGCGTGTCTCTAAGCATTCTTAGAGCTTCGCAGACTACGCACTAGTTGGCCACTGAACGCCGCCGTGGGCAGCGCGGGGGCGCACGCAAACGCGTAGCTTCGCGCCATTGCGCTACTAGCGCGAAGTAATTGCACTACGCGCTACTACGCGCTAGTTTTCAATCATGAACGACCGCACGGACCGCAAGCGGGTGCGTCGGCCTCGTGGTGCGCCGCTGGATCACGCGCCGGAGGGCGTCGCGTACGCCCGGGACGCCGCCGGGCTGACGAAACGGTCGCTCGCCGGCGCGCTCGGGATCTCTGAACAGCTCATGTGCGACATCGAGGCCGGGCGCCGCAACGCCGCGCCGGAGCTGCTGGAGCGGATGGCGGCGCGGCTGGACTGCCCGCTGGTCGTGCTCCTGGCAAAGGGAGCGCAGGAGTCCGCTTACGCAGGTCAACGGCCGGAAAGCGGCACCGCGTTGGGGCCGTAGCCGGTGCGCCCGCCGGGGCGGAGATGGCCGTCTCCGCTTTCCCCGGCTGGGGCACCGCACCGCAAGTTCCCTCGCGGCGGGAGCTCGGGGACCTGGCCGGGTCCCGGACGCCCCGCACACCAGACACCTCAACCGTGAATCGAGGTCTGATGGCACCCAACCTTAGCCATCTGAATCCGCCGGTGGCGCCCGTCGTGGCGCTCACCGACCTCTTGACCAGCCACCCGGAGCTCAGCCCGGAGACATCCGGTCTGACCTGGTCACTGACCACCTCCGGTGTCCTTCACGCGGAGGCGCGCGACGCGGCGGACGCCGGGCGCGCGGTGGACCAGTGCGCGACCGTGATGCGCGCGACGCCCGTACGGGCCAGTGTCCTGGCCGGCACGGACCGCGTGGTCCTCGCGGAACTCGCCGCCACCTGGCGCGGCGTGCCCGTGGAGGTGTGGGAGACCTACCCCGCCCCCGAGGCGCCCCGCCCGCTTGGCACCGTCCCTCTCCCGGGGGGCCGCTGTGCTTGACCTCATCGTCCGTATCGCGTTCCCGCTCCTGTTCATGTCGCTGGTGCTCGGCGCCTTGTGCGGGCGCGTCCTCACGGACCGGGAGGCCGCCTTGGCCGAGGGCCACGACCCGAGCACGTGTCGGGACTGCGCGCAGTTGCGCCATCCCTCTCAGCGGGAGGCGCGCCAGGGCCTCGCGGCGATCCCTCGCCAGACGCGTGGCGGTGACCGGTGACCAGAGGCACGATCGGCTCCCCTCACCGGACCCGGCCGAAACACGCGGACATCGCGAGGCGCGCCCGGAAGGTGCCCGGGGTGTGGGTGCCCGGCGGCACCTATGGCTCCTTCGCCAGCGCGGCCGATGCCGCCCGCCTGGTGCCTCGCGCGGAACGGCTCCTCGCCTACGCGCCGCGCGGCTCCGTGGAGGCGTACGCCGCCAACACGCTGGAGGGCGCCTGTGTGTGGGTGCGCTCCACGGACGGTGGCCCCTACCCGCCGATGCCCGCACGCATGACGGTCCGTCTCCTGGTGACCGCGTTGGCCGACGCGCCCGGTGTCCTGACCGTCTCCATCTACCCGACCTGTCCGCGTTGCGGCGGGCCGCGCGGCTGGGACCGCGTGCAAGCGGTGCTCCGCGAGGCGGACCGCGAGCGCTTCGTGGTCGACCGGTGGCACAACCGGTGCGGCCACGAGGACACCCACGCCCGGGTCCTGGAAGAGGCCCGGCGTACCCCGCCCCTCATGGACCCCGTGGCCTCCCGAGGCCGAGGGCACCACGCGGCCGTCCCGGCTCGCGCCGGCGTGTTCCAGGCGGCGGTGGAGCTCATCCTCCAGACCGCCGCCCAGGAGCGCGGGATGACCGGGAAGCAGGCCGTTGCGCTCCTGCGCGTGAACGGCCACGCGGAGGCCGCGAGCCTCCTGGACGCCAAGCTCCGGGCTGACCACTCGCGCATGGGCGCGAAGTCGGGCGCCCACTTCCTCACCGTGGTGGGCGCGCAAGCCGCCGCGGCCACTGACCGCCAGGAGGCGAACGCATGAGCCCGAACACCCTCACCGCCCCGGTCGTCGGGGACCTGGTGGCCCCCACGGCACGGCTCGTCCTTCCGGCCGGCGACCAGAACGACCCCGCGTTCCGCGCTGAGTGGGAGGCCACCCGGCGCATGGGGATCGGCGGGTCCGACGTGGCCGCCATCCTCGGCCTGGACAAGTACCGCGGCCCCCGGCACGTGTACGAGGAGAAGCACGGCCGGGAGATCGTCCGGGACAACGAGGCCATGGAGATCGGCCGGGAGATCGAGGACTTCATCGCCCGCCTCTTCTCCAAGAGGACCGGCGTGCCGGTGGCCACGCCGCCCGGGACGATCGCGCACGTTGACCACGCGTGGGCCCTGGTCAACATCGACCGGGACACGCTGGACCAGGACGGTCAGGTGGTCGGGCCGCTGGAGTGCAAGAACCGGTCCGAGTACCAGTTGGAGGAGTGGGAGGAGGGCGCCCCCGACGCCCCTGCCCTCCAAGCCCATTGGGGCATCACGGTGGGCGGCTACCAGCGCGGCTACGTCGCTGCCCTCGTCGGCGGCAACAAGCTGCGCTGGCACGTGATCGAGCGCGACCAGGCCATGGTGGACCACCTCCTGGAGTACTGCGCCGCCTGGCACGAGCGCCACATTCTCGAGGGGTTCCCGCCGCCGGTGGACGGCCTGGAGACCACGAAGGATCTCCTGGGCCGCCTCTACGAGGTGAAGCCGGAGGCCATCGCTGAGGTGGACCTCGGCAAGGCCCGCGACCTCCGCTCCCGCCGCAAGGCGCTGGACGAGCAAGTCAAGGCGCTCTCCGAGGAGAAGACGGCCGTGGAGAACGAGATGCGGGACCTGGCCGGCACCGCGGAGCTCGTGAGGGTCGGGGCCGCCACGGCCTGGACCTGGAAGGCGAACGGCAACTTCAACGAGCGCGACTTCCGCGCGCAGTACCCGGACCTGGCCGCCGACCTCACCACCACGGTGGAGGTCCTGGACATGGCCCGTCTCAAGGCCGAGCACACCGCCGCGTACGACGCGTGCCGTGGTCGCCGCCTCTTCGTCCCGAAGAAGGAGATCTGACATGGCGCTCACCACGCTCGCGGACCGCGTCCGCGCGGCCACGCAGCCGAAGGCGCCCGCCACCGGCGGGCGCCCGGCGCTGGCCCCCGTCCAGGAGG
The DNA here is from genome assembly GCF_021556455.1 of Streptomyces fuscigenes. Classification (GTDB taxonomy): domain Bacteria; phylum Actinomycetota; class Actinomycetes; order Streptomycetales; family Streptomycetaceae; genus Streptomyces; species Streptomyces fuscigenes. Next base: position 50,987 of record NZ_JAKGCV010000004.1, on the reverse strand, counting down.
CCGCCCCGGTTCAGGCGCCGGAGACGCTGGAGGAGGCCGCCGAGGCGGACCCCGTCCAGGACTCCGCTGACGCCGTCCTGACCTGGCTCCGCCGGTATGAGGGCCACGTCACGGACGCCCTTCCCAGCCACATGGAGCCCGAGCCGTTCCTGGCTGCCGTGCGCGCGGTCCTCCCGGAGCTCCGTTACTGCAACCCGGCCTCCGTCCTCCAAGCCACGCTCACGGCCGCCCGGTTCGGGCTGGTGCCGGACGGCCGGGAGGCCGTCATCACCGCCGAGGCCGGCCGGGCCACGTTCATCCCGACATACCGGGGATACATCGCGCTCATGCACCGCACGGGCCAGGTGGCGTCCGTGCGGGTCGGCATGGTCCACGAGGGCGATGAGTACACGTTCGAGCCCTCCGCCCCGAGCCCGCTGGACTTCACGCACCGGCAGGACCCGGCCCGGACGGAGAAGGACCGCGGCGCGCCCCTCTTCGCGTACGCGTTCGTCTGGTTCACGAACAACGCCCGCTCGCAGGTGGCCACCGTCAACCGGGAGCAGATGGAGGAGATCCGGGACGAGTACTCCCGGGCGTACGTGGCGGCGGAAGCCTCCGGCAAGCGGGACTCCTTCTGGCACACACGTCCGCTGGACATGTGGCGGAAGACGGCCATCCGGCAGTTGGAGAAGGTCGTCCCCGTCTCGGCGGAGGTGCGCGCCCTGGTGGCCGCGGACCAGGCCGGGGAGGAGGGCCGCGTCCAGGTTCTCCACGCTCCGGACCCGGAGGCCGCCGCCCTGACGGCCGACGCGGACGCGGCCGGGGAGGCGGCGGAGGCCTCGCACGAGGACGCCCTGCCGGAGCTCCCGCGTAAGCGGTCCCTCAAGCGCGCGCAGCCGCGCCGCTCCACGCGCAAGGGCCGCAAGGCCCGGGCGGGGAGGCCCGCATGAGGACGCTCTCTCAACTCGGCTGGACCTATCACCGGCTGACCGGTTTCGACCTGGAGACCACGAGCACGGACCCGGAGACGGCACGCATCGTGACCGGCTCCGTGGTCCAGTCCGGCGGCGGCCGGACCACCGCTGCCCTCACGTGGGTGTCCGACCTCGGCGGGGCGGAGATCCCCGCCGAGGCGACCCAGATTCACGGCTTCACGACCGAGGCGGCCCGCACTGCGGGCCGCCCGGCCGCCGCGGTGGTCGAGGAGATCACCGCGGCGCTCGCGGCCGCCGTGGAGGAGGGCCGCCCCCTCGTCATCATGAACGCCTCCTACGACCTCACGGTCGTGGACCGGGAGGCCCGCCGGTACGGCGTGACGCCGCTGGGCGACCGGGTCTCCCCGGTCGTGCTGGACCCCTACGTCCTGGACAAGCGCGTCCGCCAGTACCGGCGCGGCGGGCGGACCCTGGCGGACCTGTGCCGGCACTACGTGGTGCCGCTGGAAGGCGCGCACTCCTCGGAGGCTGACGCCGTCGCGGTGTGCGCCCTGGTACGGAAGATGGGTCGTCGGTACCGGGTCCTGGACCGGCTCACCGTGGACCATCTCCACCAGGAGCAGGTGGGTTGGGCACGAGAGCAGCGCGAAGACCTCCGGGACTACTTCGCGCGGACGCCCGGCAAGGAGGAGTGGGCGAAGGACGTGCGGCTGGAGTGGCCGCTCCTTCCGTTCCATGAGCCGGTGAGCGAGCGGTGACGCCGGTCATCGTGGGGGCGGCCATCGTGGCCGCCTCCCTCGCCGCCGCGGCCTACCTGGCGTGGCTCTGGTGCGCCGGCCAGGGCCGCCACCGGGCGCCCCGCCACTACCGCGGCCCGTTCCTCCTGCTCCCGCCCGGCCCGCCGCCCGCGCCGCCCACCGGCACCTACGGGACCGGGGTCCTGGTCCTGGACGCGCAGTTGCCGACCGTCCGGCCGTTCGGCGTGGAGGACCCGTCCACCGTGGCGCTCCTCCTGGAGGCCGACCGGGCCGGCCTGGAGCACTGCCCGGCCGAGGGCCGCACCCGCCCGCACTTCATCCACACGGACGGCAGCCGCACGTGCTGCGAGTGCAAGACCACGACGGCAGGTGATCAGTGATGACGGAGATCCTGGATCCGACCGCGGCGGACAGCCTCCGCCCGGCGCAGGAGCCGTGTCCGGCGTGCTCGTGCTGCTCCGCGGCGCTGTGCCGCCGGGGCGCCGCGTCCGCGCTGGAGTGCTCCGGCTGTACCCACCCCGACCTCATGGGCATTGTCCGTGGCTGCCGTTGCTCGGCGGCCACCACGGAGGGCACGGCCGCGTGGCGCGCCGGCCTGGTCACCGCGACGCTCCAGGCCGCGGACCTCCCGCTCCCCGGGGCGATGGAGGACCACCTCCGCGCCCTGGCGGCCGGGGAGGACGTGGAGGACGTGCACGGCTTCGCCATGGCGCTCCTTCTTCGGCAGTTCGTCCGGCCCGTGGGGGAGGGCGAGTTGACCGTGACTGACCTCGCGCGGGCGTACCTGGCCGCGCGGGACGGCGAGCGGACCCGTGTGCGGGCCCGGGTGTCGACGCTGGACGGCGTGGCCGCCACCGCGCGCGTCCTCCTGGACGTCGACCGGCCGGACCCGTCCGTGACGGTCCTCCTGGACCAGCTCCTCCAGGCGACGGGCGGGGACGTCCTCACGCTCCCCGGCACGGAGCTGGAGGTCACCGCCAACCTCGACGCGGAGCGCACGGAGGACATCGTCCTGACCGATATCCGCGCGGTGCCCGTGCCGCTCCCGGACGCCTGGCGCAAGCAGCCGGCGGAGCCGGAGGCGCCGGAGACGGAGCAGGGGGACGACGGTGATTGACGTCCCGCTGTGGGAAGACGACCGGGTCACGGCCGCGGTGGCGCTGGACGAGGCCTCCGCGCTCCTGGACGACGCCCTCCCCGATGAGGAGCCGGCGCCCGCCGAACCGGCATCGCCGCCGCCCGCGTTCGAGGTGACCGTGTACGGGGCCCCGGCGCCGCAGGGCAGCAAGAGCGCGAAGCGGAACAAGCACACCAACCGCATCCACCTGGTGGAGTCCTCGAAGTACGTGAAGCCCTGGCGGGAGGACGTCGTGGGCGCCGCGCTCGTCGCGCGCGGCCGAGGCTGGAAGCCCCTCACCGGGCCCCTGGCCGCCGAGATGGTGTTCACCCTCACCCGGCCCCGGAGCCACTTCGGGACCGGCCGCAACGCGGAGCAGGTCCGGCCCTCCGCGCCCGCCATGCCGGCGGGCGTGCCGGACCTCTCCAAGCTCGCGCGGTCGACGGAGGACGCCCTCACCACGGCCGGGATCTATCGGGATGACGCGCTGCTGGTCGAGTACCGGCGCCTGGTGAAGCGGTACCACACCGATCACGGCCAGGTCCGGGACGTCATGGAGGTCTCCGGGTGCGTGATCCGGCTGTGGCGCCTGGAGGAGGAGCCGGGCCGGTGAGCGTGGACGTCCTCCTGGCCCTCGTCGTGACCTTTCCCGTGTGGGCGCCGGTCTGTGCCGTGGGCGCCGTCGTCCTCCTCGTCCTCGCGCTCGGGGACACCTGGGGACACGGCCCGGAGGACACCGGGGACCACGCGTCCGCCGGTGTGCTCACCGTCTGGGAGGACGTCCCCGCCGTGGAGGACACGGGGGACACGTCCCCCGGTCCTCCTGCTGTGACCTGCGGGGACACGGTCCCCCAGGTGTCCCCTGATGAGTCGACGGGAGGCCCCTGATGTCCCGACATGCCCGCCGCTGGTACAGCCCGGACGGCCTCCCCCGGCCGCCGCACTGGTCGCAAGACGCCGCCTGCGTCGGCGCTGATCCGGACCTCTTCCACCCGGAGGGGGACGCCGGACAGGTCCGGCTGATCTGGGAGGAGGCCAAGAGCTACTGCGCCGGGTGCCGCGTCCGGACGACGTGTCTGGACGAGGCCCTGGAGCGCGGGGAGCGGTGGGGCGTGTGGGGCGGCCTGGATGAGGTGGAGCGGCGCGTGACCATCCGGCGGGCGCGGGAGCGCGCCCGGGCCGCCCGGCGCCGCGCGAGCAAGGCCGCCGGGACGGAGGTCGCGTGATGGCGCCCGCCCGCCGCCGGCCGGAGAAGGAAACGCCGGAGCTCCCGAGCATCCCGGGCGGCTTCCTCGACTGGCGTCACGGCCACTGGTCCGACGTCCGAGCGCAGTGCCGCTACTGCCCGCAGATGACCAACCTCCGTGACCACCGGGGGCGGCCGGCGCACAAGGTGTGCGCGGAGGAGGCCGCTCGCCGGTGGGTCGCGGAGCAGAACGAGCGATACGAGAGCGAGAGAGGCAAGAGCACATGAGCGAGGTACAGCACCGCCCTCCCCGGCTGGCGCAGGCGTACCGGCCGAGAATCAAGGGGGAGGCCCGGGCACACGTGGCGCGCCTCCTGGGCGAGGAGTACGCGGCGGGGGCCTCGATCCGGGGCCTGGCCGTGGCCCGGGCCATGTCGTACGGCACCGTCCGGCAACTCCTCCTTGAGGCAAAGGTCCCGCTCCGCGGGCGCGGTGGACGGGTGGCCGGCCGATGATGCGCGCACGCACCGGGGTCCGTTCGGCCGGTCTCCTCGCCACGGCCCTCTTCCTCACCACCGCCTGTGTGGCACACGACGACTGCCACCACCACCGTCACGTGAAGCACTGCTCGCCCACCGCCACGGTGTCCATGAGCCCGGTCGGCGCCGTGATCGGCCGGGGCGGGAGCAGCGGTCGGAGCTCCAGCTCCGGCAGCCGCTCCAGCGGCGGCGAGGCGGGCCTGAGCAAGCCGGCCCCCGCAAAGCTGGCTCCGCCGGTGCGGAAGGTCCCGAAGCCGGCCAAGACCGTCAAGCACGGGCACGGCCTCCTCCCGGCGCCCCGGTCGACGCCCACGCCCGCGCCGAGCTCTACGCGCTGCCGGTAGCCGCGCGCCTCCCCCTCCCGGCCGGGCCTTCGCCGTCGCGGAGGCCCGGCCCCCTTCCCCACGCCCTCCCCGCCTGGAGACCGTCGTGTCCCACCCCCGCCCTCCCGCCCGGTACTTCCACGGCGGTGTCCCCGGACTGGCCCCTGGTGGCCGTCTCCTCCCGCCGGCCGAGACCGGAGCGGAGGGGACGACCACCGCGGCCGCGATCGAGCTGGGCGGCGCCGCGCGGCTGGACCGGGTGTACGTGACGACCAGTCGGACGGTGGCCCGGGTCTACGCCGCGCTCCTCCCGGACGGCGCGCTCTACGAGGTGGCACCGGACGGGGAGCTGGAGCCCGATCCCGACTGCCGGGTGCCCGGGGCCTCGTGGGAGTGCCCGGCGGCCTACGTGGTGCGCGTGGTGGACCCCGTGGTCCTCATGCGGACGCGGTCGGCGGAGGCGTGGGTCCGGCTCATGAACCGCGCGACCGCCGAGGCGGGGTCAGCGTGACCCGTTCGTGTACGCCTTTTAAGTGCGTGACAGTGCATCTTGACTTTGCAAACTCACCCCATCAATGTGGTGATCACGAACGGGGCGCCCCGGCAAAAGGCGGCCCGCTCGCACCGGCACTGATCTGCACTGATGGAAGGTGGACCGCCGCATGAGCCACGAAGCGGTCACATGGGCGATGGACGACGCGCCCATGCTGCGCACGGAGAAGGGGCGCCCTGACACCACGGCCCGCGGGGTGCTCCAGGCTCTGGCCGAGCACGCGGACAAGCAGGGGCGCGGCGCCCGCCCCTCCGTGGTCAAGCTCCGCTACCGCACCGGCTTCGACCGGCGCACCGTTCAACGGGCGCTTCGCCGCCTGGAGGACGCCGGCCTCATCCGGGCCACGGGGACGCACCACGAAAACGTCATCTACGCCCTGGCCCTCCACCTCTCCCGCCCCGCCTCGGACTGGGCGGAGCTCATCGAGGAGGAGGAGCGCCAGAAGGGCGCCGCGAAGGAACGGCAGCGCAAGGCCCGCGCCCGGCGCGCCGCCGCCGCTGCTGTCACGCACGCAGACGGCGTGACCGTCACGGACTCTGACGCCGTGACGGAGGGGGATGTCACGGACTCTGACGACGCATGTCACGCACTCGAAGTGCGTGACGTCACGCACTCTGAGTGCGGACGTCACGCACTCAGTGCCGCCGTAACCGTCAGGGAACCGTCCACTCAACCGTCCGGAACCTCTGGTGACGGCCGTAGGCCTACTACCGGTAGTGGAGGGCCGACCTCGAGCGGCTCCGCCGCGGCAGCAAAAGCGGACCCGGCGGCGGAGGAGGTCGACAGGGCGGCGATCGGCTGTGTGATCGCGCTCCTCCCGTCGCGGCTGAGGGACCAGCTCCCGGAGCTCCTGCCCGCCGCCATCGAGGACGCGATCCGGGCGGAGCTCGCCCGCGGCCTGACGGTGGACCAGCTCGTGGCCCGCACGGAGCGCCGGTGGTGGAACCACGGCTACGAGGCGGACGCGGAGTCCGCGGAGGGCCCGGGCATCCTCCGGCCGGTCGGCGTGGCCGTGGCCCTGGTGCGCCGCGGGAACTGCACCTCCGCCCGCTGTGATGACGGCCAGGACCTCGACACCGGGGACCGCTGCCGGACCTGCGAGCGGGAGGCCGAGGACCGTAGGCAGCGCCGTGCGGCTGCTCAGCTGCCTGTTCAGGGCGCGATCTTGGTCGGGGTGCCCTCCGGGACCGCCGAGGCGCCCACGCAGCCGGAGACGGCCGCTGAACGATCTTCCCGGAAGACCGTGTTCCGGGACTGCGAGGGGGACTGCGGGAAGGTCATCCGGACCGTGCCCGCGCCGGAGCCCGCCGGGAAGTGCGCCCGTTGTCGCGTGGAGGCCCGCGCCGCCGCCGCTGGACAGGCGGTGGGCTCATGAACCTCACCCTCCTCCGGGACCTCCGCGCCGCCCTGGCGGATCTCCGCGAGTACGAGGCCCGCCTCACCGCCCGGGAGACCACCCCGGAGCTCCTGCGGGAGCTGGACCAATCCGTCCTCCTCGTGCGGCGCCTGGTGGCCGCCGTGGGCCGCGTCCCGGTCACCGGCTGCCGCATCCACCCGGACGGCCCGGTGGACGTCGCGGGCGGCGGGTGCCTGCTGTGCAACAGCCGCCGCCACCGCGCCGCGCCGGCCCGCCCGGGCCCGGCCGGGGACGCGCCCGTGGAGCTCGTGCTCGCCGCCATCGAGGAGCACGGCCAGGACACCGCCGCCCGCCGCTACGGACCGCGCTCCGTCACCCGCGCCCTCGCCGCCGCAGGCCGGGGCACCACCACCAACCTCGCCCCCCAGCACGGCCAGGAGAACGACCGATGACCCTCATGTTCCGCGACCCCCGCACCGGTCTGGCCCGGGGACCGATCCGCTACCCAGACGGCCGGCCCCCGGAGCCGAGCGGCTGCCGCTGGTGCGGTCGCCCACAGGACACCCACGGCCTGGCCCTCATGCGCTCCGGCGTGCACGCCTGGACCGCGCCGACGTTCGCGCAGATCCTCGCCCGGATGCGGGCGCGCGCCCGGGTCCGGGCGGAGGCGTACCGCCAGGAGCTCGCCACCCTCGGCGTCCACCTCGACCCGGCCGCGCCGCTCTACCGGCGGCCCGCCTGGACGGCAGGTGCCCGGTGAACGAGCTCCAGCCCGCCCGGGTCCGCGACATCCGCGACCTCACGGCCCGCCTGGCCGCCGCACCGGCCGACGAGGCCGCGGCCAGGGCGCTCCTGACGGAGTGCCGCACGGCCCTGACCGACCTCCTGAAAGACCGCGACGCCCTGATCCACGCCAACGCGGAGGCCGGCGAACAACTCGCCGCGTGGACCGGCGCCCTGTGAAGCCCCAGCACGAAAGGAACCCGATGAGCGAGACCACCATGGAGGCCGCCGTGGCCGCCCTACGCGCAGCCGATACCCACACCCTCACCTGCACCACATGCCCGCCGGGCGCCCGCCTCGGCGAGCTCTGCCCGGACGGCCAGGCGGCCGCCACGTCCGCCGCCGCCTCGGTGGACCCCGACCTGGTCCAACTCAGCCCGGGGTGCGCCCACACCTCATGGGAAGTGACCAGCGAATACCCCACCGCCGGCGGCTTCAAGAAATCGCGCCGGTGCGCCGACTGCACGGAGTCGCTGGACGCCATCGTGGAGCCGGAGCCGCACTGGCCGGACCGGACACCCGCCGCGCTCCGCGCCCGCGACACGACGGGCGCCGCGCGAGCGCTGGACCCGGCCGGCCCCGCACGCCTGGCCGCCCTCATGCGGACCCGGCAGCACTGGCGGGAGGACCGCCTCGTCTCCGAGGGGCGGGTGAGCCAGTCCGAAATCCGGGACGCGCTCGGCTGGAGCGAGCCTGACCACGCGCCCACCATCACCTGGACCCCCGGCCGACTGGACCGCATCCGCGACATCGTCAGCGTCATCGCCGCCGGCCCCACCGCGTTCCCCGACCTCACGGACGAGTTCGTCATCCGCAACGCCCGGGCCCTCCTCCCGGAACTCCTGGGCGTCGTGGACCTCCTGGCCGCGCGAGTGGAGGAACTGGAGGCCCGCGGCTGCCGCTGCTACGACGCCACCACCCACGCCCCGGGCTGCGTGAAAGCCTCCGTGCGGTGGCAGGGCCGCACCGTCCAGGCCGCCGTCTGGCACAGCGACCGAGACGGCGACTGGTGGCTGCCCGTGGCCCTCGACTACCGCGGCTGCCCGCTCGTCCTCCTCAACGGAGACACCTCCAACGACCCAGTCCCGCTAGACCAGTTGGAGGCCGACTACGGCCGTCTCGCCCCTTCGCAGCACGGCACCGGCGTACCGCGCACCGACCTGCCCGAAGCGGAGCGCGCACATGCCTGAACACGTCGCCTACACCTCCACCGGGATGCTCATCGTGGAGGCCACCGAGCCCGTCCCCGGGCTCCACGTCTACGAGATCCCCACGCAGTACGACGCACGCCACCGGTGGATGCTCGCCCACCACGAGGGCCACGCCCTGGCCGCGTTCGACACCGACGCCGCCGCCACCGAGGCCGCCGGGGTCCTCGCGCCCCTCGCCGACTGGACCCGCTCCGTCATGACCGCCGCCAACGAGATCTCCCTCAACGGCCGCACGGACCTCCTCCGCGCGCTCATGGCCGCAGCCGGCGGCCACCAGCCCAACGGATGACCACGAGCACGGGCCGCCCCCGAGGTTGGCGGGGGCGGCCCGGCACCAGCACACCACACCCCATCGAACGGAGCGAACCCTGATGAGCAACTGGACCGGCCGAACGTCCGTCGTGGAGGCCCTGGAGGCCGCCGGCTGGAACGAGGTACCCGGCTACCGCCGCACCCTCCTCCGCCACCCCTCCGGCGCCGTATTCGGCATCCACTCCCCGCTGGACGGGTGCGGCCTCGACACCCCGAACGGCGCCTCCGTCGAGTTCCCGGGCGACACCCCGGACGCCGTGGTGATCGCCGCATGCCTGGCCGCCGCCGACCACCCCGGCGCGTCCCTCGCCGTGGAGCTCCACGACGAGGAGCACGCCCACGCCCGCACACGCCTCGCCCTGCGCTCCGCGAAACGGCGCGCACTGCGCCGGCTCCCGCATGAGCGCGAGGGCCTGATCTTCCACCTGGAGCGCCAGAACCAACGCCTGACGTCCCTCCTCGGCGTCATGCGGGCCGCCGCCGACGCCTCCGTGACCGCGGGCGAGGAGACCGCGGTAGAGGCGTACGGACTCCGGGCACGGGTCGGCCACCTCCAGGACCGCATCCGCGTCCTGGAGGCCACCCTCGGCCGGGACACGCCGCCGTGCGGCCGGGAGCTCTCCACCGGCGAGGCGTGCCCGGATCACCCCCACCCGCCCGCCGACGCCGCCACCGGGCGGCACGCCACCTCGAGCACCGCCGCCACCAGCGGGAGCACGTCATGACCCAAGAGGAGGACATCGCCGTCATTCAGCGGGCCGTCGCCCGCGGCCTGATCGAAGGGTGGGAGAGCGCTGCCGGAATGCTGCAGCCACTCGTGGACGCCGGGCCGCTCTCGACCTTCCTCATGTGCGGCGCCCTCGCCCAACTCGCCTCCTACCCCGCCCGGATGAGCGCCCCGTCAGAAGGGTTCTTCGGGCCCGTGGTGGTGGACTCCGTCACCGAGGAGCCGGAGCCGCTGGACGTGCTCCCGGCGCCGCTCCGCTTCGTCGCCCAGTTCACCGCCGCGTTCGCCAACCAGGACATGGCCACGGCAGAGGCCCTGTTCGAAGCCTTCGCGTTCGAGTCCGACCGCGCCGGCACCCCGGACCTCGGCCAGGCGATCAGAGTCCTGTTCGAGATGGCCGTCACCTCGGCCGCCGAGCTCGTCAACGCCGCCCGCGCGCAGTCGTAGCGCGGCCCCATCCCGGGCCCCGGCCGCGTGCACGGCCGGGGCCCCCACACCGCAGAGGACCCCATGACGATCACCCGCCTTACTCCGGAGGAGACCCGGGCCGTCTCCGCCGCTCTCGCCCGTACCTGCGCGTACGTCCGCCACCTCATGGACCAGCTCCGCGAGTTCACCCGGCGCGCCGTCCAGGCCCTCCAGGAGATGGCCGAGGCGATCCGGACCCTCCGCCGCCCGCCGGCCGCGGTTGCCGGCCCGGCACGTCCGGCGTGGATGAGCCCCTACGGCCCGCCCGCCAAGCGCCACCGCTGACCGACCATCCCTGACCGGAAGGACGTCATGACCGACACCACCCCCGCCCCCGCCCTCGTCGTCGAGGACCAGGAGCTCCGCCCGTTCCACGACCTCAGCTCCACCGGCCTGCTCTGGCTGATCAACCGCCAGGCCTTCCACCCGCGCGGCCTGGCGCTCTCCCTCCAGCTCAGCGACGAGGGCACCGCCACCGGCTGGTCCCTCCTCAAGAGCCCAGACGGCCGTCCGTGGGAGTTCGACGCGGCCACCAACGCGGCCGCCGGCCAGCGCGCGGAGGACACCCTCGCGGCCGCCGGCGCCCTCCCGGCCCCGGAAGGCCCTCACTTCCCGGCGTACACCGGGAGCTCCGTGAGGTGTGTGAAGTGCTCCACTCGCGGCGCCTCCACGACGTACCGGCCCGCCCGCAGCGCCAGGACACTCCTGCGCCGGGACGACACCCTCCTCCGCGGACCGCTCCCCGAGCGCCTGGAGCGCGAGTGCCTGACGTGCTCCTACATCTGGGACGAGGCCGCGAGCACCCAAACGGACCCTGCCCCGCTCACGGTCAAGCCCACCGCGCCGGCCGACGACGAGAACGGCACCGACTCATGAGCGGGCGCCGCCGCACCCACGTCCGCCGCTGCACCGGCCCCGGCCCATGCATGGAGGTCAGCGTCATCGAGTACACCGCCGCCCACGAGCTGGACCACGTCCCGAAGGACTGGAAGTGCGCGAAGCACTCCGCGCCGGACGAGTGGATGACCCCGGCCAACCGGCAGACCACGACGGTCCTGGAGCTCCAGCCGCGGTACCTGCACCCGTCCGTGTTCCGAGGCCCGGAGGAGCGGCGCCTCCTGGGCTACTTCTGGGGCCCACCCGGCGGCGATCCCACCCACGGGGCCGTCTCCGGCCCCGGGTTCTGCGCCCTCGCGGACGGCTTCCCGCCCGGTACCCGCCTCACCGTCACCGCCACCATCACCCTGCCCGACACCCCGGAGGACACCAGCCCATGAGCCTCACCCGCCCCGAGCTCCTGGACCACCTCGGCCAGTGGGTCACCGTCACCAACCCGAACCCGAGCCTGACCGCGTCCTGGTACGGACGCCTGGTTGCCCTCTCCGACGACCCGACCGTCATCATCCAAGCGCCAGGCGGCGGACAGGGCGTGTTCCCGCAGGGCTTCGCCATCACCCCGGCCGACCCGCCCCCGCCCGGCAGCATCTCCCCACGCCGCCAGGCCGCGTACGACACCGCCCACGAGCTGATCCGCCAGCTCGGCCCCGACCTCCCCCCGGACACCGTCCACCGCAACGCAGACATCTGGCGCGCGGTCACGGCCGCCCTCGACGCCGCCGGCGTCTCCTCGGCCGCGAACCCGGACGCGCCACCCGGCGCCACCGTCACGCTCTCCACCCACCCCGGGGACAGCACCAGGGACACCGTCCGCACCCCGGGGGACACGCCGCCCCGACGCGTCCCCGGAACGGGCGGAGACCTGGAGACACCACTCCTCACGGACGGCACCGCACACGACCTGACCAGCAATGTCCCCACGCGTCCCCAGCCCGGGGACACCGGGGACACGACAGGGGACACCCCCGGGGACGAGCGCCCGGACGGCGTCCGCTTCGCCTACCGCGCGAGCGTCCGACGCGACCAGGTCCACGCCGCCCTCACGGAAGCCTTCGAGCTCCTGGACCACGAGCTCCACGGCGGAGCCCCTGATGCCTGACGAGCACGACACGGACCCCGTATTCACCCTGCCGGTGACCACCGTCCGCCTCACCTGGCTCGACAAGTCCGGCAACCCGGACCACCAGTGGGCGGTCACCTACCGCTTCACGGCGCCCCTCACCCTCACCGTCGCCCAACACGGCACCCACGCCCCCAACGTGGAGCCCGATATCAGATACCTCGCCGCGCTCTCCGCTCCCCACGACCACCCGGAGCGCGACGGCGCCCACTACCTCACGCAGAACCTCCGCCGCCGGACCACAGCGCCGGCCAGGAGCCTGGAGGCCTGGACGGAGCCGGAGGACGACGTCCGGCTGTACGCCCTCCTGCCGCACTTCACCTACCGGGCCCCGGACGAGTGGCCGATCACCCCGCGGCCCGGTCACGAACTCCACGCGGCCGGCCGCCTCCACCGAGTCAACGCGTACTCCTGGCCCGCCGGCTCGCCGCAACCAATGCCCGGCACCGTGCAGCACGGCAACGTCGCCGTCCTCGCCCGCACCGACGTCCCCCCACCCCCGCCCGGCTTCCCCACACCCGCGCCGATCCCCACACGCATGACCGATACGTGAGGCACCCCACCGCCGCAGTGACCAACGCCGGGCACAGCGCAACGCCAGCACCCGCCAACCTGGCCCTACCGGCCGACCAACCCCTACACCTGGAGCACCCGATGAGCAGCAAAGCCGCCACCTACGCCGCCGTATATGCCGTCCTCACCGCCGCCCACGAAGGCGCGGACTACTGGGTCCAACGCGACGCCGACGCACGCGACAAAGGGAAGCCAGGCGCCATCGGCCGCGCCGCATGCGCCCGCCACGTCACCACCTACACGGCCACACAGGCCCTCGCGCTCCTGGCGGCCGACCGCGGACTCCGCCTCCGCCTGAACTGGAAGCACGCCACCGCCGCCCTGGCCCTCTCCGCCGCCACCCACTACCTGGCCGACCGGTGCGCCAGCCACTGGGCGGAAGACGACCCCGGCGCCCCGCTCCTCGTACGCGCCGCCCACGCCGCAGGCAAGGGCAAGTGGCTACAGAGTGACCCCGGCGCCGGACCGCTCCTGGACCAGGCCTGGCACAAGGTATGCATCGGACTTGCCGCAGGCCTGGCCGCCGCCGGCACCCGATAACCCGAGCAGCGTGAAGGGCCCCAGACCACACCGGCCTCAGGGCCTTTCGCGCTGAACGCTCCCGCCGCGTCAAACTCGACATGAAGGCGCAATCCGGCCCCCAACTAGTAGGGGAGCCAGTACGGTTGACGCCTACATCCGGCGGGTGGGAGTCAGGGGAAGCGGATGGCCAGTGGAAGCTCAAGGTCGAACCCGATGGTCGAACAAGCGCTTCTCTATCTGGACGCGCACGTGGAACAGTCTCACCCCAGCGGCATGCCGTCTGAGCGCCCGGAGTACAGCGTCCATCTGAGCGAGTTCTATACATTCCTTATGGCGCGCATCGGTGTGGATGACGTGACGCCTTTTATTCGGTCGTCGTTCTATGCTCGACGCCATATTCACGTTTCCGCTGCCGTTGCGTATCTCACGCAACGTCGGGTGCTCAGGCGTGCAATCGACCTCAGAATGGGTGTGGACCAGGAATTCACCCGCCGACTGCGGGACATTGTGGGGAATCTTCCTCCCATCCCTCAGTCCGTATATGAGTTCCTGAGGCGCACGGCAGAATTGGTAATGGAATCCGAGGCCTCAGAAGAAAGCAGGGAATTCGCTACCCTAACCGCCGCCATGGCGGCGGATGGCGTCGTCTCGGAAAGCGGGGGAGTCCCCGGATCGCCCCAGACTCCACGTACTCCCGATCCACATCGGCCCACTGACTCCGACCTCCCGCAGCCAACCGACATCCCGAAGCAGCCAAGCGGCGAATCCGATGAACGAATTGAATTCGGGTTCACTGATACCACCGGGTTCAACCCCGGCGCCCGATATTACCCCCCTACCCCGATCAATAGGCCCGATATCCGCCCGGCCGAATCATCCATACCCGTGACCGTCTACCTGTCCGATGAGGCCTCCCATCGACAAGTCGAGGAGGCCGTAAAAGACCTCCTAGAAACCGCCGGCCTGACCTTTATCTGGCGAGACAGGCCGGTCCTCGGCTCCTGGTTTCGAAACATGCGGGCCGGGGTGCGTACCGCGGTCCGCTCGGAAGCAACGCGTGAAGCGGCACGCGAAGCCGCCGGCGTCGCCATGCACATCGCAGACACGCGCCTGGTCCTCGCTCAGGACGCGGCCGTGACCGCGACGCTCATGCAGAACCTCGGCCCGGTCATCACGTCCCTAGGGCCCACGAAAGACGCCGTGGTCCGTGTCGGTGCCCTCCTGATCGTCAAGGTCGACTGGGCCGTCCACGTCTTCCAGCTCACCGCAGCCCAACAGGCCAAGCTCGACCACCAACCCACCCTCGCCCGCTCACCCGGGGACATCATCGCGGCACTCGACCTCACCGCCAGAGATGCCACCCCCGCTCCGGAGCCGCCCTCCGCGCTCGGCTGACCACATCTGATCAATCCGAGCCGCTACCCTCGACCACGCTCATCGGGTGCGCGTCACCCGATGCCCGGCCCCCGCGCTCCGTGGGTCGGGCTCCACGGGAACGGCCCCCCACGCCAGGCCTAGACACCGGCGGGGGGGCCGCTTCGTACCGCGGCCCCTGGCAGGAGGTCATACCGCCAGGGGCCGCGTCATGTCCGGCCGGCGCCCGAGACGGTTTCACTCCTCACCGGGCCGCTTCGCCGATAGGTCCGTGCGCTCTCCTTGGCGTAGGACGCGGCTCTGGAGGTACTGGACGACGTCGCGCATGTCCCAAATCCGCACCTGCCCACGCTGGTAGACCGGCGCGGGGAAGGTCACGTCCTCGGCGGCCAGCTGTCGGAGGCGGGCAGGGGTGAGCCGCTTGAGGCCGGCCTCCTCCAGGTGATCCGGCATGTCCGGGATCTGTACAAGCGTCAGCCCTGGAGCGGGCTCCCTCTCCGCGGGGGAGTTGGGCATGGCGACATCCTCTCAACCTATTTGCGTCTGACGCAAACAAGTGGCACTCTTGCAATCTCAGCACGAAACCCCGGCCCTCCGTGGTCGCACACGGTGGCCGGGGTCGCTGAGACAGACGGTGCCCGGTGGTCGCACACCGGGCACCGCCGACCCCGCCCCGTGGTCGCACACGGAAGCGGGCCCGGCCCGTGAAGCACGGGCCGGTACGCCATTCCTGGTATCGACAGGAGCTGACGCAGTGAGCAACTGTACTGATCAGAATTCGGCCGGCGCCCGTACTGGCGCCAGTGCCGCGGACCCGGCCAAGGTGCCCGGGGTCCTGGCGGCCATGGCCGACCACTTCACCGCCCACGACCCGAACGGCCTCCTGGCCCCGGACGCCACGGGCATCTGCGCGTCGGCGGAGGTCTACCGCGCGACCGGGCGCAGCGCCTTCGGTGGCGCGTCCGCCCTGCTGAACGCGGTCATGGACGTCCTGCCGGCGGCGGCGCCGCGGTCGACCCGCGCCCAGTACGCGAAGGCCCTCCGCCGTGAGGCCGTGTCGCGTGGCTGGAGGGCGGGCCAGTGAGCGCGAAGGACGAGTTGAAGAAGGCGGCCAAGGAGTACAAGGAGGCCGAGGCGGCGCGGCGCGCTTCCTCGCACCGGGACGACGCGAACGCGCGCGGCCCGCGGGCGGGTGGTCGGTGATGGGCCTCCGCGACTTCCTGATCTCCGTGACCCCTGGCAATGACGTGGTGCGGGCGAACCAGCTCCGCCGCAGCCAGGAGGCGCGCGGCAAGCAGCAGCGGGAGAAGGCGGAGGCGGACCGCGTGAAGCGGGCCCGGGCCTCCAAGGCGCGACTTGCCCGTAAGGGCAGCGGCGCCAGCCTCTTCTGACCCCCCGATGACGGCAGGTTGCCGGGTCCGCGTGCGCGGGCCCGGCAACCTGCCGCGGTGTCAACCACGAAGGGCAATCCGGTGAGCGACGACAACCAGCAGCCAGACATTCCGGGCCTCCGCTACGTGAAGCGGCGGGTGACGGAGTGGGAGGCGACGACCCTGGACGGGGAGACCACGTACCGGCCGGTGGAGCGGACCGTGCGTGTGCCGGCCCCGCCGCGTGACTGGGACGCGCTCCTGGTGCGCGCCATGATCGGCGGGACGGTCCTGGTGACTGCGTTGTCCCTGGCGTGGTCGACGGACAGCATCGGGGATCTCCTCGCTCGGTCCGCGGACCCCTGGGCGGCGTACGCCGTGGCCGTGATCTTTGACCTGGCGTGGCTCACCTGCCAGGCCCGGGAGTGGCTGGACCGCCGGGACCCGGGCCGCGCGCGGATTCCGCGCGCACTGGGCTACGTCGCTCTGGCCGGAACGATGGCCGCGATCATCGCTCACGGGCACGTGGAGGATGAGCTCACGTCCGGCCTTGTCGGCGCGGGGATCTCCGCCCTGGCAAAGGCCATGTGGATCAACGTCCTCGGGTACTACGCCGTGCCGCTGGACGAGGGCATGGCGCACCACCTCCTCACCCGCCGCCGGCGGATCTCCGTCAAGCTCGCGCTCGGCGCGGAACGGCGCCAGCTTGCGGCCATGGAGGCGCACCAGCGGCTCCTGTACCCGCAGCTGGACCAGGACGTCCAGGTGGAGCGGGAGGAGGCCCCGGCGGGGCCGGTGTCCCCGGGCGTCCCCGGTGTCCCTTCCGTGTCCGCGCCGGCGCCGGTGCCGCCCGTCCAGGCCGCCCCGCCGGCACCCGTGGCCGCGCCCGTCGAGGGCCCGGCCGTGCCGGTGTCCCCGCAGGCCACGCCGCCCGTCCCCCCGGTGTCCGCACCGGCAGGGGACGCCGTGTCCGCCCCGGTCGGGGACACGGGGACGAGCTTCCTCAAGAGCCTCGGCCTGAACGTGGCGCGCCCCACCGGCGTGCCCGTCTCGGCCCCGGCCCCGCCGGTGGCCACCCCCGACCCGGTCATGTACCAGCGCGCCCACGTGCCGCCCGCCACGGCGGCCCCCGCCGCCCCGGCGCCGTCGGCTCCGGCTCCCGCCGGTGGGCCCGCTCCGGCGGCCCCGGCCACGGCCCACCACCCGGGCGTGCCGGTGCTGGGCGAGCCGACGAAATCGGGACTCATCCGGGCCGCCGTCAAGGCGGACCCCTCCATCAGCTTGGACGACCTCACGGACCAGGTCCGTGACGCCTTCGGCGACAAGAAGGACCTGCGTAAGGACGTGGGCCGCCTCCGTCGCCGCATCGAGAAAGAGGCCTCATGATCCCCACCCCCACCACCTTCTGGTTCCTCGAATACGCCACGGCCCTCGCTCTGGCCCTGGTGGTCGCGGCCTACGGCGTGTCCCGCGCGATTCAGGCGCGGGCCGTCCTCGCCGGCCTGGGCCTGGGCGTCTTCGGTCTCCTCGTCTCGGACGCCTACTGGCGGACGGCCGGGGCCGCCGGTGTCGCGGGCGTCCTCCTCCTCGTGCTCGTCAGGAGGGCGAAGTGACCACCACGCCCGACACGGACGAGCTGGAGACCCGCGCGCGGCTCAACCAGCTCGGCGTCTCCTACGCGCCCACCCCGCCCTCCGGCACGGCGACCGCGCCGGAGCACGCACCGGACGCCGCGCTGGGGGAGGAGCCCCACCTCGAGGACGCTCCGCCTGCGGCGGAGTCAACCCTCGCGGCGCGGGAGGCTCCGCTCGTGCGGACCGTTCCGGCCCGGGCCACCGCGTCCCGCCTGCCTGACTGGCGCCTCCCGAAAGCCGAGCTCCCCGCCCACGAGGAGGAGCCGGCCGACGCGGAGGAGGAGGCACCCGCGGAGGACCAGGAGCCGGGGGAGGACGCCTCCCCGCGCCGGGGCCGGCTGACCCTGGTGAAGGAGGCCGTGGTCTCCCGCGCCGGCCGACCGGCCGCACAGGAACCCCAGGAGGAGGACGCGGGGGACACGGAGGAGGCGGAGGAGGACACCGACGACGCCGAGGAGCCCGAGGCGGAGGACGGCGCGGAGCCGGCCGGGAAGAGGTGGCGCGGGGCGCGGCGAGCTCCCCGCGCCCCGCGGCCCCGCCGCCGCCCCCGGCTCGCCGCGCACGGTGTCCCCTTCACCATGCGGGCGCGTGACCGGCGCTCCCTCCTGGAGGTGATCCGGTCCGTGCCGGATCACGTCGTGTGGATGCTCTACACCGGCAGCGCACTGGGCGCCGGGTTCTACGTCGGCGCCCCGCAGTGGGTCATGCACGGAACGGCCGTACTAGCCGCACAACACCCGTCCCTGACGGACGGCTACTCCTTCCAGTGCTACGCCCTGGCCGCCGCGGTGTTCGTCCTCGACTGGCGCGGCCGCAGGTGGGTGCTCCCGCTCGCGTGGGCGGCCCGCGGTCTCTCCGCCTCCCTGGTCGTCGGCGTGCTCCTGGACGGCGTCCAGACGCCCATCTCGCAACTGTTCTGACCCCGCTCCACCCCGAGAACGGACCCCCTCATGAGTTTCTTCAGCGGCATCGGCGTGTTCGGCATTGCCTCGGCCCTCCTCGTCGTCCTGTGGTTCGGCACGAAGGACAACGAGAACGCGAAGGTCGGTCCGCTCAACTGGTGGGCCTGCGTCCTTCTCTCGCTCCTGGCCGGCGCCGCCTTCAACGCGGCCGGCACCCCCTTCGACCTCATCTCCTCCCTGGTCAATGACCTGGTCGGCCTCATCGGGGCGTTCGCGCCGGAGCTGACCATGCCGGCCCTGGCCCTGATCCTCGCCCTCCTGGCGGTGTTCAAGAAGTGGTCCCGACGCGGCATCAGTTACCTGGTCGTGTTCTTCACCTACGTGGCGTCCGGAGCGGGCGGCCCCTGGGCGGTCCTGTCCAAGAGGATCGCGGCCGCCGTCCACGGCATGGCGTCATGAGCACGGCTCACCTCTACCCGGTCCCCGACCCGGACGACTCCCCGGCCACCGAGCCGGCGGAGGCGCCCGGGCCGGGGCCCGCGCGCGCCACGCCGGGGGAGCGGTACGTCCAGGACCAGCCGGCCACCGAAGCCGGGGACGAGCTGGAGAAGACGGAGCAGGGCGAGGCGGCGGGCGCCCGGCCGCGCGCGTTCGCGCTCCCCGACCTCCGCCCGTACGTCCCGGACCGGCGCACCGCCCACGAGTTCGGCAGCCTCGCCGTGGGCGCCACGAAGGCCACCGCGCCCCGTATACGCCAGGGCCTGGCGCCCGTGTGCCGCGAGGCCGGGCACCTGCTCCGCGCCGGGTCCACCGTGCTGGTGCTGGTCGGTCGCGGATGGCTCGCCGGCCAGCTCTGCCCGAAGGTCAGCCCCCTGCCCCGCTTCCTGTTCATCCCCGCTGTGGTCGGAGCCGCCATCGTGCACACCCTGACCCGGTACTCCTGGACCGGTGCCGTGCTGCTCATCCCGGGGTGGCTCATCACCGCGGCCGTCGCGGAGCGCTGGGCCGCCCTCCAGGTAGCCCGCGCGGCGAAGGCGCCGACCTCCGGGAAGGACGCGCGGAAGGACCCGCGCGCCGACTTCACCAGGCGCCTCGCGGCCGCGCTCCAGCGGCCCGCCGCGGAGCTCCCGGCAGAGTCCTCCCCCGAGGTGCTGGCCGAGCCCGTCCCGGAGCCGGCCGGGGAGCCCGTCGACGAACCCGGCGTAGAGACCTCGGCGGCGGCTGGCCAGGAGCCCGAGGAAGAGCCGGCTGGCGCCCCCGCCGTCGAGGCCCCGCCGGCCCCCTCCCGAGAGGACATCGTGAGGGCGCTTCACGCCCTCGTCGGCGGGTCCTCCGGGGTGCTCCACACCGCCCTCCGCGACCACCTCCGCTACCCCTCCACCCGAGCCCTCCGTGAGGCCCTGGAGACGGCCGGAATCCCATCCCGGGCGGGGGTCCGTTCGATGCGCGGCAACGGTCCCGGCGTGCACCGGTCGGACGTCCCGCAGCTACCCGGTCCCCAGGAGGCGCCAGCGGCATCGGGCGTTGTCGCAGGTCAGGAGCCAACGCCAACAACAACAACGGCGGAGGGGACGTCTGAAGAAGGGGTGCGCGTGGTGCGCACTGATTACGGCGGGGTGACCTATTTCGACCTCAGCGAGCGGAACCGGTTCGAGCTCTAAGCGAGCTAGCGTCAGACTGACGGGAAGCGCCTTCGGGGGGACTGGACCCCTCTTGGAGGCAGCCGAGTGACGAGGAGTCAACTATGGCCAATGGCACGCCGGGGTGCATCTGCACCGACGGAGGGCAGACGTGCACGGACGTTGTAACGTCCGCCGTTCCGGCGCCCATCTGCCGCCGTCACCGCATGCAGATCGCGATGGCGATCGTCCCTGAGATGCTGCGCACTGCGGCCGGTGATGCAAGGCAGCCGCGGGAGCTCCCGGCGCATCTCCAGGAACTCGTGGACTCAGCTCGGAGAGTGCCGCCGCACTTGGACGGGATGCACCCGGCGTGTGTGTACTTCATCGCGCGTGGCGACCGCTTCAAGATCGGGTACACCACGCATCTCCGGCGACGGCTCGAAGCTCTTCACGCGCAGGCCTCCGACGTACTCCTGACTCTGGGCGGGGGCGTTCGACTGGAGGGCGCGCTGCATGAACGGTTCGCTGACTTCCGCGTCGGCACATCGGAATGGTTCGAGCGCGCGGCATGCGTTGAGGACTACGTCCGGAAGATGCGGCTTCGGCCGCTGGTCGCGCCCGCGCCACCTCTGCCACGCGACGCACCCGTGAGCTCCCTGGCCCGGTACCCGGTCGAGGTGGAGCCCGAAGAGCTGCGGCGAGTGGCTGCCATGGCTTACCGACAGGGAGACAGAGGAGTCCATCTGTCGGCGATCGTGGCGATCTTTCGCGCTGAGGGTCACCGGGCTCTGTGGTCTCTGGCCGCGCTTGCCCGCGCGTACGAGGAGGCCGGGGTCACCGTCCGCAGTGGCGTGCGCGTGGACGGCCGAGTTCACATCGGCATCCACCGTGACGACCTCCCGCCCGTGAAGGAGCCGAACACCGGTGCCAGTGCGTGAATGGCAGGAATCAACCCTTCCGGGCCGCGCGGCCGGGCACCCTTGGAAGTGAGCGGATTGGACGAGAGGAGGGCCGCCGTGTTCGGGCCGTACGAGTACAGGTGCGTGAAGTGCGGGGAGACCTCGCCGGAGGTCTACAGTCGGCGGGAGCTGGAGGACGTCCAGTACGCCCACCGGATGCAGGCGCACGGCGGCCTCATCCCGGACGGCGAGCTGGTCCTCCAGCCGGCCCGTATGAGCCTGGCGGAGCTCCCCACGGAGCAGCGCGTGGCCGCGGTCGTCGCCCTGGCGCTCGTCCTCGCGCTGGTCCTTTTCAAGATCATGTGAGCCTGCCTCCCGGGCATGACGGAGGGCCGCACCCGACAGCTGGGTGCGGCCCTTCGTGCGTTCAGGCCCCGCCACCTCGAGGCGGCCCGCCGGCCCCGGGAGTTCACTCCGTGGGCGCGGGGGACTTCTGCCGCTGGCGGGTGACGCTCGCGGACCGGGCGATCTGCCCAATCCAGTTCCGGTCATACGGGGAGTGCTGCGCCAGGACCTCCGGTCCCACGCCCGCCTCGTAGTGCTTGATGATCTCCTCGTGGATGGGGCCGCGTGCCTTCTCGATGGCAGCCTTCGCGCGGTCGTATTCGGCGGTCAGCGCGTCCAGCTCCTCCAGCGCGGCGGCCTGCGTGGCCGGGTCGTACTTCGGCGCCGGACCGACCGCGTTCGGGCCCTTGAGCGGCGGGACGCCGGCCTGGCGGCCGAGCTCCCCGATCCAGTTCCGGTCATACGGGGTGTGGTCTGCGATCTTCCCCGGCCTGGCGTTGCGCTCCGTCAGGTGCCGAATGATCGCCGCGTAGAGGGCCTTACGGGCCTCTTCCTGTGCTTCCTCGCCGGCCCGGAAGTCGGCTGTGTGCCGGTCCAGGCGGGTGAAGCGGCGGGGCGTGGTGGAGGTCATGGGGGCCACTATGCCACCCGAGTTTGCACGGTCGCAATGCTAAGGGTGCACGTGGCGCGCACCCGGTGGAGCGTTGACATTGCAAAGTCACTTTGCCAACATGGTGGTGTAGGAGGTCGCCAGACCTCACCGCCATCAGGGAGGTACCCCATGTCCGACATCACCCCCGCCGACGTCACCCGCCCCGGCGTCACCACCTGGAAAGACGGGAGCATGACGTGGGCCGTGGAGCGCGCCGGCGTCATGGGCGTCATCTACGACGAGAAGGGCATGAAGCGCGGCCGGTGGGCTGTCTGGAGCCCGAACGCGAGCCGACCCGGCGGCATCCTCACCTTCACCGACGACGTGGAGGAGGCCGTGGACGCCCTCCTGGCTACCCTCCCCGCGAAGGCCTCCACCGTCGCCGAGACCGCCGGCGCCACCGTGGCGGACGTCCTGGACGAGGCCGCCAACCTGACCGCCGACTGGGTCGGCCGAGGCCGCCGCGCCGTCTTCCAGACGCCCCCGCAAGACGGGGACGCCGTACTCACCGGCCCCGCCGTGACCGTGATCCGCGAAACCCTGGCCGCCCGCACCGAGGGCACGGCCACCCCGCCCGCCGAGCCGACCCCCGGGCAGCCGGAATGGCGCACCCTCAAGGGCCTCGCTGCCCCGTTCTTCCTCTATGGCTTCGAGCGCGGCGGCCACTGGCACCCGGCCGGCGATCGGAAGCAGGTCACCGGGCAGCCGCTCCGCATCACCCGCGTGTGGATGTCCCGCGGCCTCCGCCACGCCGAGGATGAGACCGGCCGCGAGCTCTCCCTCTTCGGGGCCGCCGGGAAGTACTGGACGGCCCCCCTCGCCTGAGGCCCCGTCCGGCCGCCCCGTCCTCCCTTCGAAGGGCGGAGGCGGCCCTCACGTCTCCCCTCGCGCTGCCGTGTCCCCGAGGGGAGACAGGTGGCCTCCCGCGATCACCTCCGCCACACCCTTAGCGTGTTGACTTTGCAAAATCACTTTGCCAACATGGTGGTGCACGGGGACGCCAGGTCCCGGCGGAAGGAGCACGACATGCGCGCCGCATTCAAGATCATGGGCACCACGGACCTCTTCACGGACTGCGAGTGCTGCCACCGCACCCACCTCCGCTCCACCGTCGCCCTCCAGCCCCTCGACCAGGACGGATCCCCGGACGGAGAGCTCACCTACTACGGCACCGGATGCGCCGCCACGGCCATGGGCTGGAGCTCCTACCGCGTCCGCAAGGCCGCCCGCTACGCCAACTACGAGGCCGCCATCGCGCGCCGCACCGAACTCCGCGACGGCGCCCGCTCGGCTCTTCCCCGACTCCGCGAGTTCCGCGCCGTCCTCCTGCGCCGCATGGAGGCCGGCGAGGACCCCGCCACCGTCGCCGCGGCCCACGCCAACCGCCTCGGCACCGCGATGTGGCGCTACGACCCAGCCCGCCGCGCCGAAGCCGAAGACGCCGCCCGTGGCTCCTTCGCCACCGGCGGCCTGGCCGCCGTGCTCGCCACGTATGACCGCTACCTCACGGAGATGACCCGCATGTCCGTCGTGGACCCGACCGCCGTCACCTACTGACCCGGCCGGACCCGCCCCGGGCCGCCCGCCACGGCGGACGGCCCGGAGGGTGTCCGGACGCAGCGTCCACACCTCAACCACGGAGGACCTGATGAACAACCAGACCACCACCCCCGTCACGTTCCAGGCCGGTGACCGCGTCGTGTGCGCGGACGGCGTGGCCCGCACCGTCCAGGGCATGGCGCCCCTCACCCTCGGGGAGCCGGCCCACGTCGTGGTGGAGGACGGCACGCAGTGGATCGCCGCGAACTGCCGCCGCGCCAATTGGGAGGACATCCGCGCCGCCCGCCAGGTCTCCAACCTGACGGCCGAGCACGTCCGCCAGGCGAAGGACACCACCTCACCGCAATGGCGCGCCGCCCTCGCGGACCTCACCGCGGCCATGGACTACCTCAAGGCGGCAGAGACGGACCAGGAGGTCCGCTCCGCCATCGCAGCCGGCGCCGCCTCCGCTGCCCGAGACCTGGCCAAGGTCGCCGCCGACCAGCCGGCCGAGGCCGCCGCGGACCCGGCGGAACTCGCCGCCCTCTGGGAGGAGGTCGCCGCGCGCCTCACCGTCACCACCGCCGCCCCGGACGCCCACGCCTTCGACGGGGTGCAGCTCCTCAACACGAGCCACCCGGTGGCCTGGACGTACCGCGTCAGTCGAGGCCTCGGCGTGCGGTACGGCTGGGTCACCGCCCGCACCGGGAAGCGGAGCATGTCCATGGTGCTGACCCGCCAGGAGGCCGAGGCGGCGGCCCTGGAGGCCGCGCGCCTCACCGGCGCCCCCGTGCCGATCCCGGACGCCGTGGCCACCATGAGCGTGGATGCTCTCCGCTCCTGCCTGCACAACCTCAAGGCGATGAACGCCCAAACGCGCGGCGCCGCACCGGAGCACCTGCTCCATGA
Source organism: Streptomyces fuscigenes (assembly GCF_021556455.1). Lineage (GTDB taxonomy): Bacteria > Actinomycetota > Actinomycetes > Streptomycetales > Streptomycetaceae > Streptomyces > Streptomyces fuscigenes. The sequence continues at coordinate 26,378 of NZ_JAKGCV010000004.1, read as the reverse complement.
GGACGTCGCGGCCGCCCTGGACGTCCTGGAGCTCGCCCACTTCGCCTTGGTCCCGGCCGGGTTCAGCCCGTCCTCGGCGCTGGTGACCGGCCGCGAGGGCGTGACCGGGGTCGTGGTCGAGCCGCAGGAAAACGGCCACGTGCGGGCGTTCTGGGTGGAGGACGGACGGTACGTCACCGCCACCGGTAGCCCCTTCGTCGCCCAGCTCCGCGAGATGCGTGCCGCCTTCACCCGAGCCGGCTGGGTCGTCGTCCGCGGCGGCCGGCGCGTCGTGACCGCCTATCGGCCGCAGGTCTGACCAGCGCTGACGCGGCGCCCCGCCCTCCGCAAGGGAGGCGGGGCGCCCCGACGTTCGTGTCACCGTTGTGTAACCGGCAGGGCAAAGCCGCTAGGCATGTTGAGTTTGCAAAGTCACTGTGTGAGTATCGAGGTGCAGGCAGGGCGAGGGACCCGGCCGCAAGCACGGAGGTACGACATGAGCAAGATCACCGCCGCCGCCGCCCGCCACCTGGCCGTCCTGGTCGACGCGGAGGACGCCCTCACCACCGCCCGCCGCGAGGAGGCCCGCGCCGCCCGCACCGCCGAGCGCGCCACCCTCCGCGCGAAGGACGCCCGCGCGAAGGTCACCGAGGCCCGCAAGGCCCTCCGTACCGCGGAGCGCGCCGGGAAGGGTCTCGCGGTCGCCACCCGCCGCCTGGCCACCCGCATGGAGCGCGCCGCCCGCCTGGAGCAGGACGCCCGCACCGCCCGCCACGCCGCCCGCGGCGCCCGCCGTGACGCGGCCACCGCCGCCCGCCGGGTGGAGCGCATCGCCCGCCGCGCCGCCCTCGCCGCCACCCTCTCCGTTGAGCGCATCACCACCGCCCTCGGGGAGACGAGCCTCACCACCCCCGCCCCGGAGGACCAGCTCCTGGACGGCGCCGACATGCCCGCGGTGGAGGACATCGAGACCCACGCCGTCCGCTACGCCGAGCTCGACCGCCAGGCGAAGGCCCTGAGCAAGGCGGCGGACGCCGAAAAGGCCTGGCTCCGCCGACTCCCGAACGGCCAGTACGGCGGCGTGGTCATCACTCGCACCTCCGGGCGCTCCATCCTCGACGGCGCCGCCATCGCTCTCGACTACACCGCCCGCGGCGAGGTCCCCCCGCGCAAGGCGGCCCGGGCCACCTTCAAGAGCGACGCCACCGCCGCCCTGGCAGCCCTGGAGAACGCGGACGCCGCCGCCCTCATCCTCACCGCCTGACCCACCCTCACCCCGGGCCGGGCGCCCCGCACGGCGCCCGGCCCCCTTCCCGAAGGACATCACCATGGGTCACCTGCCCCGCACCATCCCCGAGGCCGCCCTCCAGGAGCTCCGGGCCGTCCTCGCCGCCGCCGGGATCACCCTCGGCCCCCTCGTCCCCGGCAAGGGCGTCACGCACTCCGCCGAGCACCGCGGCGCCACATGGCGCCTGGCCTACATGGGCCGGGCCTACGGCTGGGCCGTGTTCGGCCCCGGCGTGGACCACGGCGTGGCCGTCGCCCTGGAGGACATCCCCGGTCTCATGAACGCGCCGGCCGAGCCCGAGCAGCCCACCGGCCCCACGGACTGGGCCGTCCGCCACCCCGACGGCCGCCTGTGGACCTGCGCGGACCAGCAGGCCGCGGAGGAGGTCAACGCGGAGGCCCCGCACATGACCGCCGTCTACCGCACCCCGGGCGGCCAGTGGCAGGAGTGGCGCACCGACCGCGCCACGGCGCACACCACCGGCGCCCCGCGCACCCACCTCGGAGTCCCCGTCCCGGAGCTCGTCCGCGAGGCATGGGCCACGCACCTGGGGGAGGGGTGGCGCCTCGGCATCCGCTCCGCCCTCGCCCGCTGAACACCCCACCCGCCTCCGGCCGGGCGCCGCTCCCTCACGGCGCCCGGCCTCACCCGTGAGACGAGACGAAATGAGCAGCACGCTGCGCGCCACCGGCCTCACGCCGACCGCCCTGGACCAACTCCGCACCCGCGCGCGCCGGGAGGTCGGCCCCTTCGTGGACCCCCGGGTACAGGCCGCGTTCCGGGTCCACAGTGCGGAGTGGGCCACGGAGATCCTGGGCTGCCCGTACGTCGGCCCGCGCGCTCTCACCTGGCCGGACCTCTACCTCCTCCACCTGGCCGTCCAGGCTGAGCCCTCGCCGCCCCCACCGCCGTGCGCCACGGCCGCCCGCGCGGCCCGGGAGCTGGAGGAGCGGGCCGCGCTGCGCGCCGGCGCGGAAGACGCCGCCCGGCAGGAGGCGGAGTGGCGGGAGCTGGTCGACGCGCTCCGCCGGGCCGGCGTGCGCGTCGAGGTCCGGCACAACTACACGTCCGCGCGACACCTGGAGTTCTACACGCAGGGCGCGGACCACGTGGTCCTCCTCGACCCGCTCCGCGTCGGCCGGCTCCGCCGGGACGCCGGGACGGCCCTCTGCCACACCCCGAGCAACGCCCCGAACCTGGCCTACCTGGAGGCCACGCGGGATGGCCGCCTTCCGTCCTGCCGTACGTGCCTGGCGCGGTTGCGCTCCGCCGCCCTCCGTCTGCCCTGAACGCCAGGGACGCCCGGCCCTCCACGCCACGCCGCAAGCGTACCGACTGGGCAAGTTGACTTTGCAAAGTCACCATGCGAGTATCGAGGTGTCAGGGGGCCACAGGCCCAGCGACAGAGGGGTACCTGACGCCCCGCCAGCCGGGCGCCCCACGCACCCGGCCCCACCCCCAGCAGGAGGAATCGTGTTCACTGAAACCGTCGTCCACGCCGGAGGGACCACCGAGGGCACCGCCTCCGAGGCGCACGCCTTCCACCTCATCCGCCGCGCACTCACCCGCGGGTACACCGTGACCCCCACGGAGAACGGTGGCGCGGTCATCACCTGGACCGTCCACCTCCTGGGCGCCGGTGGCCACAGGCGCCAGCCGCGCTCCATCACCCTGACCCCGCACACCCCGGCCGGGCCGCTCACGGACCAGGTCCGCGCGGACCTCCACACCGTGCACGCGGCCACCGGCGCCCTCCCCGCCCGCGAGGACGGACGCCCGATCATCCGCGCCGGCCTCTGCCGCATCGGCCCCGCGGCCACCTCCCGCCTCTACGCCCACCGTCTGGTCCTGGAGCAGGGCGGCCGGGTCCGCCTCACCCTCATGGCCCACCTCGCCCTCCTGGCCGCCCAGCACGCCACCCCGGACGTCGTGGCCGCCACCTTCCGACCGGAGCTCACGGCGCACTCCGCCTGACCCACCCCGCCGGGGCCGCCCCACCCGGGCGGCCCCCTCACAACCCCCACGCAGTGAGCGAAGGAGCTCCCGATGTCCATGCGTAACTGGTCCACCGCCCGGCACGTCGGGGGACGCCCCCGCCAGTGCGACGCCACCGCCGTCCGCGTCACCCCCAACGGCACCCGCGCGTACGCCCTCCTGGACGGCGTGGGCACCTCCCGCGAGGTCGCCCGCTGGACGGCCGGCGCCGCGCACCGCGTGGCCGCCCTGGCCGCCCGCCACCAGGACGCCGAGGCCGGCCTCCGCGCCGCGTACGACCACTACACCGGCCGCCCCTACCCCGCGGACCCGTTCCAGGACCTCCCGTACGCCGCGGCAGTCGTCGCCGTCACCGCCCCCGGCCGCCCCCTCACCGTCGCGTGGTGCGGCGACGCCCGCGCCTACCTCTGGGCGGGCGGGACGTGCAGGCAGCTGACCGCGGACCACAACCGGCGCCGCGTCTATCCGCCCTACGGCCGCGCCAACCACCTCACCAGCGCCCTCGGATCCAACGAGACGGACGCGGAGGTCCGCGCCACGCACGGCCACGCCGCGGTGGAGAGCGTCACCCGCCACCTGGACCGCTTCGGCCGGCTTCTCCTCGCGAGCGATGGCGCGTACGACCCGGTGGAGGACCACTCCTCCATCCCGCTGGTGGACTACCTTCCCGGCGACCTGGAGGACGTCGCGGAGACCTTCGTGGAGGCGGCCGTGGAGCTCAGCGGCGAGTACGCGGACAACGCGTCCGTACTCATCGCGGACCTTCACCGCGGCGCCCACTACTGACCACCCATCACCCCCCTCGGGGCGGCGGAACCGCCGCCGCCCCGGCCTCACCGAAGGAGCCCAGCAGCATGGCCCGTCTCAAGGTCAACAGCACAAGTGACCAGCACGCCGTCCGTGAGGGGGACGCGATCCTCGTGGACCACAACCTCCACGCCACCCTGGTCCGCGCCGTGTCGCCCGGAGCCGGTGACGACGAGACCGGCGAGTGGTTCCACGGCCAGGTGGAAGTCCGCTTCTCCTGGGGCGCCGTGGAGACCATCGACGACGTCCGCGCCGGCCTCCTCGTGGACGAGGGCTGACCCATGACGTACGCGATCGGCACCCGGGTGCGCACCCTCGTGGGCGCCCCCGCCGCCTGGTCTGGAGCGCTCGCCGTACCGGCCGGCTCCGAGGGCACCATCACGGGCCTCGCGCCGGGCGGAGGTGGCGGGTACGGCGTCGTTCTGGACTGCGACCCGGACCAGCTCCCTACCAGCTACGCACCGGCGGAGATCACCGCCGCCACGTAGAGCTCCACTCCTCCGCCCCTGGGTCACGGGGCGCCAACATGTCACCAGCCACAAGGAAGGGCAGATGCAATGAGCCACGGATACCGCCCGGGGGACGGCGTCGACCTCCACGAACCCCCCGAGCACTGCGGCACCCCGATGACCCTCTATCGCGGCTCCCGCAGCGCCTTTGAACTCGTCTGCGGTCACTGCAACGCCGAGATCCGCACGGACGAAGACGGCGTCGTCATCCGCTGAGGACCCGAAGGCAGCCAGGGGCGGAGGACATCCCGCATGGGACGTGTCCTCCGCCCCTGACCTGTGGGGACACGCTCCCCGCCCGCCCGTGTCCGCCTGATGTCCTCGCCGTGTCCTCAGCCGTAGGGGCGGTGTCCCCGGCCGTGTCCCCCCTCTGTCCCCGCGCCGCGCCTAGCAATCACGCTATGCAATTTGACTTTGCAAAGTCAGATTGCCAATATGGGGATGCAGGGTGGCGCGGAGCCTCCCGGGAACGGAGCGCATCATGTGGGACAGAGTGCCGGGGATCGTGGCCGGGCCGGGCGTCGTCGTGCCTGGCGTGCACGTGGAGTACCTGCCGCAGCACCAGCCCGGCCCCCGCGTCCGCCACCCCCGCGGCGGCGTCATCGTTTCCGTGGGCCCGAAGTGCGTCCGCTGGCGTCCCTATGCGTGGGACCGCGACGTCCGCACCCCGCTGGACCACATGCGCGTGGACGCCTCCTCCCACCTCGACAACCGCGCCGCCGTCCGGGCGGAGATCGCCGCAAGGCGAGCCGGGAACCCGCTCCCCTACGCGGAGTGGACGGCATGGTCCCTTACCCGCCACCTGGAGCACGCCGCCGCCGAGGCCGCCAACCAGGCCGCGGATGAGGCCCGCCTCACGTGGGACGAGCTGCCAGACGTGATCTCCGGGCCGGGCATCGTCGTCCCCGGGCTGCGCGTCCAGTGCCTCCCCGAGCACCGCCCCGGCCCCCGCGTCCACCACGCGCACGGCGGCGTGGTCATCTCCGTGGGCCCGAAGTGCGTGCGCTGGCGCCCGTACGGCGCGGACCGTGACGTACGCACCCCCCTGGACAACATGTCCGTGGACGCCGACGCACACGCCAACTACGGCTCGTGGATCCGCGCGATGCGCGCCTCCGTAAAGGCCGGCCGCGGCCTCCCCGCCTTCCCGGCCTGGACCCGCTGGACCCTGGCCGCCCACCTGGAGCACGCCGCCCGCCGCCCCGCCCGCCTGGCCCGCCTCTTCCCCGTCGCCCTGGAGGTCGCCACCCGACGCGCCCTCACCGTCCGCCCGTCCGCCACCCGTCTCCCGCTCCCCACCTCGACCGCGGGCCGCGTGATCGTCATCCCGTGCGGCGCCGCGAAGCTGAGCCGGCCCGCCCCCGCTGGGGAGCTCTACACCGGCAGCTTCCACCGGGCATGCCGCCGGGCCGCGGACGCCCTGGCCCGCCCCGGAGGCACGGTCCTCGTGCTCTCCGCACTCCACGGCCTGGTCCCCCTGGACCGCGTCCTGGCGCCCTACGAGCTCCGCATGGGCGAGGCCGGCTCCGTCACCGGCGAACAACTCCGCGCGCAGGCCCGCGCCCTCGGACTCGGCCACGCGCGGGAGGTGATCGTCCTCGCCGGCGCCGCCTACACCGCCGCCGCCCGCCAGGCATGGCCCCACGCCACGGCACCTCTGGAGGGCGCGCCCGGCATGGGCTACCAGCTCCAGCGCCTCAAGGCCCTCCGCGAGGGCCGCTACGCCCTGGCCGCCTGAACAACCCGAACATCCCGAACAACACGGAGGACCCGATGTCCATCACCGTCACCGCCGCCCGCCCCGCCCGCCCGCTCGTGGAGCTGGTGTTCACCGTCACCGGCGCCCCAGACGAGGAGGAGGGCCCCGTCACCGGTGTACGTCTCCTCTACCGCGGCCAGGACCTCCAGGAGGTGTCCGTCCTCGTGTCGGAGGAGGAGGTCCCGTACCGCGCGGACTACACGCTCCCTTGGCCGGTCTGGCTCCACCCGGTGGTGGACGCCCACCGGCCGCGCACCCCGCAGGAGGAGCGCCACCGCGTGGCGGACACCCTGGCCCGCGCCTACGACGGGCGCCCCCTGGCCACGCTCCGCGAGGAACACGCCGCGCTTCACCTGGAGGCGGCGGACGCCCTCCTGGACCCCACGCCCGCCCCGGCCGCCGCCCGCCCGTGCTCGTGCCTCCCGCACCAGGTCTACGCGTGCGGCCACTGCCGACACCAGGACTGCCAGAACCCCGACTGCGGTCACTGCCCCTGCAAGTGCCCGTGCCACTGACCGCCCCCACGGCCCGGGCCACCCACGGCCCGGGCCCCGCCAGAGAGCAGGAGCCGTGACCTTAACCGCCGTCCTCCTCGTGGCCGCCGCCGTCTGGTGGTGGCGCCACCACCGCCCGACCACCGGCGCCGGAGCATCCGCCGCCGCCCGCGCCCGCGCCCTACGCACCCCCCTGGTCCGCCTCGCGAACGCCCTCAACATCCCCACCCGCGCCGGCGCCCTCGCGAGCCGCTACGAGGAGGGCGCCCGCGGGGAACGCCGCACCGCCCGCCGGCTCGAACCCCTCCACGCCGAGGGGTGGCACATCTTCCACGACCTGGCCCTACCCGGACGCCGGGAGAACGTGGACCACCTCCTCATCTCCCCGGCCGGCGGTGTGTTCCTCCCCGACACCAAGAGCTGGAGCAGCAGATACCCCGTCACCGTCCGCCTCGGCCACCTCTTCCACGGCGACCGGGACGTCACGGGCCGGCTCACCGGCCTCCAGAACGAGGCCGCCACCGTCGCCCGCCTCCTCGGCGTGCCCGTCACGCCTCTGGTCGTCATGGACGGCGCCGCCCTCCACGGCCCCCACGGCCGGCGCGCAACCGAGCTGGAGCTCTACGGCCTCCGCATCATCCCCGCGCCCCGCCTTACCGCGTACCTCCGCGCCCGCGCCCGCATCCCCGGGCAGCGGCGCCCCGCCGACCTGGTCGCCGCCGTAGAACGGGTCCTCCCCGCCTACACCGTCCACCACCGCAACCCCTGAACCGGTCGACAACTCAGAGCCCCGTACGGGCCGCCCGCTCGTTAACCGGGCACACGCACGCATCGAAGGAGCACCGCATGGGAGCCATCCTGAAACCCAGCACCACCATGACCCCCTGGTGGGACGTCGAGGTTCGCCGCGAGTCCGCCTATCTGGCCGCCTCCGTCTACGTGCCCGCCACCCTCAGCCGCGAGCGGACGACCACCGCGGAGGAACGCGCCGGCGCCTGGTGCGCCATCGGGGCGTGGGACACCCTCGCCCCGGGCCCCCGCTCCGCGCTCCTCGCCGCTCTGGATCAGGTCCTCACGCACCCGCGGTACAGGGAGTGGAGGGCAGCCGGCGGGGCGCCGCTCCCGGACAGCATCACCGCCACGCTCACCGACGACCGGGTACTCATCCACGCCCCGCTCATCCGCTACGACGATGAGCTGGACGGTGGCCACTTCGCGCACGCCGAGCTCGGCTACGAGTACACCGCACCTCTCCGCGCGGCCGTGGCCGCCCTCACCTGACCCGGCCTCACCCGCCAGGGCCCGCACCCGAGCACACCCCGGGGCGGGCCCTTCCGCACGCCCAGACCTGATCATGACGGGCGCCTATCCTCCTCCGGCCTCACGCACCCCGGCCGACCAGGAGAGACCCCCAGATGACCACCACGCCCGGCGCCGTCTTCCAGCGCCTGGAGACCCACCCCCTGGGCGACCTCACCGGCTACCCCGGCAACGCCCGCCGCGGCGACGTCGGCATGATCCTGGAGTCCCTGACCGCGAACGGCCAGTTCCGGCCGCTGGTGGTGCGCGAGCTGGAGGACGGGAAGCTGATCGTCCTCGCCGGGAACCACACCCTCCAGGCCATGGCCGCCCACGGCCCCGGCCCGTGCGGCCTCATCACCCGCCACGGTGAAGAGGAGCGCCCGTGCGCCCTCTGCCACGGCCAGGACTGGAAGCCGGCCGCCCAGTGCGCCATCTACCAGTGCGACGACGCCACCGCCCGCCGCATCGTCCTCGCCGATAACCGCACCTCGGACGCCGGCTCCTACGACGACGCCGCCCTCGCCGCGCTCCTGGACGACATGGACGGAGACCTCGCCGGCACCGGCTACACGGACACCGACCTCACGGACCTCCTGGAGTACCTGGCCGAGGCCGAGACCGACGAACCCGAGCCCTACGACACCCCGGAGCCCACGCCCGCCCCCGAGCCCTCCAGCGGCAGCCAGGCGCCCTCCCCGACCGCCGCGTCACCTACTGGAGGCCCGGCCACCTCGAGCGTCCCCGCGACCAGCGGCACACCCGCGCCGGCGGCACGCGGCTCCGTGGTCCTCACCGTCGCGGACGGGGACGAGGCCTCCCGCCTCATCACGGCCGCCCGCGACGTCCTCCCCGACCTACCGGCGGGGGAGATCGTGCTCCGCGCGCTCCGCGCCCTCGTCGCCGTCATCGACTCCCGGCACACAGCGGATAGCGTGGTCACCGTCGCTGCGCTCCTCAAGGCCGCTGGCTTGGACGTCTCATGACGGCACCCACATCCCGCGCTTCCGCAAACGCCAGGCCGGCCGAACGTTCCGCCAGTGGCATTCCGACGAGAACAAACGCCGCGCAACTACTCGTCTGGGGTGGTCCGCCCGTCCGCTAGCCGGATGGGGTTCTCTCGGAGGGGGAGCCGGGGCCTAAGTCGCCACCGGGGGAGGAGGCCGGTATTCAGGTGCGCACTGGCCTCCTCCCCGAAGAGCGCGACCGACCAGTGGAAGGCGCGGACCTCATCAGCCAGCGTGTAGTAGACGGGCAGACGCTCCGCTTCCGCTACGTCCGCTGTTCGGTGGACGGTGTGCGCGGTAAAGATGATGTTGCTTGCCCACTGTCTCGCCTGATCTGCAATGGAGGCGATTGGCGGAGGCCCGTCCAGCGCCACGATGGCAGCGCGCTTTGCGATCGAACCTTGCAGCTCACCGAGCCTCTGGAGAGCCTCACTGGTACTGCCAGTAAGAGGTGGCGGTGGGGGATGGAAAGACCACGGCCGACCGTCAACAGCATGCATCCATAGGTGGAGCTCATCGTTGAACGCCCAGCAAGCGGACAAGAATTGGGCGTACGAATCGCGCTGAGACGCCCGTCGTACGGAATCCACCGCACCTCGTCCCTGGACGCGTCCCGCACCGTATGCGGTCACGGCGGCGAAGAGAGATGCGGGGACGGCCACCAAGGCGGCGGAGATCGCGGGGTCCATGAACAGAATCCTGGCCCGCCGCCCCCGGCCCGCGTGGCTGAACTGCTCAATCCGGTCCGACCCCTGGCGAGGCGCGCCGTGTATCCAGCCGCCGCACCTCTATTCACCCGGGGCAGTCCTCCCGTCGGACAACCGGATCGGGCGACCTCGACGGGCAAGTCGCGTCCTAAGCCGCCAGCGGGGAAGGCGGCCCGTATTCAGGTACGCGCTGGCCTCCTCCGCGAAGGTCGTCACCGCTTTGTCGTAGAAGACCGCGTGCTCGAACGGCGCCCCGGTCATTCGTTCAGGGGCGAGCACGTACAGCACGGCTTCCGCCGCGATACTCGACGCCTGCTCCCATAGATCGTGTGCGAGCCGTGCGATGTGCGGAGGGCCGTCCAGCCGCACCACCGCTGCGCATTCACCGATACGTTCCGCCAGGGTCTCAAGTAGCTCCGCCGCTTGCTGGGCGGTCATCAGATTCGGGAGCGGAGGGTTGGCAGGTGCGTTGAGTCGCCAGCTCCCGAGGCGGGCCGCGATGGGGCTGCCCTGGGAACTGAACGTGTAGCAGGCAGCCAGGAGTTTTCCGTAAGACTCCCGCTGTGACGCCCGACGCACGGAGTCCACGGCCCCGCGTCCCTGCACCCGGCCCGCTCCAAATGCGGCCGCTGCGGTGACCAGGACAGCGGGGGAACCTACGAGTGCTGCGGTGATCGTTGAGTCCATGAACAGAATCCTGACCGGCCGCGGTGGCGCGCGAGGCTGAACCGCTCATTCCGCCCCGGCGCCGGGCACGCCGACGGGCGCTCCCCTGACCGTCTGAAAGTGATCATGAGGGGCGCCTATCCTCCTGGGCCGCCGACCCCACGCGACCAGGAGCAACGCCATGCCGCCCTCCACCCACGTCCGTACCGACACGGTCCCCCTGGACCAGCTCCAGCCGTTCCCCGGCAACGCCCGCCGCGGGGACGTGGAGCTCATCCTCTCCAGCCTCAAGCGAAACGGGCAGTATCGCGGCCTGGTGGCCCGTCACGTCCAGCCGGACGGGCCGCTGGTCGTCCTGGCCGGTAACCACACGCTCCAGGCCCTCCAGCTCCACGGCGCTGGCGCGTGCGACTACCGCGCCACCCACCAGGGTGAGGAACGGCCCTGTGGCGTCTGCCAGGGCGAGGACTGGACGCCGGCCGCACGCGTGGAGGTGATCGTCTGCGACGACGACACCGCCCGCCGGATCAACCTCGTCGACAACCGGGCGAACGATGTGGGCGACTACGACCGGGACGCCCTGGCGGAGCTCCTGTCCTACCTGGACGACGACGGGTTCGAGGGCACCGGCTACACGGAGGCCGAGGTCCGCCAGATCGCGCACGCCGTCCCGCCCCTGGAGGAGGGGGAGGAGGAGTTCCCCCAGTTCGGGGAGGACATCCCCACGGAGTACCAGTGTCCGAAGTGCTCCTACACGTGGAGCGGGAAGCCGGCCCCGGGGGCGGGGGAGTGATGCGGCGGCCGTCCGCGGCGACACCGGCCGCGGCGAAGCCTCCGTACCGGGTCCCGTCCATGGAGGAGATCCGGGCACTCCCGTGGAACGGCTTCACTGCCGCCTCCACGTTCAGCGGCTGCGGCGGCTCCTCCCTCGGCTACCGCATGGCCAGCTTCCGCGTCCGCTGGGCCTCGGAGTTCATCCCGGCAGCGCAGGACACCTACCGCGCAAACGCCGCGGCGTACACCGTGCTGGACACCCGGGACATCCGCGAGGTGACCGGCGCGGACATCTGCGCCGCCACCGGCCTGGCCGTGGGGGAGCTGGACCTCTACGACGGGTCCCCGCCATGCGCCGCGTTCTCCACCATGGGCAAGCGGGAGGCCGGCTGGGGCACCGTCAAGGCGTACTCCGACACCCACCAGCGCGTGGACGACCTGTTCTTCGAGTACGCCCGCGTCCTGAGCGAGCTCCAGCCGCGGACCTTCGTCGCCGAGAACGTGAGCGGCCTCGTCAAGGGCACGGCCAAGGGGATGTTCCTGGAGATCCTGTCCGCACTCAAGGCCCCCGGCTACCGCGTGGCCGCGCGGCTCCTGGACGCCTCCCGCCTCGGCGTCCCGCAGTCCCGGCAGCGCCTCATCTTCATGGGCGTGCGCGAGGACCTGAACATGGAGCCCGCCTTCCCGGCGCCGCTCCCGTACCAGTACACCGTCCGTGACGCGCTCCCCGCCGTCCCCCGCCTCGTGCACGACACGTCCGGGGCGCGCGGCCAGGGCGACGTCACGGACAGGCCGAGCCCCGCGATCACCGTTGGCGTGGGCGGCATGAACTCCCGTCACTTCCAGGTCCACGACCCGGCGCCAGCCGGGGAGGTCACGCACGACCCGGAGACCGGGAAGGACATCACCATCAGCCGGTACGCGATCGGGGAGGCCTGGCGTGACACCCCGCCCGGCGGCTCCTCGGAGCGGTTCTTCAGCCTCAAGCGCCTCTCCCCGGACCGGCCGGCCCAGACGATCAGCGCGGAGGGCGGCCACGTCACGAAGGCCGGCGTGACCCACTACGCCGAGGCCCGGAAACTCACCCTCCAGGAGCTCCGCGCCATCGGCGGGTTCCCCCCGGACTTCGAGCTCACCGGGACGTATGAGCAGCGGTGGGAGCGCATCGGCCGCGCGGTCCCGCCGGTGATGATGAGCCACATCGCCGCGACCGTGCGGGACCAGGTCCTCATCCCGCTTCGCGAACGCGGGGTGATCTGAGGTGTGCGGCATCATCGCGGCCGCCGGCGCCCTGGACCTCACCGCGGCCGTGGCCGCCCTCGACCACCGCGGCCCGGACGCCGCCGCCACGGTTCAGGAGGGCGGGGTGACGCTCGGCCACACCCGCCTCGCGATCCAGGACCCGACCGCCCGCGCGGACCAGCCGTATCGCGACGGCCCCGTGTGCCTGGTCTACAACGGGGAGCTGTTCAACCAGAACGACATCACGGACCGCGTGGAGGACGCAGCCCCCGGCCGCACCTGGGCGACCAGCGGGGATACGGAGGTCGTGGCCGCCGCGCTGAACGTCCTCGGCCCCGAGACGGCGCTCCCGCTCCTGGACGGAATGTACGGCCTCGCCTGGACCGACGCCCGGCGCCCGGGCATCCTCCACGTGGCGCGCGACCGCCACGGCGAGGTCCCCCTCCACGTCCACCAGGCCGCCCCGCTCCTCGTCGCCTCCGAGCTCAAAGCGTTCCGGGCGCTCGGCCGGCGCTGCGGCCCGGCCGTGGTCGACGTACCGGCCGGGCAGTGGTGGGAACTCTCCACCGCCGGGAGCATCCGCCGGCACCTCCACCACCAGCTCACCGCCGCCCCGAACCCCACCCTCACCCGGGACACCGCCGCCCGCGAGCTCCGGGGCGCCCTGGCGCGCGGCGTGTTCCGGCGCCTGGTGGCCGACGTCCCCGTGTGCGCGCTCCTCTCCGGCGGCCTCGACTCCGCCGCCATCGTCGCCGAGCTCGTCCGCCACCGGCCCGGCCTCACCTGCTACACCGCCCGCCTAGACCCCCGCTCCCGAGACCTACGGTGCGCCCGTGAGGCCGCCGAGACCCTGGGCGTGACGCTCGTGGAGGTGGACGTGGCGCCGCCCACCGCGGACGACCTCACCCACGCCCTGGCGGTCATCGAGCAGCCGCGTAAGGCACAGGTGGAGATCACCTGGCCGTGCCTCGCCCTCGCCGCCCGCATGCACGCGGACGGCTTCAAGGTCACCTACAGCGGAGAGGGCTCGGACGAGCTCTGGGCCTCCTACGGCTACGCCTACCGGGGCCTCGCGGAGGCCGGCTGGTACGGCTACCGCCGCCACCTGGTGGCCGCGCAGGCCGTACGGAACTTCCCCCGCGTCAACAAAGCCTTCATGGCCCACAGCGTGGAGGCCCGCCTCCCGTTCCTGGACCCCGAGCTGGTCACCCTCGCCCTCTCCATGCCCCGGCACGTCGTCCGAGACGCCGACACCCCCGCCGGCCGCAAAGCCGTCCTCAGCGCGGCCTACGCCGACCGGCTCCCCGCCTCCATCACCCGCCGCCCGAAGGTCGGCTTCCAGGACGGCTTGGGCCTCAAGCCACTCATCTCCCGCACCCTCCCCGACCCTGCGAGGTACTACCGTGCCGAACACCACCGCCTCTACGGCTGACACCACCACCCCCGCCTCCGGCGCCGTACGGGAGGAGGACGGCCCGGACATCGCGGAGCGCTTCCCCCGCGGCGGATGGCAGTTCACCCCCGAGGTCACCGCCGTCTTCCCCGAGCACGTCCGCGCCTCCGTCCCGTTCTACGACGCGATCCAGGACCTGGTGGCCGAGGCCGCGGACTGGCTCCTCCCGGATGACGGCCTGGTGGTCGACCTCGGCGCCTCCACCGGCACCACCGTCCACCGCATCGCCACCCGCCACCCGGAGCGCACCCTCCACGCGGTCCTCATCGACAGCGAAATCACGATGCTCACCCGCGCCGAGGAACTACTCTCCGGCGCCTCCAACCTCAGCGCGCTCTACGACGTCAGCGACGTCCGCGAGCCCGCCGTGAAGTACGCCCGGGCGGACCTCACCCTGGCCCTCTTCACCCTCCAGTTCCTCCCCGTCCGCGACCGGGTCAAGGCCCTGGCGAACGCCCGCGCCGGCGCCGCCGCCACCGGCGCGCTCATCGTCGCGGAGAAGGTACGGCCCCCGGACTCCCGCTGGGCGGAGATCGCCGGAGACGCCTCCCACGACTGGAAGGAGCAGCACGGCATCCCCGACTCCGCGATCCGCGCGAAGGCCCGCGCCCTCCGCGGTGTCCTCCAGCCCTACCCGGAAGCCACCCTCCTCCAGGCCGTCCAGGAGGCCGGCTGGTGCTGCCCGGAAGTCCTCTTCCGCTGGCACTCCTGGTGCGTCCTCGGCGCGTTCGCCACCCCCACCGGCATGTAACCCCCCGCCCCGCCCGCACCCCCGCCCACGGAACGGCCGGGGCGCGGGCATCCCTGGAACCCACAAGACCCTGGAAAGGGGGCCTCATGGGCGCATCGAAGGCGCAGCGCGCCGCCGCGGCGAAGAAACGAGCGCAGGCCACGGCGCTCCGCATCGCCGGGGTGGACTGGGCGACGATCGCTGACCGCGTCGGCTACGCCTCACCCGGCGCCGCGTGCACCGCGGTGAGCGAGGCCCTGAAAGCGAACCTCCGGGAGCAGCACGAGAACGTGGAGGAGCTGCGCGCCCTCACGGTGGCCCGCTACGACCGGCTACAGGCCGCGTTCTGGCCGGACGCGATCCAGAAGAAGGACAAGAAGGCAGCGGACGTGATCCTCCGGTGTCTGGCCGGCCGGGCGGACGTGGAGGGCACGAAGGCCCCGACCAGGGTCAACCTGGAGGCGCAGCGCCTCGGCGAAGAGATCCTTGCCATGTTCGACGGCAGCGACGCTGACGGCGGGGCGGAGGGGGGTCCGTGAGGTCCCGCGCCGAGCTGGAGCGGGAGGTCCGCGCGCTGGTGGCGACCGGCGACATCACGGCCCTGAGGGAGGTCCGGGACGTCGTCCGCCGGGCCCGCTCCCGCCAGAACTCCCGCCGGGTCCTGCGCTACATGTACGACCCGGTCGGCTGGGCCCGGGACTGCCTCGCGTGGGAGCCGGGCGAGGGCCTGACGGCCTACCAGGACGATTGCCTGGCCGCGATCCCCGCGCACCGCCGCGTCGCCGCACGGGGCCCTCACGGCCTCGGGAAGACCGGCATGGCCGCGATCGCCGTGCTCTGGTTTGCCACCACCCGGGAGGCCGCCGGGATCGACTGGAAGGTGATCATGACGGCCTCCGCGTGGAGACACCTCTCCGTCTACCTGGTCCCGGAGCTGAGGAAGTGGGCGAAGCGCATCCGGTGGGACCAGGTGGGCCGGGAGCCGTTCTCCGAGCGGACGGAGCTCCTGGCGCTGAACCTCAAGCTGGAGAACGGCGCCGCCACGCCCGTGGCATCCCATAAGCCGGAGCTCATCGAGGGCGCCCACGCTGACTCCCTGCTCTACCTCATCGACGAGGCCAAGATCGTCCCGGACGGCACCTGGGACGCCATCGAGGGCGCGTTCTCCGGCGGCCACACGGACGGACCCCCGGGAGAGCTCCCGGAGGCCTTCGCGTTCGCGATCTCCACGCCCGGCCCGCCCGCCGGCCGGTTCTACGACATCCACTCCCGCAAACCCGGGCTGGAGGACTGGTGGGTCCGCCACGTCACCCTCGCGGAGGCGATCGCGGCCGGCCGGATCTCCCCGGAGTGGGCGCAGCAGCGCGCCCGCCAGTGGGGCCGGGACTCCGCGATGTACGCCAACCGCGTGGAGGGCGAGTTCCACGCGTCGGACGAGGACTCCGTGATCCCCCTCGCGTGGGTGGAGGCGGCCGTGGAGCGGTGGCACGTGTGGGACCTGGCCGGCCGCCCGCCGCTGGAGGGCCGGCGCTTCACCGGCGTGGACGTCGCCCGCGCGGGCGGAGACTCCACGATCCTCGCGCACCGCTGGGGCGTCACCATCACGGGCCTGGAGGCCCACGACAAGGAAGACACCATGCGCACCGTGGCGCGCGTCCAGGCGGCCACTGGAGAGGCCGGGGAGATCATGCCGGTGGTCGATTCCATCGGCGTGGGCGGCGGCGTCGTGGACCGCCTCCGCGAGCTGGAGGCCCCCGTCCTCGCGTACACCGGCGCCGCGAAGACGACCGCCCGCACCCGTGACGGGGAGTGGGGGTTCGTCAACACGCGCTCCGCCGCCTACTGGCGCATGCGGGAGCTCCTGGACCCCGCGTACGAGCCGGAGGTGATGCTCCCCCCGGACACTGAGCTCCTGGCCGATCTCACCGCCCCGATGTGGGACACCACCACCGGCGTCCCGCCGAAGATCCGGGTGGAGCCGAAGGAGGACCTGGTGAAGCGGCTGGGCCGGTCCCCGGACCGCGGAGACGCGGTGGTCATGGCGTTCGCCGCGGAGTGGCTGAAAGCGTCCGCCGTGCACTCCCCGGCCCGCCGCGGTCAGCCCGGTGGCCAGGGCGGCCGGGCGGCGTCTCGGTACGGGCGCGCCATCGGCGGCGGGAGCTCCCGCACGCGGTGACCGGACGTGCGGAGCCCCCTGGCGTGATGCACGCTGCAGTGATGTCGGACGCGCCGATCGTCGTGCACCGGCCGTCGCCCAGCGGCGGCCGGCGCGTCACCATCCGCGACCGCATCATCGGCCTCGCCCACAGCGATCACGATTTGATCGTGTTCCTCGAAGGAGCCGGCCTCCTCGACCCGGACACCCTCCTCGATGACCCGACGTGGGTGGAGTGGCGCGGGGGCCGCCCCCACGAATGGGAAGCGGCCTGACCTACCGGAGCGCATCCCGGATGCTGGCGGCCGGCGTGGTCGCCGCCAGGCGCTCCACCTCACTGCGCCACTTCCGGGCCCGGTCGCTCAGGAGGCACGTGTCCACGAGCCGGGTGCCGACCCGGCGCCGTGCCTCCATGTCCAGGCCCTCAGCCTCCAGCGCCGTACTCAGCGCCTCCAGCACGATGCGGGTGCGGTGGACGGTGGCGGCCTCCTCCACGTCGTGGAGCGCGGCGTAGTGGGCCTGCGGGTTGTTCTCCATGAACGTCCGGAGGAGGGATTCAGTCAGCGACATGCGGCCAGGCTCCCACGCCTCAGCCGACGTCAACGGACCGGAAAGCGGAGGTCCCCCGATTGCCGCGGGGGACCTCCAGGCCGTCCGGGCCAAGCAGACACCTCGAAGAGGATCAGCACGGCAAACGGTATCGGCCACCCGGGAGGCGCACGCAACACCCGTACACACGCCCCCCGTTACGCCTCCATGCGCTCTCCAACCCCGTCCCCGGACCCGGCTACGCTGGGCGGCGCCTGGCTGGGCGTACCTGCGGCCGCGATCGGGATACGGGAAGAACGGCACCCACCCCCCGACTCAACCTCTCCCGGGGGTTGCGGCGCTCGACGGTGCAGGGGTCAGCCACCGGCGGATGAGGTCCGACAGGCGATCGGGTAGCCAAAATGCCGACCGGCCGAAAGCGCCACCACTCCGGCCCCCACCTCCCCTAGACGCACGGGGTGGGGGCCGGCTCACGTCCGCGGGTGCTCTACCCTTCCCGGTCCGGAGACCAGGAGCGAGAGGGCGCCATGAGCGGCGGGAGCCACAACTACATCCACGAGCACGCCGGGAGCCTGGCGGAGCTCGCCGCCCGGCCGGACACCCTGGCCGACGTCGCCACCCGCCTCCAGGAGCTCGGCCTCCGCCAGGCCGCCAGCGACACCCTGGAACTCGTGCGGGACCTCGCCCGGTGGCAGACGTGGACGGAGCAGCGCGCCGGCCGCCTGGCGCCCGTGTGGCGCGCCCTGGACCGCCACGACTCCGGCGACACCGACGCGGACGCCGTCCGTACGGCCGGACACGCCTACGCCACCAGCGCGCGGCGCGCCCTCGAGGAGGCCGCCGCCGGAGGAGCGGCGTGAGCCGGGAGCCGGAGTACGCGCCAGGTGGCCTCACGCCGGCGGGCTCCACCATGGCGGAGCTCTCCGCGCGCGTGGTGTTCGTGCCGCTCGGCTACGGCCCGGCCGTCGCCGCCCGCGCCGCGCGCCTCGCGTGGGTCGCCGCGCTCGGCCGCGGAGAGCTCCCGGCGGGCGAGCCGTTCAGCGGCCCGGACTTCTGACCTGGTGCGCCGGCACCCCTGTCCCGGCTGGGTGTCCGTATCGGCTCATTCCCCGAAAAGGCCTCCAGGCGCGGCGCCGGCCTGCGAGCATCAGCCTTCCGGAGAGCACCCGAGGAGTGACCCATGACGAGCGCGTACACCGAGTTGACGAAAGAGGCGAGTGAGCGAGGCGGGCCCGCCGCCTTCCGCGAGTTCTACAGGAGCCAGGGTCGCGCGGAGGCCGCGGCCCTCGGGAAGCCCTACGCGCCTAAGGCACTCGGCGAGGTCGCCGGCCTGGCCGTGATGATCCTGGCCTACCACGCGATCCCGGCCGTGGCCGGTGACGTGGCGCCGCGTGCCGTCAAGGCCGTTCGCGCCCGCTTCGCCCGCCCGCGCACCACCGCCCGGCCCGGGGGCCCGCAGGACACGGACGAGAGCTGAAACGCAACGCCCGCCCTCGCACACGTGCGGGGGCGGGCGTTCGTGTGCCTGCTCAGCTCCCGGCGCGCCGTGCCTTCGCGGCCGCCTTCGCGGACATCTCCACCTCGAAGCGGTTTCGCCCTTCCCCGGCGGCGACGTACTCCCTTACGGCCTCCTGGAAGGCGTGGCCAGCCTCTCGCCACGGCGCCCACGCCTCCGGGCTGTACGGGCCCGCCACGGCCCTCTCGTGGGCCTCCAGGGACCTCACCGCCAGGTCCACGAGCTTCGCGTACTCCTGGTCCGCCTCTTCGCCAGTCTGTTCGGTCACGGGGCAAGGGTAAGCACCCGCCCTACCAGCGGGCCGCTGGCGAGGCCGGGAGCCTTCGTCGCGTTCCGCGTCGCTGTGAACGGGGCCCCGCGGCGGATGTGCACGCCAGCCGCGGGGCCCGGGTGGCGGGGCGGCGTCGGCCAGTGGGGCGCGTACCCCCACGCCGTCCGGACACTGCATCGGCATAACCGCCGGGGCCCCGTGCGCGGCACCCTACCCCTTTCCCTGGGGAATTCCGCACCAGAATTGATCAGAATTACTACGCACTAAACCCCATCATGATCTAAAACCCTGCCCTGACCTGGAGGTTTACCCGCCGACCATTCCGCCGCGTGGGCCTATGATGCTCCGCCGACCGTCGGTGGATCATGCAAGGGGCGGAAATGATCGGAATTCCCGTGCTGCTCGTTCTGGCACTTGCCGGATACCGGGCCACGCAACTGGCCGTGTGGGACTCCATCCTGGACCCCGCCCGGGACAAGGTCATCGACTGGCAGACGCGCCGCCCGGAGTCCACCCTCCGCGCGGCGATCGTCACCCTGATCACCTGCGTCTACTGCACCGGCTGGTGGCTCTCTGGCGCCGTCCTCGGCACCTACCTCCTGACCACCGGCACATGGGACCGGGCGCCGCTCCTCATCCACGGCCTGGAGTGGTTCGCCGTGGCCGGAGGCGCGGTCCTCCTCAACCGCTGGGACGACTCCCGCAAGGGCCAGTCGTGAAGCCGGGCACCCGCCGCGTCATCACCGCCGCCGCCTCCCGGTACACCTCCCGCAAGATCAAAGGCCAGACGAAGGCGCCGGACACCGGCTGGCAGGACCGCGCCTGGGGGTTCTACGACACCACCCCGGAGGTCCGCTTCGCCGCCCAGTGGGTGTCCGGCGGCATGAGCCGCGCCACCCTCTATGCCGGCCGCCGCGCCGATGACGGCGTGACCATCGAGCCGGTACCGGACGGCCACCCGGCCGCGGAGATCGTCTCCCAGATCGCCGGCGGCCCCGAGGGCCAAGCACAGATGCTCGGCGCGTTCGGCCCGCACCTGGTCGTGGCCGGCGAGGGGTGGATCGTCATCCGCCCCCGGGACGACGGCACGCATGAGTGGCACGTCCTCTCCACGCAGGAGCTCCGCACGCAGGGGCAGAAGATGATCGCGGAGATTGACGGGGACCTGGTGGAGATCCCTCCCGCGGACCCGGAGAGCAGCGTCCAGGACGACAGCGCGCCGATCGCCCTGCGCGTGTGGAAGCCGCACCCCCGCCGGTTCCTGGAGGCAGACTCCCCGCTCCGCGCGTCCCTCGGCCTCCTGGAGGAGCTGCACCTCCTCAACGCCGCCGTCTCCGCAATCGCCCGCTCCCGCCTGACCGGCCGGGGCGTCCTCCTCGTTCCGCAGGGGACCCGGTTCCCTTCCACGCCCGTCCAGGGCAACGCGGAAGACGACCTCATCGAGGTGTTCATGGAGGTGGCGGAGACCGCGTACCGGGAGCCGGAGTCCGCCGCCGCCACGGTCCCGATCATCCTGGAAGTGCCCGCCGAGGCGATCGGGGAAATCAAGCGCCTGACCTTCGAGTCCCCGTTTGACGAGCTCGCCCTCAAGCTGAGGGACGAGGCAATCCGCCGCTTCGCGACCGGCCTGGACGTCCCCGCGGAGGTCATGCTCGGCCTCGGCGACTCGAACCACTGGTCCGCGTGGGCGCTCCAAGACGAGGCGGTCACCCTCGGCGTGGAGCCGCCCCTCGACACGGTTGCGCACGCCCTGACCACCACCTACCTCCGCCCGCTCCTCCAGGCCGACAAAGTGCAGGACGCGGACCGCTGCCTGGTCGTGGTCGACACCTCCAACCTCCGCGTACGGGCGAACCGATCCGCCACCGCCCTGGAGCTCTACAACGCGGGCGCGATCTCCGCCGCCGCCGTCCGCCGTGAGACCGGCTTCGACGAGGCCGACGCCCCCACCGCCGAAAAGGAGGCCGCCCGCCGCCGCCCCGAGACGCCCGAGGACGACCCAGACGCGGGCCAGGAGGAGACGAACCTCCCCGTGGACGAGGACCAGGGCATCCCCGACACGCTCCCGGCGTCCGCCGCTCCCGGCCTCCCCGCCGCCGTCCTGGAGGCCGTCGACGGACTGATCTGGACCGCGCTCACCCTCGCCGGAGACAAGCTCCGCAAGACGCCCGCCTGCCCGCGCTCCGAGCGCGCCCGCGCGCGGGAGATCGAGCCGGCCCGCCTCCACACCGTCATCCGCGTGGAACACGGCCAGGTCGAACAATGGGGCCTCCTGGAGGGCGCCTGGCCGCGCCTCGGGGAAGTCGCCGGCCGCCTCGGCCTGGACGCAGAGTGCCTGACCGCGTCACTGGACACGTACTGCCGCGAGCTCATCCCCGCCGGGATCACGCACAGCTTCGACCAGACCTCCGGCGCGCTACGCACCTCATGCCTGGCGGTCGCCGCATGAGCCGGCGTCAGGGCACGCCCCAGCCGGCGGACCTCGTCCTCACCGTCACCCCCGGCACCTCCGCCCCGGAGTGGTGTCCGGCGTGCAAGGCGTACACGCGCCTGGCCGGGGACCTCCTCCTCCTGGAGCCGGGCGGCGTGACCACGGTCGGCCGCTACGCCTGGTGCCAGGTCTGCGATGACCCCCGCTTCCCGAAGGAGAACCCCCGTGTCTGACCCGGAGGACTGGGCGTCCCGCTGCCCGGACCACCTTGACGAGCTCTCCCTCTGCCCGGCCTGCGGTGGCCTCCTCACCACCAGCCTGAACCGCCTCTCCGGTGTGACGGACGTCCGCCTGGACGGGCCCGGCGGGCTCCGCTACCGCGGGGAGGCGGTCGTCTACGTCGGCCCGGTAGCCCAGCCGTGCACCCGCCAGGAGGTGGCCGGCCGTGGCTGACTCGGAGACAGCTCTCCAGGGCGAGGAGGAGGCGGTGGGCCGCCTGGTGCGCACCGTCCTGGACGAGGTCGCGGAGGCCTTCGCGGACGCCGTGGCTGACGCGGAGGAGCTGGTGGCCGCACGGTTCTCCGTCGGCTCCATCGCCCGCATGTGGACCTCCCGCGTGCCGCGCCTCGTGCGCCGGCTCCTGGGCGTCGCGGAGACCGCCGCGCACGATGCCGCGGACTCTGTGGGCGGAGAGCTGGACGACACCTGGACCGACCTCCCCGGCCGCCACGACAACGGCCAGGAGCTCCCCGGGGACCTCGGCCAATACGTGACGACCACGGAACACCTCCTCGCGGCCGTGGGGGACCGCCTGGCCGACGTCGCGCGCCAGGAGCTCGCCGCGGGCCTGGACGCCGGAGAGGGCCTGGACGAGCTCCGCGCCCGGCTCCTGGCCCGCTTCGCCGCGGACGGCGCGCAACTCGGCCGCGTCAGGGAGGAGCGCACCGCGGCCACGGAGGCCTCCCGCGCCTGGAACACCGCGACCCTGGAGGCCGCGCGGGCCCTCACCGGCCCGGACCGGCCGCTGGTGAAGCAGTGGCGCACCCGCGGAGACACCCGCGTCCGCCACACCCACGATGCCGTGGACGGGCAACTCCAGCTCTTGGACGACCCGTTCAACGTGGGCGGCGTCGACATGATGCAGCCCGGCGACCCCACGGCCCCGGCCTCCCTCGTCGTGAATTGCCGGTGCCGGCTCGTCCTGGCCCGCGCGGAGGACCGCTCCTCCGCCGCCTTCGATCCGTTGCCGCAGGAGCGCCCGGGCGTCTTCGCTTCTCAGGACGACCCCGGGGACCAACCTACGAATCGGCGGGGCGTGACCGCCGCCGGGGACGGGAGCCACCTCATGGGCGGCATGATCGCTCTCCTGCCCACCGAGGAGGACGCCGCGCGCCTCGCCATCGAGGGCGGAGAGGACGCCGCCGAGCTCCACCTCACCCTCTACTTCCTGGGCGACCAGGGCGCCGACTGGAGCGAGGACCAGCGCCAGGAGCTCGCGGCCGCCGTCCGCTCCCGCCTGGCGGACCTCGGCGGCCCGCTCACCGCCCGGGCGTTCGGCGCGAACCACTGGAACGCCGGATCCGACTCCCCGTCATGGGTGTGGGCCGTAGGCGACGACCGCGACGCCCCGGACGACGCGCCCCGCCTCACCGCCCTCCACACCCTGACGACGGACGCCCTGGAGAACACCCACCACCGGCCGGAGCTCCCCGTCCAACACTCCCCGTGGGTCCCGCACGTGTGCGCGGCGTACAGCGAGGACCCGGCCCTCCTGGCGGCCCTGGAGGACCGCCTCGGCCCCATCACCTTCGACCGCGTCCGCCTGGCCTTCGCGGGCGATCACCTGGATATCCCCCTGGCTCCCGAGGAGGACGCCATGCCCGAAGAGACCACCGCGGCCGGAATGCCCACACGCACCTGGACCACCCCCGGAGACACGGCCCTGGCGTTCGAGAACCAGGAGACCGGAGACGGGCGCCTCTTCGCCGCCGGCGCCCTGGAGTGGGCCGGCGGACCGTGGCCGCTCCAGTACGCGGACGAAATGCTCCGCGGCCACGAGGGCGCCGAGCTCGCCGGCGCCATCGGCTCCGTCAACCGGGACGGCGACCGTATCGCCGGGTCCGGCGTCCTCTACCTCGGCCAACGAGCCGGCGCCGAAGCGGCGATGCTCCTGGACGAGGAGGCGCCGCTCGGGGTGTCCGTCGACCTGGACGACGTGGACTGTGAGTTCGTGGACCGCACCCTCACCGAGGGGGAAGACGGCGGTTTCGCGCTCCTGGCGTCCCTGCCCTCCATGTCCGTGCTCCACCTGGATGACGGCGGTTGGGCGATCACCGCGCAGCCAGCGGCGGAGTGGACGGCGTCCGGCCCGGTCCTGGCCCGGCAGCGGCACACCGTCCAGCTCATGACCGGCCCCGGCGGCCAGGTCAACGCGGGCGCCCTGGTCGCCGCGTTCCGCGGTACCGGACTCCTCCCCGACGCGATCACCGCGGCGGCCGGTGACCCGGACGACACGGACACCGGCGTGGTCGTCCACGCCGAGAGCTCCGGGGAGTTCCTGTTCCGCATCACCCGCGCCCGGCTCCGCGGCGCCACCCTGGTGGCCGTCCCCGCGTTCGCCGGCGCCCGGATCGTCCTGGACCCGGCGGAGGGCGAGGACGCCGCCGCGTCCGCCCGCCCGGAGGAGGTGACGGCGGCCGGTGACTCCCGGCGCCGCATCGTCCAGTACGTCCGCTCCTGCCCGGCCGCGGTCGGCCCGGCGGAAGTCGCCCGCGCGGTAGGCCTCGCCGTGTCCACGGTCCGCAAGCACCTCAACGCGGCCGCGAAGGACGGAGAGCTGGTCCGGCTCCGCCCCGGGTTCTACGTCGGCGCGTCCGCCATGCCGGAGGGACGCCCGCCGGAGACCACCGTGGGCGCGTCCGCCGGCGTGACCCTTCACCCCGTCTCGGACGAGGTGCTGGGGGAGCTCACCGCGTCCGCGTGGTCAGCGATGCAGGACGCGGACCCCATGCCCGCGGCCTGGTTCCGGGAGCCCACGGTGGAGGAGCTACCGCCGGGCGCGCAGGGCGTGAACTACGCCAACGGCCGGATCTTCGGGTGGGTCGCGCAGGCCGGGGAGCCACACGCCGGCTACCCCGGCCGGCAGCTCACCATCGAGTCCCTGGGCGCCCTGGACATGACGCACTTCCTCCGCGCCCGCTTCCAACTCGATGACGGCAGCCTGGTCAAGGCCGGCGCGTTCACCATGAACGTCCCCCACTCCCGCGACGGCGCGGAGTGCGACAGCGCGGTGTGCCAGTTCGATGACTCCCGCACCGTGGCGGGCGTCGTCACCGTGGGCCTCAACGACCGCGGACTCTGGTTCTCCGGGGCCGCCGCGCCGTGGCTGAGCCAGTGGGACCGGACCGTGTTCCAGGCCTGCCAGCCCAGCTACCACATGCGCCAGGCCCCGTCCGGCACATGGCAGCTCCGCGCCGTGCTCTCCGTCCCCGTGCCCGGGCACTCCAGTCCGCTCCTGGCCGCCGCGGTGGAGCGCTCGAACATCGCCCTGGCCGCCTCCGCCGCCGGGCACGGCGGGGACCTCGAGGTCCTGGCGCAGCCAGAGGAGGCGCCCGCCGCAGGGGCCCGGGAGCTGGAGGCCCTGACCGCGTCCGCCCTCGCCCGACCGGAGCTCCTGGACGGCCTCCTGGACGCCCTGACCCGCCGCCAGAGCGAACGCGACGAGGAGCGCCGGGCGGAGGTGGCCCGGCTCGCCGCCGCGTTCACCACCACGCCCCCGGCGCCCGCCGCTTTCTGACCCCACCCGTTCTCCCGGAAGGAGCCGGCCCTCATGCCGTGCAGCTGCCAGAACAAGCACCAGACTTTCGAGGTCGTCGCGAACGCCGGGGCGGCCAAGCGCCCGGCGTTCACGTCCTCCAGCCAGGGGACCGCGGAAGCCGTGGCCGACCGGTACGCCTCCAGCGTCGTCCGCGACAAGAAGACCGGCGAGGCCGTCTACTTCGCCTGGCCGAAGGGGACGTATGAGGTGGTTCTCCACGCGGGTGCCGGCCCCGTCGTGAAGGCGGCCACCACGGTGCGCACCCCCGCGGACCGCTCCTCCCTCCAGTCGGCCGCGAAGGCCCACGCGCACGAGGGCGCCGTGGTCCGCGCCACGGGTGGCGGCGCGGTGGTCTACCCGCTCACGGCCGCGCTCACCGCCGCAGGCTCCGCCCTCACCGCCGCCGCCCCGGCCGCAAGCTGACCGTAGAGGCCCGCACACGGGCGGGGAGGGCCACGCGTCCACTCCCCGCCCGCGCGGCCGTGAGACCCGCTTTACGCCGCTGGTGAGTGGCTATGCTGTGTCCCTACGCCGCTGGTTTTGGGCCGGGCTCTGGAACGTGAACACTCCGGAGTACCCCCCATGGAGTTCGAGCTCCCGCAGGACCTGAACCAGCTCTCCGACGCCGGTTACCTCACCGCCCTCACGGACGAGAACCTGGCGGACGCCCTCACCCTCTCCGCGCAGGCCTTCGCGACGCTCTCCGCGCGGGACCAGATCGATGATGACGGTCTCGCGTCCATGCGGGCCCTGGCCGGCGGCTCCGAGGCGATCCGGGCGGAGCAGACCGCACGGCGCACGGCCGCGGAGGCCGCCGCCGCGGAGATCGACGCCATGGCCGCGCGCGTCCGCGGTGAGGACCCCAACGCGCCCGCGGCGGGCGTGGAGACCGCCGCCGCCGGTGACGCCTCGGCGGAGGGCCAGGAGCCG
>NZ_JAKGCV010000049.1 GCF_021556455.1 Streptomyces fuscigenes | reverse complement strand
CGGGGTCGCCGCGCCGGACGCCGGAGCCACGGCGGGCCGCTCAGCGGTCCCGGTCGAAGGTCGCGTCGATGTGCTCGGCGACCGCGACGACCAGGATGCGCGTACCGGGTTCGGTGGTGCGCCAGCGGTGGCGCACCCCGCCGGAGAGATAGAGCGTGTCGCCGCGCTCCAGCAGGTACGAGCGGCCCTCGGCCTCGACCTCGGCGGCGCCGTCCGCGATGTACATGATCTCGTCGTTGCGGTGCTGGTACTCGCGGCCCGCGTCCTGCTCGCCGGTGTACTCCTTGGCGCCGAGCTGGTGGCCGCCGCGCACGACGCGGCGCGAGCCGGGCTGCGCGGGCCCGGCGTCGCAGCCGCCCCGTACGACGTCGACGGCGCGCGCGGAGTCCGCGGCCGCCCGCAGCGCGGCGGGCGTCGTCTCCAGCGCGTCCGCGACGCGGTCCAGGGAGCGCGTGCTGGGGCGGGCGCGCTCGTTCTCGATCTGGCTGAGGAAGGGCACGGACAATCCGCTGCGGGCGGCGACCGCCGCCAGCGTCAACCCCAGCGACCTGCGCCGCCTGCGGACGGCTGCGCCCACTCTGAGCGCGTCCTTGTCGTCCATGTCTGGGCTCCCTCCCGGCCGGACCGCCATCTTCTCAGAGGTGAGGCCCTGACAAGACTTGTCCTCGGGAGTCCGGCAGGGAACCGGAACGGGAGTGAGTCCCGTCACACAAGGTGTCCGGCCCCGGACGCTGCGTCCCGGCGGGCGTCCGGCGGGCGGTGCGCCGAGGGCGGGCGGGCAGCCCGTCCGGGCGTCCGGGAGGGCGTGCGGGGGCGGGGCACGGCGCGCCGGGAGCACCGGCCGCGGGCGGGGGCGGCGAGGGGGGTGCCTGCGGCTCCCGGAAGACACGGAATCCGGCGGGCCGCGGGGCCCGCCGGATTCCGTCGTACGCCGGCCGGCGGGGCAGAACCCGCCGCCGTGCCGCTCCCGGCTACATCGGGGCCATCTTGTCCACGATGCCGGGGTGCTTGGCCATCCAGGCCTTCACGGCGTCCTCCTCGTGACCCGTGCCGGCCTTCTTGATCCCGCTCTCCAGGTCGCCGAGCTGCGCGTCGGACATCTTGAAGTCCTTCAGCCACTTGGTCAGCTGCGGGTACTGCTGGGGGAACTTCTTGCTGGCCACCGTAGTCAGCTTGTCACCCGTGCCGAACGCCTTCTGCGGGTCGGCGAGCTTCGTCAGCTTGTACGTGCTGTAGGCCCAGTGCGGGGACCACAGCACGACGGCCACCGGCTTCTTCTGCGCGTAGTCGCGCTTGAGCTCGGCCAGCATGCCGGGCGTCGAGCCGTCGACGACCTTGTACTCCTTGTCGACGCCGTACGTCGGCAGGACCTTGTTCTTGAGGAGGTTCATCTCCTCGGTGCCCGGCTCGATCCCGATGATCCGGTTGCCGAACTCCTTGCCCTTGCCCTTGAGGTCGGCGTACGACTTCACGCCCTTGACGTAGCTGGGCACCGCGACCTCCAGCGAGGTCGGGCCGTACCAGTAGCCGATCTTGGTGAGGTCGTCGTGGTACTTGTCCCAGTACGGCTTCTGCGTGTAGGGCAGCCAGCCGTCGAACTGGACGTCCAGCTGGCCCCGGGCGAGCGCCGTGTACATCGGGCCCACGTCGAACTGCTTGAGGTTCATCGTGTAGCCGCGCTTCGCCAGGACCTCTTTCCAGAGGTAGGTGGCGGCGATGTCCTCGTCCCAGGGGAACCAGGCCACGTTGATCGGACGCGCGGCCTCCTTGGCCACCGCGGCCTGGACGCCCTTGTCCTTCTTCGGCACGGGTGCCCACTTGTCGACGAGGCCGGGGTTGGCCTTGAGCCACGTCTTGACGGCCTCCGCCTCGTGGCCGGTGCCGGACTTCTGGATCTGGGCCTCGAGGTCGCCGAGCTGCGCCTCGCTCATCTTGAAGTTCTTCAGCCAGTTCCCGACGGCCGGGTTGTCCTGGGAGAAGCCCTTGCGGGTGAGCATGTGGATGCTGTCGCCCTTGCCCCACGCGTTCTTCGGGTCCGCGAGCTTGGTCATCTTGTACGTGCTGTACGCCCAGTGCGGCGACCACAGCACGACCGCGACCGGCTTCTTCTGCGCGTAGTCGCGCTTGAGCTCGGAGAGCATGCTCGGCGTGGAGCCGTCGGTGACGGTGTACTCCTTGTCGAGCCCGTACTCCTTGAGGACCTTGGACTTCAGGAGCCCCATCTCACCGGCGCTCGGCTCGATGCCGATGATCCGGCCGCCGAACTCGGAGGCCTTGCCCTTGAGGTCCGCCATGGTCTTGACGCCCTTGACGTAGCTGGGGACCGAGACCTCCAGCGACGTCTGGTCGTACCACTTGCCCATGTCGTCCAGCCGGCTGCCGTACTTCTTCCAGTAGGCGGCGTGCGTGGTGGGGAGCCAGGAGTCGGTCTGCAGGTCGATCTGGCCGTTGGCCTGGCCCTGGTAGAGGGCGCCCGCGTCGTACTGCTTGACGTTGACCTTGTACCCGCGCTCCTGGAGCATCTCCTGCCACAGGAAGGTGGTCGCGATGCCCTCGTCCCACGGGATGTAGCCGATGCTCACGGACTTGCCGTGACCCACGTCCGTGGAACCGCTCGCCGTCGCGGTCGAGCCGCTTCCCGAGCCGTTGAACATGCCGATGCCGCCGGCCGCGAGGGCGAGGACGACCACGCCGACGAGCGCCACGACGGGCTGGGGCCGGTGGTTGGCGATCTTCAGGCCCGCGATGCCGCCGGCCATCTCCCGGGCCTTGGCGAGGGTGCGCCGGCCGAGCGGGGAGACCTGCTGGCCGAGCGCACCGGTCATGCGGTCCAGGTAGATCGCCACGATGACGATGGAGATGCCGGCCTCGAAGCCGAGGCCGATGTTGACGTTGCCGATGGCCTGGAAGACGTCGCCGCCGAGGCCGC
Organism: Streptomyces fuscigenes; assembly: GCF_021556455.1. GTDB lineage: Bacteria > Actinomycetota > Actinomycetes > Streptomycetales > Streptomycetaceae > Streptomyces > Streptomyces fuscigenes. Next base: position 18,389 of record NZ_JAKGCV010000049.1, on the reverse strand, counting down.
CGCCGCCGACCATGCCGGCGATGACCACCATCGACAGGGCGAGCATCACGTTCTGCGTGACGCCGGCCATGATCGTCTGCATGGCCAGGGGCAGCTGCACCCGCAGCAGCGTCTGGCGCGGCGGCGTGCCGAACGCGTCGGCGGCCTCCACGAGTTCCTCGTCGACCTGGCGGATGCCCAGCTCCGTCATGCGCACGCCGGGCGGCAGCGCGAAGACGATCGTCGCGATGATGCCGGGCACGACGCCGACGCCGAAGAAGATGACACCCGGGATCAGGTAGACCATGGCGGGCATCGTCTGCATGAAGTCCAGGATCGGCCGGAACACCGAGCTGACGGTCTTGGACCTGGCGGCCCAGATGCCGAGCGGCACGCCGATCACCAGGGTGAGCACCGTGGCGACGAGGACCAGTGACAGCGTCTGCATCGAGTGGTCCCACAGCTCGATGGAGTCGATCAGCGCGAAGCCGATGAAGGCGAGCACACCCGCGGACAGGCTCCGCAGCCACCAGGCGATGACGGCGAAGATGCCCGCGAGCAGCAGGGGCTGAGGGGCCGACAGGACGTCGAATATCCAGTCGTAGAGGTGGTTGACGAGCCAGGAAACGGCGTCGAACAGCCAGGACAGGTTGTTCTGGAGCCAGTTGACGGCGCTGTTCACCCAGTCGCCCAGGGGGAGCCTAGGCACTGGCCACCGCCTTGCCCGTGGTGGCGCCCGAGTCCGCGGCGCCGCCCCCGGCCGGGTTCTCCCGGTCGGACTCGGTCGACGTCATGGGCTCGCCCAGCACGGCGAGCAGCCGCGCCCTCGGGACGACGCCCACCAGCCGGCCGTCCTCGCCGGTGACGGCCACGGCGACCCCGCTGGTGGAGCAGGGGGTGAACAGCTCGATGATCGGCGTGTCCTCGGTGACCGTGGCGGGCGCCGCGGCGAGGACGTCCTCGGCGGTGCGCAGTTCCTTGCCGGCGTCCGTGCGGGTGCCGTACGCGGTCTCGGGGTCGGCCATGATGGCGCCCGCGGTGAGCACGCGGGAGCGGTCGACGTCCTGCGTGAAGGAGGCCACGTAGTCGTTGGCGGGCGTGACGAGGATGTCCTGCCCGGAGCCCTGCTGCACGATGCGGCCGTCGCGCATGACGGCGATGCGGTCGCCGAGGCGCATGGCCTCGTTCAGGTCGTGCGTGATGAAGACGATGGTCTTCTTGAGCCTCTTCTGGAGGGTGAGCAGCTGGTCCTGCATGTCGCGCCGGATCAGCGGGTCGAGCGCGCTGAACGACTCGTCCATGAGGAGCAGGTCCGCGTCGGTGGCCAGCGCGCGGGCCAAACCCACCCGCTGCTGCATGCCGCCGGACAGCTCGTCGGGCCAGGACTTCTCCCAGCCGCCGAGGCCGGTGAGCTCCAGGGCCTCCCGGGCGCGCTCCTCACGCTTCTTGCGTGGCACGCCCTGGACCTCCAGGCCGTACGCCGCGTTCTCCAGCACGCTGCGGTGCGGGAAGAGGGCGAAGTGCTGGAAGACCATGCTGATCTTGGTGGAGCGGACCGAGCGGAGCCCTTCCTTGGAGAGGGCGGTCAGGTCCTCCCCGTCGAACAGGACCCGGCCCGCGGTGGGCTCGAGCAGCCCGTTGAGCATGCGCAGCAAAGTGGACTTGCCGGAGCCCGACAAGCCCATGACCACGAAGATCTGCCCCGGCTCGACCGTGAAGGATGCGTCGATGACGGCGGCGGTCGTGCCGTCGGCGCGAAGCCCCTCACGGTCGGCACCGTCGCGGAGCTTCGTCACAGCTTCATCTGGTCGTCTGCCGAACACCTTGTACAGGTGCTCGGCTTGCAGCCTGGACACATAAACCTCACGAGTCGAACCGAAAAACGGCCCGCCACCCCCGACGGGCGGGCCGTGGAGCGGCACGGGGTCTGCCCGCTCAGCCACCGGCCCGTCGTCGAAGGCCGGAGGGCTGGTCCGCTCCGGCTCGGCGCCTGCCCCCGGGTGTAAAGACCAAACAAAAAGGTGATCTGCATCACAAAATTTCCGCGTGTCGCTCCTGCACGAAGGACATCCCGGATGCAGCACGGACGCCGCGTCGCCCGGCGGGACCGGCGCGGACCCCTCGCCCGCCCGGACGCGGTCCCGGCGGGGGACCGCCGCGCGACGACGGCGGGCCCGGCGCGGCCCCTCCCCCGACGGGCCGCGGGCCGCCCCCGTCGGCCGAGCGGGCGGCGGGGCCGCCGCGTTCACCGGCGACTGTCGGCGGGGTGCGGCATCATCGGCGGCGTGACGCGACGCCTGATGCTCCTCGACACCGCCTCCCTCTATTTCCGCGCGTACTTCGGCGTGCCCGACTCCGTGCGGGCCCCCGACGGCACGCCGGTCAACGCCGTGCGCGGCCTGCTGGACTTCATCGCCCGCCTGGTCCAGGACCACCGGCCGGACGCGCTGGTGGCCTGCATGGACGCCGACTGGCGCCCGCAGTGGCGGGTCGACCTGATCCCCTCCTACAAGGCGCACCGCGTGGCCGAGGAGCACCCGGACGGGGCCGACGCCGAGGAGATCCCCGACACGCTCTCCCCGCAGGTGCCGGTGATCGAGGACGTCCTCGACGCCCTCGGCATCGCCCGCGTCGGCGTCCCGGACTACGAGGCGGACGACGTGATCGGCACGTTCACCGCGCGCGCCACCGGTCCCGTCGACATCGTGACCGGCGACCGGGACCTCTACCAGCTCGTCGACGACGCCCGGGGCGTGCGCGTCCTGTACCCGATCAAGGGCGTCGGCACGTTGCAAAGCACCGACGAGGCGGTGCTCCGCGAGAAGTACGGCGTGCCGGGCGCGCGCTACGCGGACCTCGCCCTGCTGCGCGGGGACCCGAGCGACGGCCTCCCCGGCGTGCCGGGCATCGGCGAGAAGACGGCCGCGCGGCTGATCGGCGCCTTCGGGGACCTCGCGGGGATCATGGCCGCCGTCGACGATCCCCACGCCCGGCTGACCCCCTCCCAGCGCAAGCGGCTGTCGGAGGCGAAGCCGTATCTGGCCGTCGCGCCGCGCGTCGTCCAGGTCGCCGCCGACGTGCCGCTGCCGGAGGTCGACACCGCGCTGCCCGCCGCGCCGCGGGACGCGGCGGCACTGGACGCGCTGGCCGAGCGGTGGGGCCTCGGCGGCTCGCTCACCCGGCTGCTGGCCGCACTCGCCCGATGAGGTGTTAACTTAGGTAAACCTAAGCCGACATCGAGCAGTGGAGTCCACGTGGCGGAGGAAGCACGCCGTAAGGCACCGACGGTCCGTGAGGCCCGCGTGCTGCGCACCGAGCGGATCACCCCGCACATGGTGCGGATCGTCATCGGGGGCGAGTCCCTCGCCGCCGTGCAGTGCGGCGAGTTCACCGACCATTACGTCAAGGTCGTCTTCGGCCTGCCCGGCGTCTCGTATCCCGAGCCGTTCGACATGGAGCGCATCCGCGAGGAACTGCCCCGCGAGCAGTGGCCGGCGATGCGCTCGTACACCGTGCGCGCCTGGGACCCCGAGGCGCTGGAGATGACGCTGGACTTCGTCGTCCACGGCGACGAGGGGCTCGCCGGCCCCTGGGCGGCGCGCGCCGTGCCCGGCGACGTCGTCCGCTTCGCGGGGCCCGGCGGGCTCTACGCCCCGCCGCCGGAGGCCGGCTGGCACCTGCTCGCCGGTGACGAGAGCGCCCTGCCCGCGATCGCGGCGAGCCTGGAGCGGGTCCCGGACGGCGTGCCGGTGCACGCCTTCGTCGAGATCGAGGGCCCGGCCGAGGAGCAGAAGATCGCCTGCCCCGACGGCGTGGAGGTCACCTGGCTGCACCGCGGCGGGCGGCCGGTCGGCGAGGCCGTGGTCGCGGCGGTGCGCGAGCTCGACTTCCCCTCCGGCGACGTGCACGCCTTCGTCCACGGCGAGGCCGCCTTCGTCAAGGAGCTTCGCCGGCACCTGCGCCAGGAGCGGCAGGTCCCGCGCGAGCGGCTGTCCATCTCCGGCTACTGGCGGCTCGGCCACACCGACGAGGCGTGGCGCGCGGTCAAGCGCGAGTGGAACGCCCAGGTGGAGCGCGAGCAGGAGAGCCAGGCGTCCGCCTGACACCCCGTCCGGGGAGGGAATCCGCCCGGCGGCGCTCTCCCCGAGGGGACCTCCGGCCCGCGCACGCGCCTTCTCCCCCGCTGCGGCCGGCACCGTGGCGGCGAGGCGGCCCGGCGTGCCGTCCGCTTCGTGGGGTTGGTGTGGCTGGTGCGGTCCGGCGGGCGGCGGGAGGGCCGCGCCCGCGCGGGCCGGGTCCCCGGGCGCGACCGGCCGGCACGGCAGGATGCCGTCATGACCGTTGCCGTGGTTCTCCACACCTCCGACCTCCGCGTGCACGACCAGCCGGTGCTGCGGGCCGCGCTGCGCGCCGCCGACCAGGTGGTTCCGCTGTTCGTGCGCGACGAGGGCGTGCACCGGGCGGGCTTCGACGCGCCGAACCGGCGTGCCTTCCTCGCCGACTGCTTGGCGTCGCTCGACGCCGGACTGCGCGAGCGCGGCGGCAGGCTGGTCATCCGTTCGGGCGACGTCGTCGAGCAGGTGTGCCGCGTCGTGCGCGAGACGGGCGCCGAGCAGGTGCACGTCGCCGCGGGGGCCAGCCGGTACGCGCTGGACCGGGAGGCCCGGCTGCGCGACGCCCTGGAGAAGGTGCGGTGCGCCCTGGACGTGCACGACTCCGTGGTCACCGCGCTCCCGCCCGGCCGCGTCACGCCCACGTCGGGGGACCACTTCGCCGTGTTCACCCCCTACTTCCGGCGGTGGCAGGAGGCCGGGGTCCGCGAGTCCCTCGGCGCCCCGCGCTCCGTGCCGGTGCCGGACGTGGACGGGGAGCCGGTGCCGCGCCGCTCCGAGGTCGCCGGCGTGTCCCCCGGCGTCGCCGAGGGCGGCGAGGCGAAAGGGCGGGAGCGGCTGACGGCCTGGCTGCGCGACGGCATCGCGTCGTACGAGGACCGGCACGACGACCTGGCCGGCGACGCCACCTCGCGGCTCTCCCCCTACCTGCACTTCGGCTGCCTGTCCCCGGTGGAACTCGTGCACCGCGCACGGCGCAAGGGCGGTGCGGGCGCCGACGCGTTCGTGCGGCAGCTGGCCTGGCGCGACTTCCACCACCAGGTCCTCGCGGCCCGGCCGGGCTCCTCGTGGGCGGACTACCGGGACCGGCACGACCGCTGGTCCACCGGCTCGGACACCGACGACGCCGTCGAGGCGTGGCGTGACGGGCGGACGGGCTACCCGCTCGTGGACGCGGCGATGCGGCAGCTGCGCCACGAGGGCTGGATGCACAACCGGGGCCGGCTGCTGGTGGCGAGCTTCCTCACGAAGACCCTGTACGCGAACTGGCGCATCGGCGCACGGCACTTCCTCGGCCTGCTGGTCGACGGGGACATCGCGAACAACCAGATGAACTGGCAGTGGGCGGCCGGCACCGGCACCGACACGCGCCCCAACCGGGTGCTGAACCCGCTCGCCCAGGCCAGGCGCTTCGACGCGGACGGCAGTTATGTGCGCCGCTGGGTGCCGGAACTCGCCTCCGTGGCGGGCTCCAAGGTGCACCGGCCGTGGGAGCTGCCCGAGGCGGAGCGCGGCGAGCTGGACTATCCGGCGCCCGTCGTCGACCTGGCACGCGGCCGCGATCGCTTCCTGCGGGCGCGCGGCGCCTGATCCGGGCGAGGCACCGGGCGGGGGTCCGGGTCCCGGGCCCGCCCGGCGGGGGGAGGGCCCGTGCCGGGCGCGGCCCCTCCCCCTGCCGCCTCAGCCCACCGAGCTGTACGCGACCACGCCGCGCCGCATCGCGTCGATCGCGCGGCGCGCGTTGCGGGTGACCGTGCTGCCCTCGGCCGAGGGCACGGCCGCGACCTGGCCGAGCACGTCGATGACCTGCTTGCACCAGCGCACGAAGTCGCCCGCCGGCATCTCCGCCTCGCGCAGCACCTCGTCCAGTCCCCGGCCCGACGCCCACATGAACGCCGCCCACGCGAACCCGAGGTCCGGCTCGCGCTGGCCGACGCCCTCGGCCTGGTTGATGCGGAAGTCCTCCTCCAGGCCGTCCAGGCGCCCCCAGATCCGCACCATCTCCGACAGTGCGGCCTTCGCCGGGCCCGACGGCGTCTTCGGGACGACGGCGTCCTCGCTCTGGCGCGACTCGAAGACGAGCGCCGAGACGCACGCGGCGAGTTCCGCGGGCCCGAGCCCCTCCCACACCCTCTCGCGCAGGCACTCGCTGGCGAGCAGGTCGAGCTCGCCGTAGAGGCGGGCGAGCCGCTTGCCGTGGTCGGTGACCTCGTCGCCCCGCAGGTAGTCCAGCTCGGTCAGGAGCGCGACGATCCGGTCGAAGGTGCGGGCGATGGTGTTCGTACGCCCCTCGATCCGGCGCTCCAGCTGCTTCGTGTCCCGCGCCAGGCGGTGGTAGCGCTCGGCCCAGCGGGCGTGGTCCTCCCGCTCGTCGCACCCGTGGCAGGGGTGGGCGCGCAGCTCCGTGCGCAGCCGGGCGATCTCCCGGTCGTCGGCGGCCTCGGCCCGCTGCTTGCGGTGCCGCTCGGGCGCGATGTGGCCGGCCTTGGTGCGCAGCGCCGACGCGAGGTCGCGGCGCGACTGGGGCGAGCGCGCGTTGAACGTCTTCGGGATGCGCATGCGCTCCAGCGGCTCGACGGGAACCGGGAAGTCCATCGACGCGAGCCGCTTGACCTGGCGCTCCACGGTGAGCACCAGGGGCCGGGGGCCCTCGTGGTACTCGACCCCCGCGTGGCCGCGGTGGCCGCCCGTGCGGCCCGCGGGCACCCCCGGGTCCAGCACCAGCGCGAGGCCCGCGAACTTGCCCGTCGGCACGTGGATCACGTCGCCCGGCTTGAGCTTCTCCAGCGACGACGCGGCGGCGGCCCGCCGCTGCGCGGCGCCCTGCTTGGCCAGCTCGTTCTCCCGGTCCTTGAGGTCGCGGCGCAGCCGGGCGTACTCCTCGAAGTCCCCGAGGTGGCAGGTCATGCCCTCGCGGTAGCCGTCGAGGCCCTCCTCGTTGCGCTGGACCTGGCGCGAGATGCCGACGACCGAGCGGTCGGCCTGGAACTGCGCGAACGACGTCTCCAGCAGCTCGCGCGAGCGGTGCCGGCCGAACTGGTGGACCAGGTTGACCGCCATGTTGTACGACGGCCGGAAGCTGGAGCGCAGCGGGTACGTGCGGGTGCCCGCGAGGCCCGCCAGGGCTCCCGGGTCCATGCCGCGCTGCCACAGCACCAGGGCGTGGCCCTCGACGTCGATGCCGCGCCGCCCGGCCCGCCCGGTCAGCTGGGTGTACTCGCCCGGCGTGATGTCCGCGTGCTGCTCGCCGTTCCACTTGACGAGCTTCTCCAGGATCACCGTGCGGGCGGGCATGTTGATGCCGAGCGCCAGCGTCTCGGTGGCGAAGACCGCCTTGACGAGCCCCTTGACGAAGAGCTCCTCAACGACCTCCTTGAACGTCGGCAGCATGCCCGCGTGGTGGGCCGCGATGCCGCGCTCCAGGCCCTCCAGCCATTCGTAGTAGCCGAGGACGTGCAGGTCCTCCGTCGGGATGGCCGCCGTGCGCTCCTCGACGATCTCCCGGACCGTCGCCCGGGCGTCCTCGCTGTTGAGCCGGAGGCCGGCGTACAGGCACTGCTGCACGGCGGCCTCGCAGCCCGCCCGGCTGAAGACGAACGTGATCGCGGGCAGCAGCCCCTCGGTGTCGAGGCGGTCGATGACGTCGGGCCGCGACGGCGTCCAGATCCGGGTGCGGGAGCGCCGCTCGCGCTCGCGGTCGGCCTCGCGGACCTGCTTGCCCCGCCGCCGGTCGCGCGGGTTGTAGGTGCGCTGGTTCTCCATCCGGGCCATGCGCACCAGGTCGGGGTTGACCTCGCGCTTGGTGGCGCCGCGGCCGCCGTGGTCGGTCTCCTCCTCGAAGAGGTCGTACATCCGGCGGCCGGCCAGGACGTGCTGCCACAGCGGCACGGGCCGGTGCTCGGAGACGATCACCGCGGTGTCGCCGCGCACGGTGTCCAGCCAGTCGCCGAACTCCTCCGCGTTGGAGACGGTCGCCGACAGCGAGACCAGGGTGACCGACTCGGGCAGGTGGATGATCACCTCTTCCCAGACGGCGCCCCGGAAGCGGTCGGAGAGGTAGTGCACCTCGTCCATCACCACGTAGCCGAGGCCGGTCAGGGCCTGGGAGCCCGCGTACAGCATGTTGCGCAGGACCTCGGTGGTCATGACCACCACGGGCGCGTCCGCGTTGACGCTGTTGTCGCCGGTCAGCAGGCCGACCTTGTCGGCGCCGTAGCGGGCGGCGAGGTCCGCGTACTTCTGGTTGGACAGCGCCTTGATGGGTGTCGTGTAGAAGCACTTGCGGCCCTCCCGGAGGGCCAGGTGCACCGCGAACTCGCCGACGATGGTCTTGCCGGAGCCGGTGGGCGCCGCGACCAGCACTCCTTTCCCGGCCTCCAGGGCCTCGCACGCCTCGATCTGGAACCGGTCGAGGCCGAACTCGTACATCTCACGGAAGGGGGCGAGCGCGGTGGCCTGCACGGCGTTGCGGATGCGGGCGGCCGCGTAGCGCTCGGCGGGAGAAAGGTCCTCTGTCATCTCGCTCACGAGCCTACCCGTCACCTCCGACACTCACCGCGATCTTTCCGGCCGCCCGCCTCCGCCCGGGCCGCGCCCCGGCGGCCCGCCGCCGCTCCCGCCCGCGAGGACACCGGTCCGGGGCGGGGCCAGCAGCCGCAGCGCGCCCCGCACGCACCGCGCCGTCAGCGGCAGCGCGCCGAGCGGTTCGCCGTCCGCGTACGCGCTGGTGCGGGGCGCGGCCAGGGTCACGGCCGCGGCCCGGTGCACGGTCACGACGCGGTGCCCGACGTGCCCGCCGCGGTAGACGCGCGGGAACACGCCCAGCAGCGTGGTGCGGGAGCAGGGGCCCACGACGGTCACGTCGAACAGGCCGTCTTCCCAGTCGGCGCCGGGGCACATGCGCAGGCCGCCGCCGTAGGAGGACGTGTTGCCCACGGCCACGAGCGTCGCCTCCACCTCCTGCTCGGCGCCGTCGTCCAGGGTCAGCCGGTACGGCACCGGCGCGAGCGCGGCCAGCTCGGCGAGCATCGCGATCTCGTAGCGGAACCGGCCGACGGTGAGCCGCATGCGGTTGCCGCGGTCGTTGACCCGGGAGTCGAAGCCCGACGCGAGGACGGTCGCGAACCACCGCCCGGCGGCCCGCCCGAGGTCCACCCGCCGCGGGCCCGGGCCCTTCAGGACGTCCGCCACCAGCCGGGCGCCGGCCGCCGGGGCGGCGAGGGGCAGGCCGAGGGCGCGTGCGTAGTCGTTGCCGCTGCCCGCCGCGACGACACCGAGGGGGACGTCCGTGCCGGCGACCGCCTGGAGCGCCAGCGAGACCATCCCGTCGCCGCCGACGGCGACGAGTGCGCCGGTGCCGCCGGCCACGGCGGCCCGGGCCAGCCGCAGCGCGTCGGGGGCGTCGGTGCCGGCGACCGTGCGGACGTCGAAGCCCGCGTCCCGCAGGGCGGTGGCGGCCGGGGCGGCGGCTCTGGCGCCTCGCCCGCGCCCGGCCGCCGGATTCACGAGGAGGGTGATCCCGGCGCCCGGCGCGGGGGTGATCTCACTGGTCACGAGCGGACCCTAGCCGCGCCGGGGGCCGCTGGTTAAGCCCCCGGCGGCGCCCTGTTCGCGGCGGCCCCGGCAGCGGGGCTCCCGGCGCCGGGTGCCCCTGCGCCGCGCACACCGCCGGGGGGTGTGCGTCAGGTCACGTCGTCGAAGCCGTTGACCCGGTGGGAGCCCGCCTGCTCGGGCAGCGCGGGCGCCGTGGCGACGGGCTCGGCGGGCTCCGCGTCCACCCGTTCCGGCGTCAGGTCGAGGTCGGACGCCTCGTCGTCGGCGGGCCCGCCCTCCTCACGCAGCCGCTTGCGCCGGTCGTTCATGGAGGCGACGAGGCACGCGGCGAAGTAGAGGACCCAGATCGGCGCGGCCAGGGCGAGCATCGACAGCGGGTCGGTGCTGGGCGTCGCGACCGCCGCGAAGACGGTGATGCCCATGATCATGATCCGCCACCAGCCGAGCATGCGCTTGCCGGTGATCATGCCGACGAAGTTCAGCATCACCAGGAGCAGCGGCATCTCGAAGGAGAGGCCGAAGACGAGGACCATGCGCGTGACGAGGTCGAGCAGGTCGTCGAGGGGCAGCAGGTTCGCGACGTCGTTCGGCGTGAAGTCCAGGAGCACCTTCGCGGTGGTCGGCAGGACCTCGTAGGCGAAGAAGGCGCCGAAGAAGAAGAGCGGGACGCCCGTGCCGACGAAGGCGACGGCGTACTTCTTCTCGTGCCGGTGCAGGCCCGGGGCGACGAAGGCCCACAGCTGGTAGAGCCAGATCGGCGACGCGCACACGACGCCCGCCATCAGGGTGACCTTCAGGGCGAGCGAGAACGGCCCCAGCAGGCCGTTCATCGTGATGTTCGCGCACTGGTCGCCCTTGCTGCGGGCCAGCGACGAGAAGTCGCCCTTGCACCCGACCGACTGGAGCACCGGGTGGGTGAAGAAGTTGATGATGTCGTTGTAGAAAAACCCGGCGACGCACGCGACGACGATGATCGCCAGGATGCCCTTCGCCAACCTGTTGCGCAGCTCTCGCAGATGCTCGACGAGCGGCATCCGTCCCTCAGGATCCTTCAGCTGCTTGCGGGCAGAGTTGGCCAACCCACTTCCTCATCTCGTGCGGCGGTCACACGCCGGCAGGCGCGGCCGCTCCGGGCCCTGGTGCGTGCGGTTCAGCGCTGGGTGGAGTCCGTCGGCTCGCTCACCGGGCGGGCGGAGGTCACGTCACCGGGGGCGGCCTTGATGGTGCGCTGGACGTCCTGCGCGTCGTGCGGCGGGTCGGCGGGCGCGGTGTGGCCGGAGTCCGACTTCATGGCCTTGGCCTCGCTCTTGAGGATGCGGGCGGACTTGCCGAGCGAACGCGCCATGTCCGGGAGCTTCTTCGCACCGAACAGCAGGACGATCACGACGAGGATGAGAATGATCTCGGGGGCGCCGAGCCTTCCGAACATAACTGTCTACCTTCTCACCGAGGCGGCATGGGGGCCTGCGTCACACAGGGCGGACGGGTGCCCGACCCGTGTCATACGCAAGGATCGTAACGCCCGAGGATGAACCCCGGGCAATCCCTGTGCGTACTTCCACGTGCGACCCAATGCCTCGCTCGCTGGGCCACGTCGGCCAGACTACCCGCCGAACGTTCATTCCAGGAGGGGGCGGAGGGGATGTGCCCCTCGCCCGGGCCTCAGCCTTCGCCGCGCCACCGGCCGTTCCGGCCCCGCGGCGCGGCCCCGGGGCGGGTCCTCAGCGCAGCGTCCCGCCGGAGGCGGCCAGCCGGCCGGCTGCCCTCTCCAGATCCTCGGCCGCCCGGTTGATGCGGTCCGTGGTGTGCGCCACCTGGCGGCCCAGGCGCTGGGTTTCGACGAAGACGCGGATCGCGAGGACGCCGAGCACGGCGATCCCGCAGAACCCCAGGGCGATGGCGATCATGGGCCAGAGCATGGGCTGAGCCTAGGGCCTTTCGTTCGGACGGGACCGGGTCCCGCCGCTCGGACGGGATCGGATCCCGTTGTTCGGACGGGACCGGGCCCCGCTGTTCGGATGATCGGATCACGCGAGGGCCTCGGGGCCGTCCGCGCGCGGCGGGCCGGCTCCCGGGGCGCCGGCTCCCGGGGCCCGGGTCAGCCGGCCGCGCCGGGGCCGCCGCCCGCCGGCGCGCTGCCTGCGACCGAGTGCAGCCGCAGCGTCCTGACGCCCCCTTGGCCGAGCAGTTCCACTATCCGCTCGCCCGCGGGCTTGCGCACGGAGCTGTCGCACGAGGGGCAGGTGAAGGAGTACGTCGTGGTACGCCGGCTCCCGCCGATCGCCAGCAGGAACGCGTCGGCGGGCAGCTCGAAGCTCTCGCGGCACTCGGGGCACGCCGCCTTGAACAGGACGGGCGCGACGGCGGTGAGCCCGTACACCGGCGCGTCGCCGGGGGGACCGGGCGTGTCGGACGCGTCGGACGTGGGGGGCATGGGCGGGGCGTCTCCTTCTGCTCTGGACCGGCCTGCACCGGCACCTGCTCCCGGCCCCGGCGGGACCGGCTCCTGCTCCGCGCCGGCGCTGACCGGCACCTTCTTCCGGCTCGGGCCGGGCCGGCTCCTGCTCCGCGCCGGCGCGACCCGCCGCCGCTGCCGGCAGCGGGGGGCGTCCGCTACGCCCGGCCGGCGGGGCCGGCGCCGCGGTCCTCGCCGGGAGCGGAGGGCACGTGGGGGGCGGCGAAGGCCTCGGGGGTGTCGTAGGCGGCGAGCGCGGCGAGCGCCGCCTGCCGCGCGCTGTCGGCCAGCTCGGGCGGGGAGACGATGCGGCCCTCGCCGCCGAGGCGCAGCGCGAGCCGGCGCAGCGAGGCGGGCGCGGGCGTGCGCAGGGTGATGCGCAGCCCGCCGTCGGGCAGCTCCTCGGCGCTGTCGTGGGGGTAGTACTCGGCCACCCACCGCCCGCCCGGGCCGACCTCGACGACGACCTCGGGATCGTCGGCGGACGGCTGCACGAGCCCCTCCGACAGGTCGCGGGGCTCGATGGCGGGCGGCGCGGCGGGCTCGTCGAGGAGCCTGATCTCGGCCACGCGGTCGAGCCGGAAGGTGCGGCGCGCCTCGGAGAGGTGGCACCAGCCCTCCAGATAGGTGTGGCCCACCGCGAACAGGCGGATCGGGTCGACCTCGCGCTCGGTCAGCTCGTCGCGCGCGGGCGAGTAGTACCGCAGCCACAGCCTGCGGCGCTCCGAGATGGCCCGGTCGACGTCCGCGAAGACGCCGCCCTCGGACTCGAAGGTCACGGACAGCCGGGAGCTGGCGCCGGCCGCCTCGCCCGCGGCCGCCTCCAGCTTGGCGGTGGCGCGCAGCAGCGCCTGCCGGTCGCCGTCGCGCAGGCCGGGCAGCGTCGCCACGGCGCGGGCGGCGACCAGCAGTGCCGTGGCCTCGTCGGCGGCGAGGCGCAGGGGTTCCGCGACGTCGTCCGGGTTGTGCCACCAGATGCGGTCGCCGTCGGTGTCGATGTCGAGGAGGTCCCCGCCCCGGAAGCTCGTGCCGCACATGGGCAGCACGTCGAGGTCGGCGATGAGTTCGTCCTCGGTGATCCCGAAGGCCCGGGCCACGTCGGCGACGTGCGCGCCGGGGCGCTCACGCAGATAGGTGACGAGCGACAGCATGCGGCGGGTGCGGTCGATGGCGTTGGCGTTGGCGACGGCCATGTGACGAGTCCTCTCAGCCCTTGGCCACGGCGCGCAGCCGGTCCACGACGTCGGCCCGCAGTCCGGCGGGTTCCTGCACGACCACGTCCGGGCCGAACTCGACGAGCCACGCGTCGAGGCCGTGCCCGTAGGGGATCTCCAGCTCGTCCCAGCCGTCGCCGAGCTCCCGCGACGACAGCGCCTTGGCACGCAGCGGGTAGCCGGCGCCGGAGCGCAGGCGGATCAGCGCGGAGCGGGTGGCGCTCTCGCCGGCCCAGGTCTCGACGGTCTCGCGGACGGTGGACACGTCGGGCACGGGGGCCGTGAAGGAGCCGGGCCGCGAGCGCACCCGCCCGCTGATCCGGGAGAGCCGGAACACGCGCTCGGCGCCCCGCTCGCGGTCGTACCCGGCCAGGTACCAGTGGCCCCGCCAGCACTCCAGCGTCCAGGGCTCGACCTGGCGCTGCTCGGGCCGGGCGGCGCTGGCCTTGCGGTAGTCGAAGACGACGGGCCGGCGGTCGCGGCAGGCGAGCATCAGCGGCTCGAAGGCTGCCTCGTGCACGGGGATGCGCGGTTCGAGCGCGCTGTGGTGGGCCTCGTAGCTGTCCTCGGCCTCGGGCATGCCGGCGGCGCGCAGCTTCTGCAGCGCCCCGCTCGCGGCGCCGGCGAGGCGGGCCTGCTGCCAGACGCGGGCGGCGACGCCGAGCGCGGCCGCCTCCTCGGCGTCCAGGGTGATCGCGGGGAGCCGGTTGCTGTCCCGGCGGGCGAGGTAGCCGGCGTCGCCGTCGAGGGCCTCCACGGTCTCGATGACCAGGCCGAGTTCGCGCAGGTCGTCCTTGTCGCGCTCGAACATGCGGTTGAAGCTGTCGTCGGAGCCCGCTTCCAGGTACGCCTCGATGGAGCCGCGCAGCTCGCGCTTGCTGAGGGGGCGTCGGGTCCCGAGCAGACACAGGGCCAGGTTCATCAGCCGCTCTGCCTTGGCAATGGCCATCGACGCCCTTTCGTATGTGCCTGTGCTGGTCGACGGTACCGCCACCGGGTGGACGGGGAAAAGCTGAGGGCCCATGCCGACCGGCATGGGCCCTCCCGCGAACGGAAATGATCAGACCGCGACCAGATCGCAGACGAAGATCAGCGTCTCGCCGGGGCCGATGCGGCCGCCGGCGCCCCGGTCGCCGTAGGCGAGGTGCGCCGGGATGATCAGCTGGCGGCGGCCGCCGACCTTCATGCCCTGCACGCCCTGGTCCCAGCCGGAGATGACCTGGCCGACGCCGAGCTGGAACTGCAGCGGGGTGCCGCGGTTCCACGAGGAGTCGAACTCCTCACCGGTGGAGAAGGCCACGCCCACGTAGTGGACGGAGACGTTGTCCCCGGCCTTCGCCTCGGGGCCGTCGCCCTCCCAGAGGTCCTTGATCTCCAGGTCCGCCGGCGGCTCGCCGCCCGGGAAGTCGACCTCGGGCTTCTCGTTCTTCACTGGACTGCTCCTCTGGGGGTTGTACGTGTAGCTGTGCTGAACCGACCAAGTCTTACACTGCGCCGAGGATGTCCACGACGAAGACCAGGGTCGAGTTGGCCGGCAGGTCCGCGCTCGGGGACTGGCTGCCGTAGCCCAGGCTCGGCGGGATGACCAGCAGGACGCGGCTGCCGACCTTCTGGCCGACGATGCCCTGGTCCCAGCCCTTGATGACGGCGCCCGTGCCGATGGCCGTGGTCAGCGGCACGCCGGTGTTGTACGAGCTGTCGAACGCCTTCGCGGGCGACTTGCCCTCGTTGGGCTTCCACGCGGCGCCCGTGTACTGCATGACGACGGTCTGGCCGCTCTTGACCGTGGCGCCCTTGCCCGGGATGAGGACCTTCTTGACGAGGTCCTTCGGCGGGTCGGCCTTCGGCACGTCGATGGTGGCCGGGGCCGCCGTGTCCGCCTTGATCTGCGGCAGGTTCTTCGGGATCGACGACTGGGTGCCGGTGACCTGCTTGGGCAGGACCTTCTGGATGTCGAGGACGAAGACCAGAGTGTCGCCGCCCTTGACGCCGAGCTGCTGGTTGCCCTGGCTGCCGAAGCCCGCGGACGGCGGGGCGACGACCAGGACGCGGCTGCCGACCTTCTGGCCCACGACCGCCTGCGAGAATGCGGGGATGATCTGCGGCGAGCCGGCGGGGATGACCTGGGGGGAGGCGCCCTTGTCGTACGAGCTGCCGAGGTCCTTGCCGCCCCAGACCTTCGCGGTGAAGCCGGCGACGACGAGCTGGTCCTTCTTGATGGCCGGGCCGCTGCCGTCCGAGAGGGGGTGCACGACGAACTTGTCGCTCGGCTTGCCCTTGGGGACGGTGATGGTGGCCTTCTTGCCCGCCGCGCCGGAGACGGTCGGCATGGGGTCGGCCGAGGCGACCGGCTTCGGAGCCTTGGGTGCGGAGGACGCGCTCGGACTCGGTGCAGCCGATGACGCCGCGTCGTCCTTCTTGTTGTTGTCACCGCCGCAGGCAGCGGTCAGCACCAAGGCCGGCACGATGAGCAGGGCTGCAAGACTGCGTCGCACAGTGGGTCCTCGTGGGGTAGGCGTTAAGTCGGTGGCCGCCACTCTACGGCCCCGGCCCACGCGTCACCCTCGTCGCACACGTGTGGGCCCCGTACGCACTCGTACGGGGCCCACACGCGGGGGCGCGGCGCGCCCTGCGTCACATCCCGGCGATGAGCTTCTCCACCCGGTCGTCGACGGAGCGGAACGGGTCCTTGCACAGCACGGTGCGCTGCGCCTGGTCGTTGAGCTTGAGGTGCACCCAGTCGACGGTGAAGTCCCGCCGCTGCTCCTGGGCCCGGCGGATGAAGTCGCCGCGCAGCCGTGCCCGGGTGGTCTGGGGCGGCACGGACTTGCCCTCGAAGATCTTCAGGTCGTTCGCGACGCGGGCGGCCTGGCCCTTCTTCTCCAGCAGGTAGTACAGCCCGCGGCGGCGGTGGATGTCGTGGTAGGCGAGGTCTATCTGCGCGACCCGGGGGTGCGACATGGTCATGTTGTGCTTCTCGCGGTACCGCTCGATCAGCTTGTACTTCATGACCCAGTCGATCTCGGTGGCGATCTTGTCCAGGTCCTCGGTCTCGATGGCGTCGAGGGTGCGGCCCCACAGCTCCAGGACGCGGTCCACGGTGCCGGTGCGGATGTCGCGGCGCTCGACGAAGTCGACCGCCTTCTCGTAGTACTCGCGCTGGACCTCCAGGGCGGAGGCCTCGCGCCCGCTGGCCAGGCGCACCTTGCGGCGGCCCGTGATGTCGTGGCTGACCTCGCGGATGGCCCGGATCGGGTTCTCCAGCGTCAGGTCGCGCATGACGGTGCCGGCCTCGATCATCCGCAGCACCAGGTCGGTGGCCCCGACCTTGAGCAGGGTGGTCGTCTCCGACATGTTGGAGTCGCCGACGATGACGTGGAGCCGGCGGTAGCGCTCGGCGTCGGCGTGCGGCTCGTCGCGCGTGTTGATGATCGGCCGGGAGCGGGTCGTCGCGGAGCTCACGCCCTCCCAGATGTGCTCGGCGCGCTGGCTGACGCAGTACACGGCGCCGCGGGGCGTCTGCAGCACCTTGCCCGCCCCGCACAGCAGCTGGCGGGTGACGAGGAACGGAATGAGGATGTCCGCGAGACGGGAGAACTCGCCGTGGCGCGCGACGAGATAGTTCTCGTGGCAGCCGTAGGAGTTTCCCGCCGAATCCGTGTTGTTCTTGAACAGATAGACGTCGCCCGCGATTCCCTCCTCGTGCAGGCGGCGTTCCGCGTCGACGAGCAGTCCTTCCAGAATCCGCTCACCGGCCTTGTCGTGCGTGACCAGCTCGGTCACGTTGTCGCATTCCGGGGTGGCGTATTCCGGATGCGAACCCACGTCGAGGTAGAGGCGGGCGCCGTTGCGCAGGAAGACATTGCTGCTACGGCCCCATGACACGACACGGCGGAAGAGGTAGCGCGCCACTTCGTCAGGTGACAGTCGGCGCTGTCCCCTGAACGTGCACGTGACGCCGTACTCGTTCTCCAGCCCGAAAATGCGGCGGTCCATGTCTGAACATTACGCCTGATGGCCTGAGCTGAAACCGGGTTCGGCCGCGCCACTTCGATCATTTTCCGCCGGGGCCGCCGTATTCCGGGGCCGGGCCGGTACGGCGAGCACCCGTCCGGTGGCGGCGAGGACGATCAGCGCGGCGATTCCCGCCGCGCCCGCCACCGCGAACCCGGCGGAGGCGCCCTCGTGCTGGGCCACCGGTCCGGCCGCCGCCGTGCCGAGCGCGGAGCCCACCTGGAACGTCGTCACGAGCCAGGAGAACGCCTCCGTGACGGTGCCGGGCGGCGCCTGCCGGTCCACCGCGACGAAGGCGCAGGCGAGTGTGGGGGCCAGGAACACACCGGCCAGCACGGACAGCAGCGTCATCGCGACCGGTCCCGGCGTGAGCGCCAGCGGCAGGTAGCAGACGGCCAGCAGCGCCACCAGGACCAGCAGCCGGCGCTCGGGCGCGCCCGTCCACGCCCGTGCCCCGTACACGCTGCCGCCGAGCAGCGCGCCGAGGCCGAGCGCGGCCATCAGCCAGCCGTAGACCGACGCCCGGCCGGTTCCGTCCGCGTACGCGACCCCGGCGACGGTGATCGAGCCGAGCGCGACCCCCACGAACAGGAAGCAGCCGAGCAGGGCGAGCAGTCCGGGCGAGCGCAGCGCGCCCAGCCAGTGCGCCTCGCGCGCGCCCGCCCGCCAGGCGCGCGACGGCTTCGACACGACGACGGACAGCGCGCCGAGCACGCCCACCGCGTGCAGGACGAGGAGCGCGGCCGCGGGCGAGCGCAGCGCGACGAGCGCGGTGACCAGCAGCGGCCCGACGGTGAACATGACCTCCTGGGCGACGGCGTCCAGCGCGTACGCGCGGTGCACGCGGTCCCCGCGCCCGAGGACGCTCGGCCACAGCGCACGCAGGCCGCCCTCCAAAGGGGGTGTGCACAGGCCGGCGAGGGCGACCGCGACGAACGCCCAGACGGGTGCGCCGGTGCCCGCGGCCACCAGCCACAGCACGGCGAGCGCGGAGGCGACCGCGGCCGGGAGCTGCACGCGCGGCTGGCCCCGCAGGTCCACGGCCCGGCCGAGCAGGGGCTG
>NZ_JAKGCV010000499.1 GCF_021556455.1 Streptomyces fuscigenes | reverse complement strand
AACGGCGGCCGGTACCGGCGACGCCTCGGGCGGCACGGGCACGACGAGCGGCACCGGCGTGAGCGCCGGCACGGGAGGCGACACCGCGGGCGGCACCGGCACGACCGCCGGCTCCGGCGACACCACCACCGGCACCCCCGGCGATCCCGCGGGCACCACGGCGGGCACGGCCGGCACGGGCGGCGACACCGAGGAGCCGGGCACCCAGACGCGCGCGGGCGACCTGCCCGCGGCGGACCCGTCCGGCGCGCCCTCGCCCTCGGAAGGCGCGATCTGACCATGGCACCGAACGACAACCGCGCCCGGCGCAGTGCCGGACGCGGCGCCAGGCGTCGCCGCCTGCCCCTGCGCCACCTCCTGCCGATCGCCCTGCTCCTCGTGATGAGCGGCATGCTCGTCGTGCGCGGCTACGTGTACAGCTCCTTCGTGCCCGACCACCGCGTCAGGCCGCCCGCCTCCACCAGCCACGTGCCGGAGCACATCCTCGACGGGGGCCCGGTCATCGACGCGCGCGACGCCTCGAAGCCGGCCAAGTCGCTGGACATCCCGGACCGGACCATCGTGCTGACCTTCGACGACGGCCCCGATCCGGTGTGGACGCCGAAGATCCTCGACATCCTGCACGCGAACGGGGCCAAGGCCACCTTCTTCGTCACGGGCACGAACACCGCCCGGCATCCCGGGCTCGTCAAGCGCATGGTGGCCGAGGGCAACGAGGTCGGCATCCACACGTTCGACCACCCCGACCTCTCGTACCTGGACCCGTCCACGATCCGGCGCGAGATCTCGCAGACGCAGCTGACGATCGAGGGCGCCGCGGGCGTGCGCACGGCGCTGTTCAGGCCCCCCTACTCGTCGTTCGCCGACGCGCTCGACAACGCGTCCTGGCCGGTCACGCAGTACGTGGGCAGCCTCGGCTACATCGGCGTGTTCGACAGCCTCGACAGTGAGGACTGGCAGCGGCCGGGGGTCGCGCGGATCACCGCGAACGCCACACCGCGCGGCTCGCGGGGCGCCGTCGTGCTGATGCACGACTTCGGCGGCGACCGCAGCCAGACCGTGCGGGCGCTCGCCGACTACATCCGCACCATGCACGCCAAGGGCTACCGCTTCGAGACCGTGACCGGGGCGCTGCACGCGCCCAGCGCGCACACCCCGGTGCACGGCACGGACCTGCTCAAGGGCAAGGCGTTCGTCGCCGCCGTCACGCTCTCCGACAACGTGACCGAGGGCCTGATCGGGTGCATCGCGTTCGTCGGCGTCCTCGTCGTCGGCCGGTTCGCGCTGATGCTGCTCCTCGCGTTCGTCCACGCCCGCCGCTCGCGGCGCCGCAGGAGGACCGGTGCCGGGGCACCGCCCGCCGTCACGCAGCCCGTGTCCGTGCTGGTCCCCGCCTACAACGAGAGCAAGTGCATCGCCAACACGGTGCGTTCGCTGGCGCGCAGCGACCACCCCATCGAGGTCGTCGTCATCGACGACGGCTCCTCGGACGGCACCGCCGACATCGTCGAGGCGATGTGGCTGCCCAACGTCCGCGTGATCAGGCAGCAGAACGCCGGCAAGCCCGCCGCGCTCAACAACGGCATCCGGCACGCCCGTCACGACCTCATCGTGATGATGGACGGCGACACCGTCTTCGAGGAGTCCACGGTGCGCGAGCTGGTGCAGCCGTTCGCCGACCCGCGGGTCGGCGCCGTCTCCGGCAACGCCAAGGTGGGCAACCGCGACTCGCTCATCGGCGCCTGGCAGCACATCGAGTACGTGATGGGCTTCAACCTCGACCGCCGCATGTACGACCTGCTCCGCTGCATGCCCACCATCCCCGGCGCGTGCGGCGCGTTCCGCCGGGAGGTGCTGCGCGAGGTCGGCGGCATGAGCGAGGACACCCTCGCCGAGGACACCGACATCACCATGGCCATCCACCGCAAGGGCTGGGAGGTCGTCTACGCGGAGGACGCCCGCGCCTGGACGGAGGCCCCGGAGAGCGTGCAGCAGCTGTGGTCCCAGCGCTACCGCTGGTGCTACGGCACGATGCAGGCGATGTGGAAGCACCGCAGGGCGGTCGTCGAACGCGGCCCCTCGGGCCGCTTCGGCCGGGTCGGCCTCCCGTTCGTCGCCGCCTTCATGGTGGTGGCGCCGCTCCTCGCGCCGCTGATCGACCTGTTCCTGCTCTACGGGCTCGTCTTCGGGCCCACCGGCAAGACCGTGGCGAGCTGGCTCGTCCTGCTCGCCATCCAGCTGGTCTGCGCCGTCTACGCCTTCCGGCTCGACCGGGAGCCGATGCGGCACCTGCTGGCCCTGCCGCTGCAGCAGATCCTCTACCGGGCCCTGATGTACGTGGTGCTCGTCCAGTCCTGGGTCACCGCCCTGACCGGCGGCAGGCTGCGCTGGCAGAAGCTGCGCCGCACCGGCGTGGTGGAGGCGGCGCCCCCCGCGGCGCCGCCGCGCGAGCGCGCGGCGGGACGGGGGCCGGTCGCATGAGCGCGCCGCACGCCCCCGCGGACGGCACCCCGGCCGCCGGAACGCCCGCGTACGAAACCGGCCCGGTGCCGGGCGACGGGGCCGCCCCGGGTCCGGACACCCCGGTTGCCCCGGGCGGGCGGGGCACCGGCCGCGACCGCTACCTGGACCTCCTCCGCGCCGTCGCGCTGGTCCGCGTGATCGTCTTCCACATCTTCGGCTGGACCTGGCTGACCGTCCTCTTCCCGTCGATGGGCGTGATGTTCGCGCTGGCCGGCTCGCTGATGGCGCGCTCGCTCGACCAGCGCGGCGCCACGGCCGTGATCCGGGGACGGGTACGGCGCCTGCTGCCCCCGATGTGGGTCTTCGGCGCGGTCGTCGTCGGGCTGCTGCTCTACACGGGCTGGCACCCGTGGAGCGACGGCGGCGGCGCCACCGGCCTCGCGTCCGTCCTGAACTGGATCGTCCCGCTGGGCGCCCCGCCCTACCCGGACCCCGCCGCCCATCCGTGGAGCTGGCTGGACTCCTCGTGGGCCGACCAGGCGGCCGGGCCGCTCTGGTACATCCGCGCCTACCTGTGGTTCGTGCTCGCGTCCCCGCTGCTGCTGAAGCTGTTCCGCCGGCTGCCCCTGGCGGCGCTCGCGCTGCCGCTCGTGCTGTGCGCGGTCTTCGGCACGGGCCTCGTCACCCTCCCCGGCGAGACCGGCGAGACGGTGACCGACTTCGCCACGTACGGCGCCTGCTGGGTGCTCGGCTTCGCGCACCACGACGGCGTGTTCCGGCGCATCCCGCGCTACGTGACGGTCTCCTGCGCCGCGTTCGCCATGGCCGCCGGGCTGTGGTGGGCGTCCGGCCACCTCACACAGGAGGGGTGGAACCTGGACGAGATCCCGCTGGGGCAGGCGCTGTGGTCGCTCGGCTTCGTGGCCGTGCTGCTCCAGTACTCCCCGTCGTGGCGGCGCCTGCCCGGCCGGCTCGCCCGCTTCGACGGGGTCGTCACGCTGGCCAACAACCGGGCCGTGACGATCTACCTGTGGCACAACCTGCTCATCATGATCACGGACCCGATCATCGACCAGGTGTGGAACATTCCCGGCACGGACCGGTTCGGGAGCGAACTCGACGCGGCGTACCCGGTCCTGTCCCTGGTGCTGATCTGGCCGCTGACGGCCCTCGTGATCGTGCTGCTCGGGTGGTTCGAGGACCTGGCCGCACGCCGGCGGCCCCGGCTGTGGCCCGACGGCCGGCGCGAGCGGCGGGACCGTGACCGCGTCGCCCGCGCCGTGGCACAGCAGGGGCGGCACCCCGCCGGTGCGATCG
>NZ_JAKGCV010000498.1 GCF_021556455.1 Streptomyces fuscigenes | reverse complement strand
CCGCGATCCTGATCGCGGCGGTCGCCGCCGTCGCGGTCGTCGGCCTCGGGGTCGGCGCCCTCCTCAGCGGCGGGGGCGGCGACGACAAGCAGGACACGAGCGCCACCGCCGCGGACACGTCGGCGGCCTCGCCGAGCGCCGCCGGGCAGGGCGGCGGGGACGACGCCGCCCAGGGCCAGGCGAAGGCACTCGACGCCCTCCTCTCGGACAGCAACAACAGCCGCGAGGCCGTGATCGGCGCGGTCGCCGACATCAAGTCGTGCAAGGACCTCGACGGCGCCGCGAGCCACCTGCACGACGCGGCCACCCAGCGCCAGGGCCTCGTCGACCAGCTCGGGAAGATCACCATGGACAAGCTGCCGAGCCACGACGAGCTCGCGGCCTCCCTCACGGAGGGCTGGAAGGCGTCCGCGGCGGCCGACAACCACTACGCGCAGTGGGCGAGGGAGGCCAAGAGCCGCAAGGTCTGCAAGCACGGCAGCGCGCACCGGACCGCCGCGGCCGGCCAGGGCGACAAGTCGAGTGGCGAGGCGACGACCGCGAAGACCCGCGCGGCCAAGCTGTGGAACGCGGTGGCGAGCCAGTACGGGCTCAAGCAGCGCACGGCGTCGGACCTGTAGGCCGCACTCCCCGGGTGCGCCGGTCCCGGTGCCGCCTGCGGGCGGGCGCCCCGGTCCGTGCGCCGTGCCTCACCGGGTCCAGGCGGCGGCCGCCGTCCCCGCGGCGACGGCGCACAGCACGGGCACGAGGAACAGCGCCGCGCCCAGCGCGTACGGGAACGGCCCGCGTGCCCGCGGCACTTCACGCGGCGTGAACGCCTTCTCCATGGCCGCCTTGGTCCGCCGCGTGTTCAGCGGAGTCGCCGCGCCGAGCAGGACGAGCAGCACCTCGCGCCACCGCAACCGCGCCTCGCCCCGCACGGGCAGCGTCCAGGACGAGACCCAGCCCCGGAACGGCAGCAGCCCCACGACGGTCCCCCACAGGAAACCGGCGCCCGCGGCGAGCGCCCCGGACCACGCGGACCCGGTGGCGAGGCGCACGATCAGCACGAGCACGGCGAGCACGAGCGGGGACAGCGCCGGGATCCACCGCTCGCTCCGCTCGGGCAGCCAGCGCAGCAGCACGCAGGTCAGCACCACGTTGGGTATCAGCGCGATGGCGAGCCACAGTGTGAGAGGCACCCGATTCCCTTTCGCGGGCCGGGGAAGGCCGCTGCTCCCCGGCGGTCAGTGGATGAGGAACGCCAGGCCGACGAAGACCGCCAGCATCGTGAACAGGGCGAGCGCCGAGTGGCGCCCCTTCACCACGGCGACCGGTTCGCCCGCCCGCCGCAGGGCCGCCTGCCGCCTGATCCACGGCGTGTAGATGAGCCGGGTGGCCGCCATGCTGAGCGCCACCAGCGTGTACAGGTACAGCGGGACGCGCCACGAGTCGCCGGTCGCCAGCGACCGGCCGAGGGTGAACACGAAGCTCCCGAGGGGCGGCACCACGAGCAGGGCCAGCCGCTTCGGCCAGGTCTCGCCCATGGTCATCAGGGAGACCCCGAGGGCCAGTCCGGCCAGGACGGCGAGAACGATCCAGCCGGTGTCGGACAGGTGAGCTGTCAGCATGCGCCTTCCCTTGCCTGAACTGCGTTGATCCGCACCGCGGACGGTCCGCACCGGTCCGCGCTGCGTGCTGCGGGCGCCGGTGCTGGGGGCCGATCCCGGTGACCGGGTGCCGGGCGGGCCGGTGGGAGGGGGAGGGGGAGGGAGAGGGGCAGCATAGCGGCCCCGCTCCCGCCCCCGTCCCGCCGGCCCGTGGCGGCGGACTACCAGGTGAGCCAGCCCACGACCGTGGTCGTCGCGTCCTTCGCGATGCTCGACGCCTTGGCGCCCACCTCGCCGGCGACCTCGCCGACCTTGCCGAGGACGGCACCCTCGCCCATGAAGATCCCGCCGACGAGGAACATCCCGAGCGCCGACTGGAACTCGCTGCTGTCGATGCCGTGCGCGATGCCGTTCAGGACGGCGCTCGCCCCTTGCAGGCCCCAGGACGCGAGACCGGCGCCCAGGGCGATGCCCTCGGCGATCGCGTCGGCGGGCGGGGGGAGGAACAGTCCGCCGATGGCCGCGGCGACCCCGATCGACCCGAGGACCGTGCTCCAGTGGCCGGTGACCGTCGCCCAGTCGTCGACGCTGCCGACGTCCTCGGGCCAGATGCCCAGGTCCTCGTACCAGGGCTTGTCGTGGTCCGACGTCTGCGAGGGGTTCGACGAGCTCGACTCGTTCTTCTTCGCGTCGTCCGCGGCCTTCTTCGCCGCGGCGGCCGCCTCCGCCTTGGCCTTCGCCGTGGCGATCTGCCGGGCCTGCGAGGCGGCGTCGGCCGCGGCCTTGGCGTCCTTGCCCGCCTGGACCGCGGACGCCTGCGCGGAGGCCGCCGAGGCCTGCGCGCTCGCCGCCGAGGAGACCGCCTG
The DNA here is from genome assembly GCF_021556455.1 of Streptomyces fuscigenes. Lineage (GTDB taxonomy): Bacteria > Actinomycetota > Actinomycetes > Streptomycetales > Streptomycetaceae > Streptomyces > Streptomyces fuscigenes. Next base: position 1,343 of record NZ_JAKGCV010000498.1, on the reverse strand, counting down.
CTGCGCTGAGGCCGCCGCCCGGCTCATCGAGTAGTTCGCCGAACGGGCCGCGCCCCGGGCCGCCACGGCCGCCTGCTTGGCCGTCGCGGCCGACTTCGCCGCGTCGGCGGCGGACTTGTCGGCGGCGTCCGCGTTGTCCCTCGCCTCCTGGGCCGAGTCGGACGCGTCCTTCGCGTAACCGTTCGCCTTCGAGGCCCAGTCGGCGGCCTCCTCGGCGGCCTGGTTGGCCTCCGCGGCCGCCTTGGACGCCAGGGCGGCGTCCTGCTGGGCCGTGGCCGCGACGTTCGCGGCGTGGGCGATGGACGCCCGCACGGCGGCGACGTGCGTGGCGTCGTCCTGGTCGAGGCGCGTGATGTCGAACTGGTCGTGGACGACGAAGTTGCGCCGCATGCGGGCCGACCCGCTCAGCACGATCTGCGCGGCCGACTGCATGTAGGCGCCGCCGGTGCCGAGCAGGCGGAAGACCTCGACATGGTCGTCCTGCTTGGTCGCGTCCAGGAGGTCGACGGTCAGGAACCGGTGCAGTGCCTGGGCGCTCCCGTCGGCGAGCGCCGCCTGGGCGCCCGCCTTCACGGCGTCCCCGGGGCTGTTGCCCAGCAGGGTGAAGATCTTGACGCGGTTGTCCGTCGCCGCGGCCTCGATGGCGCCGGTGTCCAGGAAGGCGCTGACGGCCGCCGGGTCGTCCGCGGCCAGCGCGTCGGCGGCGGCCTGGGCGACGGCGGACGTGGAGTACGTCGCGACGGCCACCACCGTCTCGCGGTCGTCCTGGGCCTGGGCGATCGCGCGGTCGGTCTCCAGCCAGTTGACGACGTCCTCGTCCGCGCCCGCCAGGGCGAACGCTGCCGCCTCGCGCGTCCACGTACCGGTCGAGTCGAGGAGGAGGACGGCCGCCGCGCGGCCCTTCGCCAGCGCCGTCGCGGTGTCCTGGGCGGCCAGCGCGGCGGTCGCGGCGGCGAGGGCGCCCTTGATGTCCTGGGACGTCTTCTCCGCCTGCGTGCGCTGCTTGTCGGCGTTCGCCGTGTCGTCGAGTTCGGTCTGCGCCGCGGTGCGCGCGAGCTCGGTGCCGATCTGGGTGTCCTGCGCGATGCGGTCGGCGTCCGCCGCGCGGGCCGCCGCCTCCACGTCCAGGGCCTCCTGGACGGCGTCCGCCGCGGTGTTCGCGGCCTCGACGGCCGCCTTGGCGAAGGCGGTCGAGCGCTTGGCGTACTCGACGGCCTCGCCCGCGTGGTCCGCGGCCTCCTCGGCCGCGTCGGCCGCCGCGTCGGCGTGGTCCGCCGCGCTGTTGGCGGCGTCACGGGCGACCGCCGCGGAGGTGGCGGCCCGGTTGGCGAGGGTCTGCGCCG
>NZ_JAKGCV010000497.1 GCF_021556455.1 Streptomyces fuscigenes | reverse complement strand
GTCCGCCACGGGGACGACGACCTCGGCCGGCGCCTCGGACGTGCGGGGCGAGCCGGCCGGGGCCGACACCTTGCGGGTCGCCCTGCGGCGCGAACGGCCGCCCCTGCCCGCCGCGGCCTCCGCCTCGGCGATGCTGCTGTAGAGCTCCTCGTCGGGCTCGAACGCCGGGGAAGGCAGCGCGGACGGGGCCGCCACCTCGGCGGCGACCTCGGCGGGCGTCTCGTCCTCGTCGGCGCGCGCCGGCTCGGAGGCGGGCGCGGACTCCTCGACCACGTACTCGTGCTCGTGGTCGTGGTCGTGCTCGCCGGCGCCGGAGCCGCCGCGGCGCTTGCGGCCCCGCTTGCCGCCGGTGGCACCCGAGCCGCCGCCGGCCGGGGCCGAGGGCTGCTCCATGTGGACGATCACGCCGCGGCCGTTGCAGTGCACGCAGGTCTCGGAGAACGACTCCAGCAGGCCCTGGCCGACCCGCTTGCGGGTCATCTGCACGAGGCCGAGCGAGGTCACCTCGGCGACCTGGTGCTTCGTGCGGTCCCGGCCGAGGCACTCCAGCAGACGCCGCAGCACCAGGTCCCGGTTGGACTCCAGCACCATGTCGATGAAGTCGATGACCACGATGCCGCCGAGGTCGCGCAGCCGCAGCTGGCGCACGATCTCCTCGGCCGCCTCCAGGTTGTTCCTGGTGACGGTCTCCTCGAGGTTGCCGCCCTGGCCGGTGAACTTCCCGGTGTTGACGTCGATCACGACCATGGCCTCGGTCTTGTCGATGACCAGGGAGCCGCCGCTGGGCAGCCAGACCTTGCGGTCGAGCGCCTTCATCAGCTGCTCGTCGATGCGGTACGTCGCGAAGACGTCCACCTCGCTCGTCCAGCGCTGCAGGCGGTCGGACAGGTCGGGCGCCACGTGCGCGACGTAGCCGTGGATGGTCTCCCACGCGTCGTCGCCGCTCACGATGACCTTGGAGAAGTCCTCGTTGAAGATGTCGCGCACGACGCGGACCGTCATGTCCGGCTCGCCGTACAGGAGGGTCGGCGCGTTCGCGCCGCTGCCCGCGCGGGACTTCTTCTTGATCTCTTCCCACTGGGTCTGGAGCCGCTCGACGTCGCGGCGCAGCTCGTCCTCGCTGGCGCCCTCGGCCGCGGTGCGCACGATGACGCCCGCGTCCTCGGGGACGACCTTCTTGAGGATCGTCTTGAGCCGGGCACGCTCGGTGTCGGGCAGCTTGCGGCTGATGCCCGTCATGGAGCCCTCGGGCACGTACACCAGGTAGCGGCCGGGCAGCGAGACCTGGCTGGTCAGGCGGGCGCCCTTGTGGCCGATCGGGTCCTTCGTGACCTGCACGAGGACCGGCTGGCCGGACTTGAGCGCGCTCTCGATGCGGCGCGGTCCGCCGGAGTGGCCGAGCGCCTCGAAGTTCACCTCGCCCGCGTACAGGACGGCGTTGCGGCCCTTGCCGATGTCGACGAACGCGGCCTCCATGGACGGCAGCACGTTCTGCACCTTGCCCAGGTACACGTTGCCGACGTACGAGGTGGCCTGCTCCTTGTTGACGTAGTGCTCGACGAGGACGTCGTCCTCGAGGACGCCGATCTGCGTGCGCTCGCCGTTCTGGCGGACGACCATCACGCGCTCGACGGCCTCGCGGCGCGCGAGGAACTCCGCCTCGGTGATGATCGGAACCCGGCGGCGGCCCTGCTCGCGGCCCTCGCGGCGGCGCTGCTTCTTGGCCTCGAGCCGCGTGGAGCCCTTGATGGACTGGACCTCGTCGGGGCCCGTGCCGCGCTCCTCCTTCTTGCGCGGCTCGCGGACCTTGACGACGGTGCGCTCGGGGTCGTCGGCGCCGCTGCCGGACTCGGCGTCCGGGCCCGCGTCGCCGCTGCGGCGGCGGCGCCTGCGGCGGCGACGGCTGCTGGACGAGCCGGAGCCGTGCTCATCGCCGTCCTCGTGGTCCCCGGCCTCGCCGCGGTCGGCGTCGTCGGACTCGTCGTGCGCGTCGGCCTCCTCGCGGTGCTCGGCGCGCTGATCGGGCCCGCCCGGGGCGCGCTGCTGACCGCCGCGGCGGCGCTCGCCGCCGCGGGTCTCGCCTGCGCGGTCCTCGTGCCGCGCTGGTGGTACGGGGTGCACCGGTGGGAGGTCACGGACGACGCGGTCTACGTGCGCACCGGCTTCCTCGTCCAGGAGTGGCGGGTCGCCCCGATGTCGCGGATCCAGACGGTGGACACCGTGCGGGGCCCGCTGGAGCAGTTGTTCCGGCTCGCCACCGTCACGGTCACCACCGCCTCGGCGAAGGGCGCCGTGCACCTGCGGGGCCTCGACCGGGACACCGCGGCGGCCCTCGCCGAGCGGCTGACCCGCATCACCCAGTCGACACCGGGGGACGCCACGTGAGCGCTCCGCCGGCGGACACCGCCGAGCGGGCCGGCGCCGATGCCCCGGCAGCCGACGCGGCGGGCGGATGGCAGCGGCTCGACGCGCGTACCTACGTCGTCACGGCGATGGTCCTCGTCGGCGTCGTCGTCACGGCGGGCGTGCCGACCGCGCTCGGCGTGATGGGCACGGCCGGCGTCAGCCGGGCCACGGTCTGGACGGTCGCCGGCGCCGTCGTGGTGGTCGCCCTCGGCACCGGCATCGACTACGTGCGCTGGCGGCGCACCGGCTACCGCATCGGGCCGGAGCGCGCCGAGCTGCGCCAGGGCCTGCTGCTGGTCAAGCGGCGCTCGCTCCCGCTGGAGCGGATACGGACCGTCGACCTCACGGCGAACCCCCTGCTGCGTGTCTTCGGCCTCGTGACCGTGCGGATCGGCACCGGCGAGCACGCCCGCGACGGCGCCCTGGAGCTGGAATCGGTCGCACGCGCGGAGGGCGAACGGCTGCGCAGGCGACTGCTGGCGCACACCCCCGCCGCCGACGCGCCCCCGGGGGACGGCGCGCTGGCCTCGGTCAGGCCCGGCTGGGTCCTGTACGCGCCGCTGTCGTTCCTCTCCCCGCTGCTCGCGGGCGCGTCCGTCGGCGGCCTGCTGCAGATCAGCGACTGGTTCGGCGCCCAGCAGGACGTCATCCGCCTCGTGGCCCGCTGCTTCCGGCACGCGCCGCTCGGCTGGGCGGTCGCCGGATCGGCCGCGGTGGCCCTGCTCGCGGGCGCGGTCGGAGCGCTCGGTGTCTGGATCGAGATGTGGTGGAACTACCGGCTGGAACGGGAGCCGGGCGGCACGCTGCGGGTGCGGCGCGGGCTGCTCACCACCCGGTCGGTGTCCGTCGAGGAGCGCCGCAGGGACTGGGCATGGCTCGGCTGGCTCCCGCACACCCGCCCCGGGCACGGCCAGGACTGCCGGCTCCTGCTCGCCTTCGACCGGGAGCAGGCGGCCGCACGCGCCGCCGAACTGAGCCGCCGGCTCGACGAGGGGCCGCTCGGCGCGGGCTGGGCGTCGGCCGAGCCCACCGTGATCGCGGAGGCCGCGCGACGGCACGCGGGTCCCCGCACCCTCCTCGTCGTGGACGGCGACCCGGGATCGGCCGCCCTGCGCGAGACGACGGCGCGCCTCGCCGAGGCCGGGCCCGCGGCGGGCGTCCACGTGCTCTGCCTCGCCGAGGCGCCGGCCGCCTCGGCCGTGTCGTCCGTCACGGCCACGTACGACATGGCGTGCCTGGCGTCGCTGCCGTTTCGCGAGTGCGGGGCCGTCGCCCTGCTGAGCGGCGACGTGGCGGGGGCGCTGCGGCTGCTGCGCACGGCGCCTGGGCAGCGCGTCGGCGAGGGACGCGGCGCTGTCGCCGTGGTGGACGCGGTGTCGGCGGCCTGGGCCGAGCGCTTCGGCCGGG
>NZ_JAKGCV010000496.1 GCF_021556455.1 Streptomyces fuscigenes | reverse complement strand
CGCGGCCGGCCGGCCACTGCCCCGTGCGCCGCGGCGTCCTCCCGGCTCCCCGCCCGGCCCGCGGCGGAGGGGACGCGCCTCCCGCCGGAGACGAACCGCCGCATCACGTCCAGGGGTCCGCCCGGCCCGCTGCCGCGCGGCCGCCCGCTCCAGTGGGCCAGCGGCAGGACGCTGCCCAGGTCGGCACCGAACAGTTCGGCGGTGGGCGCGAACAGCGTGGAGCGTTCCGGGAACTCCTCGTTGTAGAGCAGGGCCCGGTGCTCGCGCAGCACCTCCCACAGCTGCCGGGACATCTGCGCCGCGGAGGTGAAGCGCGCCTCGGGCCGCATGTGGGTGGCGCGGGCGACCAGATGGCCGAAGGACCGGGCGGCGAGGGCCTTCGCCGGCAGCGCCCGCTCGGCGAGGTGCGCCAGGGTCCTGCCGACCGTGTAGAGGTCGCTGTCGGTGTGGAAGCCCCGGCTGTGGCGCTCGGCGGCGGGCGGCGCGTACCGCTCGTCGTAGACGAGCCGGCTCTCGTGGTCCTCCGTCCTGCGCACCCCGCCCAGGTCGATAATCTTGATCTCCCGCTCGTAGTGGATGACGTTGTCGGGCTTCATGTCGCAGTAGAGCCAGCCGAGTTGGTGCAGGTATTCGAAGGCGCCGAGGATCTTGCAGCCGTAGGTGATGACGTGACCGATGTCGAGCGGCCCGCCGAAGAGGGCCCGCAGCTCGGTGTCGGAGGCGTCGACGATCTCCCGCAGCGAGCGGCCGCCGACGTACTCCATCACCAGGTAGTCGACCGGCTCGGCGTCCTGCTCGCCCCGGTGGTGCTCGAAGGTGATGATGCGGACGATGTCGCTGTGGCGCAGGGTGGTGAGCAGGTGCCGCTCGGCCTCGGCGATGGTGCGGGCAGCCTCGTCGCTCGGGTCGATCATCGTCTTGAGGACGACGCGCTGCTCCGGGTTGTGGACGTCGCGTGCGAGGTAGACCCAGCCGAACCCGCCGGGGGTGAGGTAGCCGAGCACCTCGTAGTGCTCCCCGACGCGGTCCGACGGGCGCAGCCGGGGCCGGAAGGTGTAGCGCCGGCCGCAGTCGACGCAGAAGCCCTCCTCCGCGGGCGGGCGGCCGCCGTATCCGATGCCGATCCTGCCGTCGCATCCGGCCGTCGGGCAAGCCCGGCCGCCGCTGGGCAGCCGGGCCTCGGGCGTGGCCGCCTTCGCCACGTCGCCCACCACCACGTACGGGAGGACCACCAGGCCGTCGCGGTCCAGGGGCTCCTTCACCGCGGGGCCGTGCGGCCCGTCCGCGGCGCTCCCCTCGGCGGGCGCTCCCGCGGGGGCGCCGGGCCCGCCGGGCGCCTGCTCGGGCCGCGCCCGCAGGGGCCGGCGCAGACAGGCGTCGCAGAACCCCGTCTCCTGGATGACGCCGGGCTTGCCCGGGCAGTCCGCTCTGACGCATTCCCTCGGGGTGCTCATCTCGGGGACGGACCTCCAGTGCCGTGGGGAGGGTTCAGCACGGTGTCGACGTACGCGACGAAGCGGCCGACGGCCTCGCCGGCGGCCGCGACGTCGCAGGGCCGCGTCCGCAGCAGGCGGCGGGCGTCGAGGTAGAGGTCGCCGCCGGGTGAGCCCGCGCGCAGGTGGTCCTCCGAGCCCAGCGGCGAGCCGGCCAGCAGCAGGTGGTACGCGGACAGCCGGCCGTCGAGTTCGTCGCGCCGCGCGCGCTGCACGCCCAGGCGCTCGTTGGCGGTGTTCACCAGGGCGAGGGCCCGCGCGGTGCGGCGCTCGTGGGCGTGCAGGTCCGGCACGAGCGCGAGGAGCGTGCCGGCGTCGGGGACGGTGGCGGGCAGGAACCCCTTGAGCACGTAGGCGCGTTCGAGGTGGGCGACGACGCCTCCGACGTCGGCGGCGACGGTGCGCCGCAGGGTCTCGAACGTCGTCGCGCTCTGTCCGGTCACCTCGTCGAGCAGGCGGCGCACGCGCTCGAACAGCTCGCGCGCGGGCAGCTCGACGAGTTCACGCTCGGCCCGTTCGCGCAGCGGGCCGTCCTTCCGGAAGACCAGCAGCAGTCTGCTGCCGTGCCCCCGCACGACCTCCAGCAGGTCCAGGAGCCGGTCGGGCTCCGCCGCCTCGTCCACGCCCACGACGACGAGGGTCAGCCGCCGCCCGCCCCTCCTGATGCGTTCCGCCGCCGAGGAGACGGGCGGCTTCCCGCTCCACAGGCCGGTGCGGTCGGCGATCCGGTCCGCCATCTGCTCGGCGGTGCGCCCGGCCGCGTCGAGGGCCAGGTCGTGGCCGCCGGCCCGCGGCACGGTGCCGGGCGGGGGCGGGTGGGGGTCGGTCGGGCGTGAGCCGTGCGGCGAGGTGCTGCTCAGTTCCCGGTCGGCGAGGATGATGGCCCGGCGCAGCGTCGCGTCCCGCCCCGGGTCGTCCGCGGCCACGACGCTGAGCTTGACGGGGTGGCCGTCGTCGCCGAACCACGCGGCGAGGCGCTGCGCGAACTCGTGGTCGAACGGGGACCGTCCGCCGTCGGCCGCGGAAGCGGTGGAGCCGGAGCGCAGCCCGGCGTCGACGGCGGAGCGCCCCGTCGTCCAGTCCGCGACGCGCGGCAGGTGGCGGACGATCGTCTCGGCCGGACTCATGTAGGTGAACCCGCTCGCGAAGGTGTTCGGGCCGCGGCGCAGCAGCATGCCGATCACCCGGCCGGTGGCCACGTCGATGACGCCGGCGCCGCTGCAGCCGGGCCGGGCCACGTCGCCGACCCTCTCCGACCTCAGCAGGATCCGGCCGTCCCGGCCCACGGCACCGAGCAGGGTCGCGGGCAGTCTGATGCCGCCGTTGTAGCCCTCCGGGAAGCCGTAGATCTGCACGTCCCGGTTGGGCGCCGACAGCCGGTGCAGGAGCACCGCCTGGTCCGCGGGGCGTGGGCGGGTCAGACGCAGCAGGGCGACGTCGCCGCTCGCGTCCTGGTCCCCGTCCTGTGTCTGCGCGACGTACGCCTCCGGGACCACGGACGCGTCCACCGCCGTGACCGCGGCGTCCTCCATGAACTCGGCGACGTACGCGCCGCCGTCCTCCACGACGTGGGCGCACGTCAGCACGTGGTCCGCGTCCAGCAGGATGCCCGCTCCGAGAATGCCACCGCCCTTGCGCCGTATTCTGGCCGCCCACCGAGGTGGTCCCGCGTAGGTGTCGGCCTGTCCCCCGTCGGCCTTCATGACCCCACACCATACGCGCGTCCCGCGTGTCAACGCCGTTGACTCGCCCAACAGTTGTCCGTTGCGTTATCGTCCCGTGGCATGAGCGGGAACGCGCGTGACGGGGACCCGGAGCCGGGTTTCGCGGGGCTGGCCGAGGTCGTCCGGCAGATCCGCGGCGAGCTGGAGTCCGCCCACGGGCAGCGCGCGGGCTCGCAGATCGGCTTCACGGTGGACAAGGTGAGCCTCGAGTTCACCGTGCAGGTGCACAAGTCGGGGACCGGCAAGGGCGGTGTGCGGATCGGTGTCGTCACCGCGGAGCTGGGCGGCACGCTCGACCGGGCCACGACCCACCGGGTGCAGGTGGAGCTGAAGCCCACCTGGGGCCAGGACGGGCCACTCAACCTGAGCCGGCCGGACGAGGACGCGGGCGGCGGGACCGGCGGCGACGGCGGGCCGGACGCCGACGACCACTGGGCGCCCTGACCACCGCGGGCGGCCGCCTCCGCGGCAACCGCCGGGCGCCCGGACCGCCTCCACGGACGCCGGGCATCCCGGTCGCCGCCCTCCGGCCGCCGGGCGCAGCGTCGGCCCGTCCCGGCAGCCTCCCCGCGTGAGCGCGCTACGGGCCCGCCGCCG
>NZ_JAKGCV010000495.1 GCF_021556455.1 Streptomyces fuscigenes | reverse complement strand
CGGCGAACCCGTCGACAGCGCCTTGTGGGAGGAGCTCGCGGCCCACAGCAACCTCCTGGTCTTCAACTTCTACGGCCCGACGCGCCCTGGGGGCCGGCGGGCGCGGTGACCCGCGCCCGCCTCCGCCCCGCCCCGCCGCCGGCGGGGAGGAGACCGGGGCGGGGCGGAGGCGGGTGAGCGTCAGCCGATGACCTTGTCGATGGTCTTCGTCGCCGCGGACCAGGCGGCGGCCGGCTTCGTGCCCCGCTGCTCCATGTTGTTGATCTGGTTGGAGATCGTGTCCTTGATCACGCCGTCCTTCGGGCCGAGGACCGCCGCGGGGATCGAGGAGGCCTCCTCCGCGTAGATCTTGCCGATCGGCGCGTTGTTGAAGTACGGGAGCTTCGCGTTCTGCACGTCCGGCAGCGCGTACGCGCCCTGGTTGGACGGGAAGACGCCGATCGCCTTGAAGACGGCGGCCTGCTGCGCGGGCGCCGTGAGCCACTTGACCAGGTCGGTGGCCTCCTTCACGTGCTTGCCGCTCTTGGGCACGGAGAGGAAGGAGCCGCCCCAGTTGGCGGCCGCGGTGCCGGGCGCCTTGGCGATGTCCCACTTGCCGGAGAACGACGGGCCCGAGGCGTCGGAGATCTGGCCGGCCATCCACGCCGGGCAGACGACCGTGGCGATGGTGCCCTTGCGCAGGGCCGCCTTCCACGGGTCGTTGAACTGGGCGAGGCCCTGCGTCAGCTTCTTGCTCGCGGCCTCCGCCGCCAGGTTCCAGCCCTGCTTCACGCTGGGGCTGGTCTTGTAGACGGCCTTGCCGTCCTTGTCGTAGTACTGCTGCGAGCTGGAGCTGACGACGGCGTTGTACATGGCGCTGGCGGAGTCCATGAAGTACGTGCCCGCGGGCGCCTTCTTCTTGTACTTCTCGCCCAGCTTGAGGTAGTCCTCCCAGCCGCCCGCGAGGAGCTTCGCGACCTGGTCGCGGTCCGTCGGCAGGCCGGCCTTCTGGAACAGGTCGCGGCGGTAGCACAGGGACATCGGGCCGATGTCGGTGCCCGCGCCGACGACCTGGCCGCCCGACGTGGTGGCCTGCGCCGACTTCCAGCTCACCCAGGCCTTCGGGTCGATCGACTTGCTGAGGTCCACGAAGGAGTCGGCCTTCGTGTCGACGACCTCCTTGATGCGCCCGACCTCGATGCCGGTCACGTCCGCGAGGCCGCTGCCCGAGTTCAGCTCCTGGAGCAGCTTCGGGTAGTAGACGGTCTCGTCGGCGGTGACGTCCTCCTTCACCGTGATGTTGGGGTGCAGCTTGTGGTACTTGGCGAACAGGTCGGCTTCCTTGTAGCCGAACTGCCCGTAGTCCGCGACGGTCAGCGTGATCTGCCCGTTCGCCGAGTCCGAGCCGGCGTCGTTCGTGTCGCTGCTGCAACCCGTCAGCAGCAGCGCCGAGGCGGCGAGGACCGCGGTCGTGACGGCCGCGGCGCCCCCTCTGCCTCGACGGCTACCGACAGTGCGGGTGATGCGCATTCCACTACTCCTTGTGTCCGGGAGGAGGACCTGGTTCCGGGGTGATCCGGCGGCGGCCGGCCCGGGGCCGGCGGTGGGACCGGTGCGTGCCGGCGCGTGCCGTGACCGGCGTACGGTGTCGGGAACGGATTGGGAGCGCTCCCAATCCCGTGCTGCTGGAAGACTCACGCCAAGAGGGGCCAAGTGTCAACACTTGAAGTCGGTTTCGTTGCCGGAGCGTGTCCTGCCGCCCGCACGCCCCTGCGGCGCCGTCCGGGCACGGGCCGGCGCGACGGCCCGGAGCCAGGGGTGGACCATGGCCGGGAAGCCGTGGTCACAATGAGGCCACCCCGCCCGCACGAGGCGCGCGCAGAGCTGGAAGGTGAACGATGAGTCGAGTCGCGAAAGGGCCCGCGGTCAGGGGTTCCGCACGCCCGACGCTGGAGGCCGTGGCGGCGCGCGCCGGGGTCGGCAGGGGCACGGTCTCCCGCGTGGTCAACGGCTCGCCGGGCGTCAGCGCCAAGGCGCGGGCCGCGGTGGAGAAGGCCATCGCAGAGCTCGGGTACGTGCCGAACAGGGCGGCGCGCACTCTCGTCACAAGTCGAACGGACTCCGTCGCGCTCGTCATACCGGAGGCCGAGACGCGGCTCGTCGCCGAACCGTACTTCTCGGACACCATCCGGGGGGTGACGGCCGGTCTCGCCGAGACCGACATGCAGCTCCTGCTGATCCTCGTGCGCACGGCCAAGGAACGCGAACGGCTGGCCGCTTACCTGTCCGCGCAGCGCGTGGACGGCGTGCTGCTCGTGTCCGTGCACGCGGACGACCCGCTGCCCACACTGCTGGAGAAGCTGGACATGCCCGCGGTGCTGGGCGGCCGGCGCTCGGACCGCGAGCCGCTCAGCTACGTGCACGCGGACAACGCGTCCGGCGCCCGCATCGCCGTCGAGCACCTGCTGGCGCGCGGCCGGCGGAGGATCGCGACGATCACCGGACCGCTCGACATGGAGGTCGCGCGTGCCCGCCTGGACGGCTACCGCACCGCGCACGGCGGGACGTCCCCGGCCGAGGACCTGGTGGCGCACGCCGACTTCACGGAGGAGGGCGGGGTGCGCGCGATGCGCGAACTCCTCGCGCGCCGACCGGATCTGGACGCCGTGTTCGCCGCCTCGGACGTGATGGCGGCGGGCGCGATGCAGGTCCTGCGCGAGGCGGGGCTACGGGTTCCCGGGGACGTCGCGGTCGTCGGCTTCGACGACTCGATCGTGGCCCGGCACACGGACCCGCCGATGACGAGCGTGCGCCAGCCGATCGAGGAGATGGGCCGGACCATGGCCCAGATGCTGCTGGACGAGATCGCCCACCCGGGCCTCCCGCACCGCCATGTCGTGCTGGTGACGGAGCTGGTCGTGCGCGAGTCGTCCTGAGTGACGGAAGGGGGTGCGACGCGGGGTGCGACGGGGGCCGTACGGGCCGGGGGCGCCTGCCGGGTACGCGTCCGGAGCCCCGCCGACCGGGTACGGGCCCGGCCGGGCGCCGGGTGCCGGCCGGGTCCGGGCCTTCGGGAGCGGCGCCGGCAGGGAGCCCGGGACCGGCGCCCGGTCCCGGCCCTGCCCTCAACCCGTGGGGCAGGCACCGCCCTTGACGGTGAGCCGTCGTCCCCCGGCCTCCACGGTGACCCGCACGGGCTCGCTGCCGGCCGAGGGCGCCGAGGTGGCCGCCGCGTCCGGGCCGATCGCCCCTCCCGCGACGGGGTGGGCGCCTCCGTCCGCGAATCGTGCCTGCTCCTGGGCGTGCAGTGCGTCGGCGGCCGTACACAGCAGCTGCCGCAGCCCGGGGACGGAGAGGTGGCCGGTGCCTGCGGGCAGCCGGACGACGACGGACGAGCCGTCCGCGAGGACCGTGGGCGGACCCGCCGTTGCGGGCAGTTCGGTGGTCAGCACGTCCGCCTCGGCGCTCGTCGGGCCGGCGAACAGGGCGCGCACGGCCGCCACGACCGACGGGGCGCCCGGCCTGGGCACCTGACGCAGCGTTCCGTACCGGCGGCGCGCGGAGGCGCCGCCGTCCGCACCGTCGCCTCCGCTTGGTTCCCCGGCCCCTTGCGGCGGGGACGCCGCGGGCGATCCGCCCGTGCCGCCGGGGGCTCCCGTCGTGCCGCCGGCCGTTTCCGTCGCCTCCCCGGATCCGCCCGCGCCGTCCGGGGCCCGTGCGTAGAAGTACACCGTGAGGGACGGCCGCAGCCCGGTCGCGGGCTCGCCCGCCTGCACGACGTCGGAGGGCCGCACCCCGCACCCGGCGGCCGCCGCGAGGAGCGCGGGCACGAGCAGCAGGCCGCGCAG
>NZ_JAKGCV010000494.1 GCF_021556455.1 Streptomyces fuscigenes | reverse complement strand
CCCGCGCGGACGCGCGCGAACCCGGCCCCGTCCTGCCGCGCCGCCGCCGGCCGTGCGGCAGGACGTGCGCGTCAGGCGCCGCGCAGCTCCGCCGCGACGAGCTCGGCGATCTGCACCGCGTTCAGCGCCGCGCCCTTGCGCAGGTTGTCGCTCGACACGAACAGCGCGAGGCCCCGGCCGTCCGGCACCGTCTCGTCCACGCGGACGCGACCCACGTACGAGGGGTCCGTGCCCGCGGCCTGGAGCGGCGTCGGGATCTCGGAGATCTCCACGCCCGGCGCCGAGGCCAGCAGCTCGTAGGCCCGCTCGACGCCCAGCGGCCGCTCGAAGCGGACGTTGATCTGGAGGGAGTGGCCCGTGAAGACGGGGACGCGCACGCAGGTGCCCGACACCTTCAGCTCCGGGATCTCCAGGATCTTGCGGGACTCGTTGCGGAGCTTCTGCTCCTCGTCCGTCTCGTACGAGCCGTCGTCGACGATGCTGCCCGCCAGCGGCAGCACGTTGAAGGCGATCGGCCGCTTGTAGACGGCGGGCTCGGGGAAGTCCACCGCGCCGCCGTCGTGCGTGAGGCCGTCGGCCTCGGCCACGACCTTCTGCGCCTGGTTGTGCAGCTCCGCCACGCCCGCGAGGCCGGAGCCCGATACGGCCTGGTACGTGGTGGCGGTCAGGGTCTCCAGTCCCGCCTCCGCGTGCAGCGGCTTCAGCACGGGCATGGCCGCCATGGTGGTGCAGTTCGGATTGGCGATGATCCCCTTGGGCCGGTCCGCGACCGCGTGCGGATTGACCTCGCTGACCACCAGCGGCACCTGGGGGTCGCGGCGCCACGCCGAGGAGTTGTCGATCACGACCGCGCCCTGCCCCGCGACCTTCTCCGCCAGCGCCCTGGAGGTGGCGCCGCCCGCGGAGAACAGCACGATGTCCAGGTCGGAGTAGTCCGCCGTCGCCGCGTCCTCCACCGTGATCTGCTCGCCCCGCCACTCCAGCGCGGTACCGGCCGAGCGCGCCGACGCGAACAGACGCAGCTTCTCCACGGGGAAGTCGCGCTCACCGAGGATCCTGCGCATGACCGTGCCGACCTGACCGGTGGCTCCGACGATTCCGACCTTCACGGGTGACTCCTTGGCGGTGACGTGTGTACGGGGTCTTCCGTGCGTACGGACGGCGCTGTGCGTACACCACGGTGCTCCTGTGCCTGCCCCATAGTGCGGGCGGTGCACCTGACGTTGTCCACTTCATTGTCGGCCACCACCGGGGCGGACGCGGTGCCCGCCCTCCTCACACCGCCCGGTCGGGCGATTGTGAGCGCCCCGGGGACCCCAGGGACCCCAGGAACTCCAGCAGCCGCGCCGTCACCTCGGCGGGCCGCTCCTGCTGGATCCAGTGGCCGCAGCCGGGCAGGATCACCGGTTCCCGCAGCCCGGGATGCAGCCGGGCCAGCCGCGCGAGGACCCGCGCGCGGTCCGGGAAGGCGAGAACGGTGTCGCGGTCGCCCGCCATGAAGAGGGCGGGCATCCGCAGCCGGACGCCGTCGAACGCCGCGAGGTATGGCCAGTCGGTGTCCATGGTCCGGTACCAGTTCAGGGCACCGGTGAAGCCGCCGTCCGCCGGATCGAACAGTCGCGCGAACTGCTCCAGGTCGTCCTCCGTGAGCCAGGACGGCGGCACGTCCCCGCCGCCGAGCGCCTCCGGCAGCCCGGCGCCCTCCGGCACGAGCAGCGGGCGCGGGGGATCGTTGGCGGGGTTCTCGCCGCTCAGGCCGTGGAAGGCCGCGCGCAGGCTCCGCCGCACGTCCGCCGCCATCTCGGCGTCGGCCACGCCGGGCCGGTCGGCGATGTGGTTCATGTAGAAGCGCCCGCCGTGCAGTTCCCGGAGGCCCTCCAGCGGGGGCCGCCGGCCGCGCGGCGACGGCGGCACGCTCAGCCCCGCCACCGCGCGCACCAGGTCGGGCCGCAGGGCCGCGACCCGCCAGGCGACGCTCGCGCCCCAGTCGTGGCCGACCACCACCGCCTGCTCGGCGCCCGCGTCCGCGATCAGCGCCGCGACGTCGCCCACCAGCCGGAAGACCGAGTACGCCCCGACCTGCTCCGGCCGCGAACTCGCCCCGTAGCCGCGCTGCTCCGGCACGAGCACGCGGTAGCCGGCCGCCACCAGCGGGCCGATCTGGTGGCGCCAGGAGTGCGGGCCCTCGGGGAAGCCGTGCAGCAGCACGACGAGCGGGCCCTCGCCCTCGTCGAACACCCGCAGCCGCACCCCCTCGGGCCCGCTCCCGCCCGATTCCACGAAGCGCTCCGCCATGCCGTTCCGCCTCCCGCTCGCGCCGCCCGGCACGTCCGGGCCCGCCGCGACGCTACGGCCCCGCCGGGGAGCGGCGCCAGGGCCCGCCGGGAGGGGGTGAAGCGGAGACCGCGGCGTCCGGGGCGGGTGGATGTCCGGCCCTGCCCCTCGGCCGGCCACCCGCACCGGTTCCGGACCCCTGCGTCAGCTGTTGGCCAGCTGGACGAAACGGGGCGCGGTGGTCGTGCCCTCCGCGGCCAGCTTCATGCCCGCGTGCGACGGGCTCGACCGGAGCGACGGTCCCGGCACGTTGAAGGGCGTCCCGTCGCTGTCCTGGCCCCAGACACCCAGACTGGCGGCGAAGGGGACATTGAACGTCTGGCACTGGCCGGCGGGGACGAACACGGTGCGCTGCGTCGCGATGCCGGAGGCGGAGAACACCAAGGATGAGCTGTAACCCCCCTCGGAGCACAACTGCACGCGGCCGGTCCCGATCGCGGCTGTCGCAGCGGAGGCGGTGGCGGCGCCCAGAGTCGTCGTGACGGCCAGAGCGGCTGCTGCCGCCGCCGTCGCCGCGATGATCCGTGATCTCGTACGCATGATGGTTCCCGTCGCTGTCGGTTGTGGATGGGGCGCGCAGGGCCCTGCTCGGCGGCCACGGCCTCTCGTCCGGGGCCCCGGCCTCCGCGGGGTCACCGCGGGCCGGGGCCGGTCCGGGAGACGGCTGCCGAGCCCCGTCGGGGCCGCCCGTTTCGACGGCGCCGCCGGGTCCGCCGCCGGTCGCGGCCCCCGGACGGAACTCTAGGAACGGCGCCCGGGGCACTCCCTGTGGCAATGCGACAGGCCCCGCTGCGTCGACTGGGGAGAGCGCACCTCGAAACAGACCTCAAAGCAGCCTTCAGGACTGCCAGTTGGCTTCGTGGACCCGTGCCCGAGCGCCGCTGCCGAAGACCGGTGACGCCCTTGCGCCGGGCAGGACCGGCGTCGGCGGGCCGCCCGCCCGAGCAGCTCGCGCGGCCCGCCCGTGAGGGTCCCGCGACGGCCGGGGGCCGCGCCGGGGGCGCGTGGTAGCGTTCCTGCCCCCGCCGCGCGCACCGCGCCGCCCGGCGTCCGACAGCCCTGGAGGTGAGTCCCGTTACCGCCCTCACGCAGTGTCCGCCCGGACTCGCCGCCGCCCGCTGAACCTCCGCGGCCGCGGCCCGACCGGGCCCTCCCGGAAGGCTCCACCAGCACCGATGTCCCTCGTCACCACCCTCCGCGCCGCAGGCTGCGTGTTCGCGGAGGAAGAAGCCGGGCTGATCCTGTCCACCGCCGCGGACCCCGCGCAGGCCCGCGCCATGGCCGCCCGGCGCGCCGCCGGCGAACCCATCGAGCACGTCGTCGGCTGGGCCGGCTTCCTCGGGCTGCGGATCGTTGTCGGGCCGGGCGTCTTCGTGCCGCGCCGCCGCACCGAGTTCCTCGCCGGGCACGCCCTGCGGCTGATGCCGCCGGGCGCGGTGGCCGTCGACCTGTGCTGCGGTGCGGGCGCCCTCGCGGCGGTGCTCGCCCGGCACGGCGCCGCCG
>NZ_JAKGCV010000493.1 GCF_021556455.1 Streptomyces fuscigenes | reverse complement strand
GCGGACCCCGGCCGCTCCCGAGGATCGCGACCTGACCGATCCCGACGTCCCGCACGAGGAGTACGGGGACGCCCTGCGCAACCTCGCGCGTGCGCAGGACGCCCTGGCCGAGGCCGAGCGGCTGGACCTGGCGTGCGGCGAGGGCGGCGACGCCGTGTGGCTCGCCGGACGCGGCTGGCGGGTGACCGCGGCCGACATCTCGCGGGTCGCGCTGGAGCGCGCGCGGCGCCACGCCGAGCAGGCGGGCGTGGCCGACCGCGTCGACTTCCGGTGGCACGACCTGTCGTCCTCCTTCCCGGAGGGCGTCTACGACCTGGTCTCGGCGCAGTTCCTGCACTCGCACGGCGGCCTGCCGCGCGAGGACATCCTGCGCAGAGCGGCGGACGCCGTCGCACCCGGCGGCGTCCTGCTGATCACGAGTCACTCCGGCAACGCGCCGTGGGAGCAGGACGCCCACCCCGGGATGGAGCTGCCGACGCCCGGGGAGGTGCTGGCGGGGCTGCGGCTCGCGGAGGGCGCGTGGAAGGTCGAGCGCTGCGAGGACCACGACCGCTTCCAGACCGCGCCGGACGGCACCCGGACGGTGCGGCGCGACAACACCGTGCGCGTGCGCCGCCTCACCACCTGAGCCGTCGGGGCGGACGGCGCCCGGTGCCGGACACGGCCTAGGATCGGCCCGAGCTGGAAACATCAGTGAAGGCGCGGGCGTCCGGCGACGGGTGTGCGCGCCGGGCACGACGAGACAGGAGAGCGGACCGTGACGGCCGAACCACCCGAGGAGCCGGAGCCGCAGCCGGTGCTCAATCCGCTCACCACGGCGGCGATCTTCCTGGTCCTCGCCGTCGACGAGGGCGGCGAGGACCAGGTGCGCGACCTGCTCGCCGACCTCCAGGGCCTGCGGCGGGCCTACGGTTTCGGCGCCCCGGACGGCGCGCTGAGCTGTGTCGCGAGCGTCGGCTCCGACGTGTGGGGGCGGCTGTTCGACGGGCCCCGGCCCGCGGAGCTGCATCCCTTCCAAGAGCTGGAGGGCCCCCGCCACCGGGCGGTCTCCACGCCGGGCGACCTGCTGCTCCACCTCCGCGCCACCCGCCAGGACCTGGTCTTCGGGCTGGCGGCGGAGATCATGGACCGGCTGCGGGGCGCCGTCACGGTCGTGGACGAGGTGCAGGGCTTCAAGTACCTCGATGTCCGGGACCTGATGGGGTTCGTGGACGGCACGGAGAACCCGCAGGGCCCGGCGGCCGCCGCCGCGGTCCTGGTCGGCGGCGAGGACCCCGACTTCGCCGGCGGCAGCTACGTCGTCGTGCAGAAGTACCTGCACGACCTCCAGGCGTGGAACGCGCTGCCCGTCGAGGCGCAGGAGAAGGTCATCGGCCGCAGGAAGCTCACCAACGTCGAACTGGACGAGCCCGCCTCGCACGTGGCGCTGAACACGGTGACGGGCCCGGACGGCGAGGAGCGCCAGATCCTGCGGGACAACATGCCCTTCGGCAGCCCGGGGCACGACGAGTTCGGCACGTACTTCATCGGCTACGCGCGCACGCCCGAGGTCACGGAGCAGATGCTGCGCAACATGTTCCTCGGCACGTCCGCCGCGCCCCACGACCGCATCCTGGACTTCTCGACGGCCGTCACGGGCACGCTGTTCTTCGCGCCGTCCGCGGACTTCCTCGACGACCTGCCCGACCCGCCGCGGACCGCGCCCGCCGAGCGGCCCGTGCCCGCCGTACCCCGTACCCGTACCGATCAGCCCGCGGCCGGCAGCGCCGACGGGAGCCTGGGCATCGGTGACCTGAACAGGAGCATCGCCAAGTGAACAATCTGCACCGGGAACTGGCCCCCGTTTCCGCCGCGGCCTGGGCCGATCTGGAGGAGGAGGCACGGCGCACGTTCAAGCGCCATGTGGCGGCGCGCCGCCTCGTGGACGTGCCAGAGCCGGGCGGCTCGGGGCTCGCCGCGGTCCCCACCGGCCACCTGAACGCCGTCGAGGCGCCGGCCGACGGCGTCCACGCCCGTCTGCGGCACGCCCAGCCGCTGGTGGAGCTGCGGGTCCCGTTCACGGTCTCGCGCGAGCAGATCGACATCGTCGAGCGCGGAGCCAAGGACGCCGACTGGGACTCAGTGAAGGACGCGGCCCGCAAGCTCGCGTACGCCGAGGACCGGGCGGTCTTCGAGGGGTACGCGGCGGCCGGCATCGAGGGTGTGCGGGCCAGTTCGTCGAACCCGCCGCTCGCCCTGCCCGCCGATGCCCGGGACTATCCGAACGCGATCAGCCAGGCCATCACCGAGCTGCGGCTCGCCGGGGTCGGGGGGCCCTACGCGCTGGCGCTGAGCGCCGACGCCTACACCCTCGTGAGCGAGACGTCGGACCACGGCTACCCGATCCGCGAGCACCTGTCGCGGGTGCTGAACGGCGACATCATCTGGGCGCCCGCCATCGACGGCGCGTTCGTCGTCGCGGCCCGCGGCGGCGACTTCGAGCTGGTGATCGGCCAGGACGTGTCCATCGGCTACGCGCGGCACGACGCGACGAGCGTGGAGCTGTACTTCCAGGAGTCGTTCACGTTCCTGACGTACACGTCGGAGGCGAGCGTCGCCCTCTCCCCGCACCGCGCCTGACGCCGCGGCCCGCGAGCCGCGAGCTGCGGCCGTGGCCGGGAACACGCCGCCGCCCGGCGCGTTCCCGGCCACGCCCGTGTGCGGGTACGGGCCCGGCGGGGCGCGTACGGGGCGTGCCCGGCCGCGCCGCGCGAGGCCCCGACGTGGGCCTTCGGCGCGGGGGATGGCACGTGGCGAGGGCCCGCGGTGCCATGGTGGGGTGGTGACGACCTCCGAAGCGCGAAGGCCCCGGCCGGGGCGGTGGTGGGCCCCCGGGCAGTGGTGGCGGGAGCTGCCGCCCGCGGCGGGCGGCTGCGTGATGGCGACCGGGATGCTCTCCGTCGGTCTCGGCCTGACGGGCCGTGAGGTGCTCTCGCTCGCGGCGTTCGCCCTCGGCGCGGCGCTGTGGGCGGTGCTCGCCTGCGCCTTCGCGGCGCGGCTGGCCCGCGACCGGGCGAGGTGGCGCGCCGAGGCCGACACACCGTCCGCGCTGACGGCGGTCGCGGCGACGTCCGTGCTGGGGGTGCGGGTGGTGCTCCTCGGCGCGGTGACGCTGGGCGAGGCCCTGCTGGCGCTCGCCGCCGTGGCCTGTCCTTACCTGCTGGCCTCGGTGATCGCGCGGTGGCGGGGGCCGGTGCCGGGCTCGGCGTTCCTCGTGTGCGTGGCTCCGCAGGGCATCGGCGTGCTCGCGGGGACCCTCGCGGTGGCCGGCGCCGGCGCGGGTCCCGCCTGGGGCGCGCTCGGCTGCCTGTGCCTCGGGCTGCTGCTGTACGTGGGGGCGCTGGCCCGCTTCGACACGCGGCAGGTGCGGGTCGGCGCCGGGGACCACTGGGTGGCCGGCGGGGCCCTGGCCATCTCGGCGCTGTGCGCGGCGAAGCTGGCCGCGTTCCCCGGCTGGCACGGCGCGGCGCACGCCGTGCTGCGGGGCGTCACCCTCGTGCTGCTGGCGCTGGCGCTGGCCTGGTACGCGGTGCTGCTGGCCGCGGAGGCCAGGTGGCCCCGGCCCGCGTTCGACGTCCGCCGGTGGTCCACGGTCTTCCCGCTCGGCATGACGGCCGTGGCCTGCCTCGTGGCGGCCGATCCCGTCGGCGTCGACTGGCTGCGGCCGCTGGGCGAGGCGCTGCTGTGGGTCGCGGTGGCCGCCTGGCTGCTGACCCTCGGGCAGCTGGGGTCGGCCCTGCGCGCGCGGGGTGCGGCGCGGGAGCCCGCCGGTCCGGGGGCCTGAGCCGGCTCCGGCCGCAC
>NZ_JAKGCV010000492.1 GCF_021556455.1 Streptomyces fuscigenes | reverse complement strand
GCCATCGCGCGCGCCCAGTACCGCGGCAGCCCCGAGCTCTCCGGCTACCTCCAGCTCCTGCTGTCCCGCGATCCCGGGCACGCCGTCGAGCAGCAGCACATGCTCGCCCTCGCCGCCCGCGGCACCCTCGCCGCGGAGAGCCGGCTCGCGGCGGGCAAGCAGCGGGCCGACGCGGCGGCCGACGCCTCCGGCGACGCGCTGGCCAGGCAGCAGCAGCTCGCGGCCCGCACGAAGCAGCAGCGCGACACCGCCGAGTCGAAGCTGCGGCAGGTCGAGTCCCTGCTCGCCGCGCTGAGCCCCGAGCGGCTGGCCCAGCTCGCCGCGCTCGACCGCAGCGGCACCGACAAGGCGCAGCAGGACCTGCTGGATTCGGGCGCGCTCGGTCCGCAGGGGCAGGCGGCACGGCCCGCTTCGCCGACCGCGGCCGGGGCCGCGGCGCTGCGCTACGCCGTGCGCCAGATCGGCAAGCCGTACGCCTGGGGCGGGACGGGGCCTGCCGCGTACGACTGCTCGGGCCTGACGTCGGGGGCCTGGGCCCACGCCGGGGTGCCGCTGCCGCGCACGAGCGAGGAGCAGTGGCGCACGCTGCCGCACGTGCCCCTCGACCGGCTGCGCCCCGGCGACCTCGTCGTCTACTTCCCGAAGGCCACGCACGTGGCGATCTACCTCGGCGACGGCAAGGTCGTGCACGCGCCGCGTCCCGGCGCTCTCGTCAAGGTGTCGCCGATCGCCGCGAACCCGCTGCTCGGAGCGGTCCGGCCGGACGCGTCCGGCGCGGTGCTCGGCCCGGGCGCGTACCACCCGCCGACGCTGCCGCCGGGCGCCGAGGACGGGCCGGACACCGGCAGCGACCTGTCCTTGCAGGTGAAGTGACGGCCGGGCGCCCGCCCGAAGCCGTCAGGCGCTCCCCGGCAGCCGCCGTCCCGGGCCGTCCGCCGGGGCCGGGTCCTGCGCCGGCACCGGGCTCCGAGGCCCGGCCGGGCCCGGGCCGTCCGCCGTCCTCGCGGCCGCGGCCCGCTTCAGGTAGGCGTCCGTCGCGGCCGGGTCGTAGAAGTAGTCCTCGAAGTCCGAGGGGTCGTCGAAGCCGTTCGCGAACCGGTCGGCCGCCGCGGGCAGTCGCTCCGCCGCGCCGAGCAGTCTGACGACGTGCTCGGGAGGCGGCCCGAGCAGCGCGTTCGTCCATTTCGTGGCGTGGCTCGCCTGCCGCCAGTACGTCTCGAAGGTGGCGCGCATCCACGCCTCGTCGAACGGCTCGCCGCCGCGGGCGAGGATCGCGTCGAGGTAGACGGCCGCGCACTTGGCCGCCGAGTTGGAGCCCTGGCCGGTCACCGGGTCGTTGGCGACGACGACGTCGGCGACGCCGAGGGCCCGACCGCCGCCCGGCAGGGCCGCCACCGGCCGCCGCACGGTCGGCGTGAAGCGGCCCGCGAGCACGCCGCCGGCGTCGGTCAGTTCGACGTTCGTGGCCCGCGCGTACTCCCAGGGCGTGAACTCCTCCATGAGCCGCAGCGTCAGCGCGAGGTGCGCACCCGGGTCGGTGACCCCGCGGAACGCGTCGACCGGACCGCCGGGCAGCCCCTCCCAGAACAGGATGTCGGCGCGCCCGCCGACGGTGAGCGCCGGGATGACGAACAGCTCGCCGACGCCGGGCACGAGGTTGCAGCGCACGGCGTCCACGTCGGGGTGCTCGGGGCGCGGCGCGAGGCCGTGCACGTACGAGACGGCCAGGGCGCGCTGCGGGGCGTCGAACTCCGAGCGCCCCGGGTCGCGTTCGAACATCGAGACCAGCTCGCCCTTGCCCGCGGAGACGAGGACGAGGTCGTAGCTGCCGGAGAAGTAGTCCAGGTCGGAGACGGCGCATCCGTGTATCACCAGCTGTCCGCCGCGCTGCGCGAACGTCTCCATCCAGCCGGCCATCTTGATGCGCTGGTCGACGGACTGGGCGGGGTGCTCCAGCCTCCCGAGCCAGTCGACGGCCCGGCTGTGGTCGGGCGCGGCGACCGAGACGCCGAGCCCCTCCAGCGAGGGCGTCTGGGACTCCCAGAACCCGAGGCCGAGGTCGCGCTCGTGCTGGAGCGCCGTGTGGAACATGACCTGGGTCGACATCACCCGGCCGTTCCTGACCTCGTCGGGCGTCCTGTTGGACATGAGGGTGACCGCGTATCCGTGCGCCTGGAGGCCCAGGGCGAGGTGCAGCCCCGACTGGCCGGCACCGACGACGAGCACGTTGCGCATGTAAGGGCCCCTCCCCCACGGTCCTTCTGCCCTTCGGTCCTTCTGCCCCGCAAGTCCTCGGGTCCCGCAAGTCCTCGGGTCCCGCAAGTCCTCGGGTCCCGCAGGCCCTTCGGCTCCGCAGGCCCTTCGAGCCTCCGACTGCCCGGCCCTCCGGCCCCTCGGCGATCCGCCTGCTCCCGGGCCCGTCCGGGGGCGCGGCCGCGCGCCGGGGACCCTACCGCCTCACGGCACCCTTCGCCGGGCCCGCGCACGGGCGACGTACCGGGCGGGAGGCACGCTTGCCGCGCCGCTCCCCGCCGGACGTCCCGCGGCACGCCCCGGCCTGACGCGACCTGCCGTCCTGCGTGGGCGGTGCTCCGTGCTCCGTGCTCCGTAACCGGGGCTCCGGGGCCGGCCGCCCGGCTACTCCCCGCCCGACACGAGCGCGTGCCGGACGAGCGCCATGAGCGACTCGACCGCCGAGACCCGCTGGCGCGCGTCCATGACCAGCAGGGGCACGGTGTCCGCCACGGACAGCGCGTTCCTGACGGCCGACGGGTCGAACGCCTCCGCGCCCTCGAAGTGGTTCACGGCGACGATATAGGGCAGACCGCAGGTCTCGAAATAGTCGAGCGCCGGGAAGCAGTCGTCGATCCGGCGCGTGTCCACGAGGACGACCGCGCCGATCGCGCCGCGCACGATGTCGTCCCACATGAACCAGAACCGCTGCTGCCCCGGCGTGCCGAAGAGGTACAGCACGAGGTCGTTGTCGAGGGTGATGCGGCCGTAGTCCATCGCGACGGTCGTGGTGACCTTGTTCGGGACGGCCGTGAGGTCGTCCGTGGCCGCGCTCGCCGCCGTCATCAGCGACTCGGTGCGCAGCGGCGGGATCTCGGAGACCGAGCCCACGAACGTCGTCTTGCCCACGCCGAAGCCGCCCGCGATCACTATCTTCGTCGCGACCGGAGCGCGGCTGCGATCGAGCTGCCACGCCTTCAGGCTCTCCTCCGGCTCGGAGACGGCCATGACCTCGACGGACGCGTCTTCGGCGGGAGCGGTGCCCGTACCGGACCCGGCGTCCGTCGCGGCCGCGGCTCTCTCGCCGGCGGTTGCGGTCCCGGTCGCGGCGGCGGTCCCGGTCGCGGCGGCGGCCCCGGTCCCGGCGGCGGCCGCGGTCCCGGCGGCGCCCTTGCCGGCGGCGGCCTTGTCCTCGGCGACTGCGGTGTCGTCAGAGACGGCGGAGTCCACTCAATACCCTTTCCAGCAGTGCATGGTCCGGCTGTTCGGTGCCGTGACCGGTCCCGTACACCCTGATCTTTCCCTGGTCTGCGAGGTCGCTCAGGAGCACCCTCACCACGCCGAGCGGCATCTTCAGCAGCGCGGCCACCTCCGCGACCGTCCGCATGCGGCGGCACAGTTCGACGATCGCGCGCATTTCCGGCATGACCCGCGACGAGCCCCGGCGCGGCAGCTCGCGGCGTTCCTCCGGAGCCTCCAGGGCCGCGACGAACGTCTCGACCTGGAGGACGTGTTCCGCCCGGGTCCGGCCCCCGGTGAGCGAGTACGGGCGCACGCGCGAGGCCCGGCGGCCCCCGCCGCGCACCGGCAGGTTCGGCGCGGCGGCGAAC
>NZ_JAKGCV010000491.1 GCF_021556455.1 Streptomyces fuscigenes | reverse complement strand
GCGAGGCCCGTCCGGGCGCCCACGATGCCGCCGGTGATCGCGCAGGTGGTGTCGACGTCGCCGAGCGCCTCGGCGGTGGCCCACAGGGCGGCGGGCAGGTCGTCGGGGTGCCGGGCGGCCGTCCAGACCGCGAACGGCACGGTGTCGTCGGCGCGTATGCCGCTGCCGTTGCCCAGTTCGCCGGCGGCGCCGGCGGGATCCGCGCCGAAGGGGAGGGCGGCGGCGCGGGCGAGCCCGTCGCGCACGGGGCCCGGGGGCGTCGCCTCGACGACCGCGTCCAGGGACAGCTCGCCCCGCGCGGACAGGCCGGCGGCCACGGCGACGGCCACGGCGCCGGCCACGCCCTGCGGGTGGGCGTGGGTGACCTCGGCCGACAGGGCCGCCTCCTTCGCCGCGCGGTCGAGGTCGTCGGCGAACCAGGCGCCGAGCGGGGCAACGCGCATGGCGGCGCCGTTGCCGAGGCTGCCGCCGTCGAACAGGTCGGGCGCGAGGCGCCGCCAGGAGGCGGGGTCCTCCAGCAGCGCGGGGAGCAGGACGTGCATGCCGTAGCCGTAGCCGCGGCCGGAGTGGGCGTCGTAGGCGAGACCGAAGCAGGCGGCCAGGCGGTCCTGGTCGACGGTGCCGCGCTCGACGAGCACCCGGTGCAGGGCCAG
Organism: Streptomyces fuscigenes; assembly: GCF_021556455.1. GTDB lineage: Bacteria > Actinomycetota > Actinomycetes > Streptomycetales > Streptomycetaceae > Streptomyces > Streptomyces fuscigenes. Next base: position 3,189 of record NZ_JAKGCV010000491.1, on the reverse strand, counting down.
GGCGAGCGCCGTGTCGTCGGTCCACGCCCATTCGGGCTCCTCGGGCGGTCTTCGCTCCCGGATCTGGGCGCGGGCCTGCTCCGGTTCGCGGAAGCGGGAGAACCACCGCTCGCCGAAGGCGTCACCCATGGCGAGTCCTTCGAGGCTGCGGCGGGCGGCCTCAGGACCGCCGGCGGGGGAGATCGCAGTCATACGACCATCCTGACGTGCCCGGGCCGGAAGACGCCCCCCGCATTTCCGGCCCGTTGCGTCACTTTCCGGCCATCCGCACGCTTCGTGCGGCGCCGGCCGGTCCCCACCCGGGAACTGCGGGAACAATGCGCCGGACGTGCCCACGGGGCGTGCGAGGGCGCACGAGGGGCGCACGTGGCCGGAGTTCGCCGCCTCGAGCCGTGCCGGACGAGAAGTCGACAAGTGCCGCGCGGGGGGATTGACTGCTCTGCTGACAAGCAGTCTCATAGGGGGTGACCGCCGGTAACACTCCGCCCTCCGGCCGCCGAGGAGGCTCGCACCCATGACGACCGCGCCCGCCCGTCCCAGCCGCGACGCCCTGATGAACGACCCGGTCCTGCGGGACGCGCTGGGGCCGCTCAAGGACCGCGAACAGGTCGCCAAGCGCCTCCTGGAGTCCTCCGCGAGGCACTCCTTCGACCCGGACACGGAGCTCGACTGGGAGGCGCCGATCGAGGACGGGAAGTGGTTCTGGCCGCCGGAGCTCGTCTCCCTCTACGACACGCCGCTGTGGCGGCGCATGTCCCAGGAGCAGCGGATGGACCTCGCCCGCCACGAGGCCGCCTCGCTCGCGTCGCTCGGCATCTGGTTCGAGATCATCCTCATGCAGCTCCTGGTGCGGCACATCTACGACAAGTCCGTGGTCAGCGACCACGTGCGGTACGCGCTCACCGAGATAGCCGACGAGTGCCGGCACTCGAAGATGTTCGCGCGCCTGATCAAGAAGGGCGGCACGCCCGCGTATCCGGTGCCGCGGCTCTACCACAACCTGGCGCGCGTGCTGAAGACGGCTTCCACGACGCCCGGTTCGTTCTCGGCCACGCTCCTCGGCGAGGAGATCCTCGACTGGATGCAGCGGCTGACGTTCCCCGACGAGCGGGTGCAGACGCTGGTGCGCGGGGTGACGCGCATCCACGTCATCGAGGAGTCGCGCCATGTGCGCTACGCGCGCGAGGAGTTGCGCCGCCAGATGGTGACGGCGCCGCGCTGGGAGCGGCGCTTCACGCAGCTGTCGAGCGGCGAGGCGGCCCGCGTGTTCTCGGTCTGCTTCGTCAACCCGCAGGTCTACACGGACGTCGGCCTCGACCGCCGCGAGGCGGTGGCCCAGGTGAAGGCCAGCGGTCACCGGCGCGAGGTCATGCAGTCGGGCGCGCGCAAGCTGACCGACTTCCTCGACGACATCGGCGTGCTGAACGGGCCGGGTCGGGCACTGTGGCGCAGCTCGGGCCTGCTCGCCTGAACGCGCCCCGGGGCGCGAGTGGTTACGCTTCCCGTATGACCGCCGCGACGCCCGCTCCGCCTCCCGCGTACCGCCGGCTCAGCGTCGAGCAGCGCAGGACGCAACTCCTCGAAGCCGCGCTGACGTTGTTCGCGCACCGCGCCCCGGAGGACGTGAGCCCCGAGGAGGTGGCGGCGGCGGCCGGCGTGTCCAGGCCGCTCGTGTACCGCTACTTCCCCGGCGGCAAGCAGCAGTTGTACGAGGCCGCGGTGCGCTCGTCGGCGAGCCGGCTGGAACGGTGCTTCACCGAGCCGCAGGCCGGGCCGCCGACCGAGCGCGTCAAGCGGGTCCTCGACCGCTACCTCGCCTTCGTGGACGAGCACGACACGGGCTTCAGCGCGCTGCTGCGCGGCGGCGGCGTCTGCGAGACGTCCCGCACGACGGCGATCGTCGACGAGGTGCGCAGGACCGCGGCCGAGCAGATACTCCTGCACCTCGGCGCCGACCGGCCGGGCCCCCGCCTGCGGATGCTGGTGCGCACCTGGATCGCGGCGGTCGAGTCCGCTTCGCTGACGTGGCTGGACGAGGACAAACTGCCGGACGCGGGCGAGCTGCGCGACTGGCTGGTCGACCACCTGGTCGCGCTCCTCGCGACGACCGCGACGCGCGACGAGCAGACCGCGGCCGCCGTCGCCGCCGTCGCGGCGCAGGAGCGGGCGGACGGCGCGGTCGCGCTGCTGGCGCGCAGGCTGGCCCCGCTGGTGGAGTCGATGACGTCCGGGTGAGACTGGACGGGTGAGAAGCGAGGACACGCTGTTCGTCGGCGGGCCGCTGGACGGGCGTGTGCTGCCCGTGCTGACGGGCCTGACCGGCCAGCCCCCGAAGTGGTACGACGTGCCGGTGCCGAACGAGCCCGGGACGCCCCCGACGGTGCACTCCTATCGCCGGGCGCCCGCGGGCTTCACCCGGCGGCTGGGCATCCAGCGCGGCTGGAAGTACGTGTACGCGCCGGAGGGCCACGTCGCGGACGGCCCGCGCTGGCCCTGGACGCGGCGCCCCCGCCCGGAGGCATGAGGCCGCCGCGGGCGTGACGGGTGACACCCCGGCGCCCCGAGGCGTGAGGCCGCCGCGGGCCTGACGGGTGAGACCCCGGCGCCCGGAGGCGTGAGGCCGCCGCGGGCGTGACGGGTGGGACCCCGGCGCCCGGAGGCGTGAGGCCGCCGCGGGCCTGACGGGTGAGGCCGCACCCCCGGCCGGCGGGTCGCCGGTGACTCGCGCGGGTGAAGTTCCGCCGCCACTCCGACGACTCGTCAGGTAATCGCATGGTGTGGCGTTCATCATTCCGCGAGCGCCGGAGCCGCACCCCGAACCCCTCCCGTCCCCGCGCCGCCCCTCCACGACGGCGTGCGCACCCACCCGTCCCGCCGGCGCGCTTCCACCGGAGGTGACCGGCATGTCCCGTCTGCGAGCCGCCTGCACCACGGCCGTGGCGACCGCCGCGGCCACCGTGCTGGCCGCGGTCCCCAGCACGGCGGCCCCCGAGCCCGGCGGTGTCGCCGCGCTGCTCACCCAGCTCAAGAGCCTGTACCAGCAGTCCGAGGCGGCCGGCGAGGCATACAACGCCAGCGCCCAGGCCCTCGCACGGCAGCGCGCGCAGACGGCGCGGGCCGGGGGCGGGCTCGCCGACGCGCGCGCCGCCCTGGAGCGCGAACGCGCGGCGGCGGGGGCCATCGCGCGCG
>NZ_JAKGCV010000490.1 GCF_021556455.1 Streptomyces fuscigenes | reverse complement strand
GCGGCCCGCACGCGCGGGGGCCCGGCAACGGGCCCGCTGAGCGCCGGCCTCCCCACGGGGCCTCCCGGTGGTACGGGACCCGGACGGGGCCGCGGGTCTCGGCGGGAGCCGCTCGCGGCGCCGCCGGCCCGCCCCTCGCCGGGTACGAGCCGGGCCCCCGGCCCCTAGGATCCCGGCATGGGACGCGACCAGGAACGCGACGCCGTCCACGTGACGCGCTGGGGCCCCGGCGAGGCGGGGGACGCTCCGCGCGTGCTGCTCGTGCACGGCACGCTCAGCTGGGGCACGGACTCCTTCCGGGAGCAGCGGCCGCTCGCCGACCGGTTCCGGCTGGAGCTGATGGACCGGCGCGGCTTCGGGCGGAGCCCGGACATCGCGCGCAGCGACTACGAGAGGGACGCCGAGGACATCGCGGACGCCCTCGGCTCCGGCGCCCACCTCGTGGCCCACTCCTACGGCGCCGCGGGCGCGATGATCGCGGCGGCCCGCCGTCCCGGGGCGGTCCGCTCCCTGACGCTGATCGAGCCGTCGACCCTGCGCGTCGCCGGGGAGCGCCCGGCGGTCGCGGCGGCACTCGCACGGATCCGGGAGGCCTTCGGCGAGCGGCGGGCGCCGATGAGCCCCGAGGAGTTCCTGCGCCACTCGACCGAGGAGTACGGCCTGCCGCTGCCGGAGCTCACCCCCGGGATGCTGCGTGCCACCGCCTCGGCGATGGGCGAGCGGCCGGCGTGGGACGCCGACATCCCGCTCGCCGCCCTGGGCCGTGCCGGGTGGCCGAAGCTGGTGGTCAACGGCACCTGGGAGAGCGCGCACCCCGGCTACCGCGCCTTCAGCGGCGAGGCCCTGATGGCGTGCGGGGCGTTCGTCGCGGAGCGGATCGGCGCCCGGCACGTCCGGGTGCCCGGCTGCGACCACTCTCCCCACCGCGACCGCCCGGGCGCCGTGAACCGGCTGCTCGCCGGCCTGTGGAGCGGTCGGTCCGAGCACGGCACCCCGGCCGGCGCCCCCGCCGGCACCGGTCCCGGCGGCACCTGACGGCGCCGGCCGGCGCCGGCGGGCCGGGATCCCCGAGCGGCACCCGGGCGGTCGGACATGCTGCCGCCTGCGCGTTCCGGGCCACCCGCTACCGTTTCCTGCACCAGCGCCTGTGCCGTCCGGGGGAGTCCCTATGAGCAGTGCCAGTACCACCGCGAGCAGCGAGCGGCGGATCAGCCCCGTGTTCCTGGGGATCGTCGCCGTCGCGGTCGTCGCCGGCTGGGGCGTGTGGACGGGCTTCGCCGGCAACACGGGCTTCGCGGTCTGCCTCTTCGTGATCGCGGCCTGGGTCGTCTCGCTGTGCCTGCACGAGTACGCGCACGCGCGCACCGCCCTGCACAGCGGCGACATCAGCATCGGGGCGAAGGGCTATCTCACGCTCAACCCGCTCAAGTACACGCACGCGCTGCTCAGCATCGTGCTGCCGGTGGTGTTCGTGATCCTCGGCGGCATCGGCCTGCCCGGCGGCGCCGTCTACATCGAGCGCGACCGGGTGCACGGCCGCTGGAAGCACAGCCTGATCTCCGCCGCGGGCCCCCTCACCAACGCGCTCTTCGCGCTCGTGTGCACCGCCCCGTTCTGGCTCGGCGCGCTCCACGGGGCGCCCCTGGCCTTCCGGGAGGCGCTGGCGTTCCTCGCGTTCCTCCAGGTCTCCGCGACGCTGCTGAACTTCGTCCCGGTCCCCGGCCTGGACGGCTACGGGGTGATCGAGCCCTGGCTCCCGCTGTCGTTGCGCCGGCAGATCGCGCCCTTCGCACCGTTCGGGCTGATCGCGGTCTTCGTCGTCCTGTACCAGGGCACGGTCAACCACGCGTTCTTCGACCTGGTCGACGGGATCATGAGCCATCTCGGGGTCGGCCAGAACTACATGTACTGCGGGCAGAACCTGTTCCAGTTCTGGACCTCGCAGGACAGCCTGTGCTCGGTGCAGGGGGCCGTGGGCTTCTGAGCCCCGCCCGACGCCGGACCCGGACCGGAGCCCCGCGCGGGACGCACCCCCGGGGCACGTCATCCGGCCGGAGGGCCGGAACCCGCCGGACCGCCCGCCCGCCCCTCCGGGCCGGCGGGCGGTCCGGGGCGCCGATCACGGGTAGCTGGTCACCTTCGCGAGGCCGACCTCCGCGTCCGAGGGGCCGCCCGTCGTGTTGATGACGTGCGCGATCGTGCCCTTGCCGCCGCCCAGCGAGAACGTCAGCATGCTGTGGAAGCGGACCCCCGCGCGGCGGGGCGCCGCGAAGGCGCGGTCCGCGACGATCGTCGGGTCGCTCGTGAGGTTGCAGTAGCTGCCCAGCCCCCACGCCTCGTGCTCGCGCACGCCGTCCGCGACCTCGTACGCCGGGTAGCCGCGGTGGGAGCCCTCGTTCCAGGCGGCCTGGTCGGGCGCGTCGTAGGGCATCTCGTTCTGGAAGAAGTACGTGCGGCCGCGCTCGCCGGACCAGAGCACCTGCGCCTTCTGGTGGTGCTCCACGAACAGTCCGTAGACGGTCACGTCGTCGCCGGTCACGACCAGGCCCGTGTCGGAGGTGTTCTTCGTCCAGCCGACGCCCGAGCCGTGGTCCGCCCGCCACAGCCACGTGTTGTCGATGATGACGTCGTCGCTGTTGACCACGATCGAGTTCTTCGCCTTGCCCACGCCGGCGCCGCCGACGCGCACGAAGACGTCGTGCAGCGAGGTCGGGTTCGCGGCGTGGCCGTGGCGCGAGCCGTCGGGACCCACCCGCACCAGGGCGTCGCTGCTCTGCGCGCCGGCGTCGACCAGCAGGCCCGCTATCTTCACACCGTCCACGTCTGCGACGTCCAGCGCCGTGACCCCGCCGTCGGGGACGAGGGTCGCGAGACCGAGGCCCAGCACCACCGTGTCCGGCCGGGTGATCTTCAGCGGCTGCGCGAGATGGTAGACCCCGGGCGTGATCAGCAGGTGCTTGCCCTGCGCCAGCGCCGAGTTGAGCTCGGCCGCGCTCGCACCGGGCTTCGCGATGTGGAAGTCGCCGATCGGCACGTCCGTGCCCGCGGCGCGCCGCCCCTCCCAGCTCGTGTTGTGGCTGTCGCGCCGCACGGCGGGTACGAAGACGTGCCAGGCGCCCGCCTTGTCCACGTGCAGGAAGGGCTTCTCCCGTACGACCGGGGTGCGCGCCACGTTGGTGAAGGGCGGGGAGGGGAAGCTCGTCGCGGGCGCGTTGTCCGTACCGACGAAGACCATGTTCCAGTTGAAGCCCAGCCAGCCGCCCACCACGGAGTTGCGGGTGATCCACTGCTGCTGGGTGCCCGACGCGACCTGACCGGTGATCAGGCTGTCGGCGATGAAGCCGCCGCTGGAGTAACCCCCGTCGTCCAGCTGCAGGTTGCCGGTCAGGTAGATCCGCCGGTAGAACGTGGCCTGGGAGACCGCCCACCGGTCCGTTCCGCTGCGCGGCACCGGGTGGATGTTCTCCGCGCCGCGCCAGAAGTTCGTCAGCGTGCCCTTGCCGTGCGCGTCGCCGTCCACGTGCAGGGTGTCGGAGATGGTGACGTCCGGGGGCTGCGTGCCGAGGCCCGCGACCTGGGTGTAGTAGCCGAGGTTCACGTCGAGGTCGTAGCCGCCCGGCTTGAACAGCACCGCGTAGCGGCCGGTGCCGAACTCGGCCTGCTTCTGCTGCGCGAAGATCGCGTCCAGCGTCGACTGGACGGTGTCCGTGTCCATGGACGGGTCGAACACGTAGACGTTCGGCCCGAGATCGGGGTCGCCGTCGGCGTGCGTGGCGGGCGGGGGAGGGGCGGCGGCCGTCTTCGCCGCGGTGTTCGCGGCCGCGGCGGTCCGGCCCGCCGGGGCGGCGGGGG
>NZ_JAKGCV010000048.1 GCF_021556455.1 Streptomyces fuscigenes | reverse complement strand
CCGCCCCTCCGCCGCGTCCGGCCCCGGGGGCGCCGCGGGCGCGGGTGTCCCGGGCCGGGGGCTACGGGCCGGGGGCTGGGGCTACGGAGCCGGGGGCTACGGACCGAGGGCCACGGGATCGCAGCGCCGGTGCGCGACGGGACGGACCGGCGCGCGGCGCGCAACCGCCACGGCCGCGCGGGGCGCCGCCGGGAAGTACCTCAGTCCCGGCGCCCGGCCGGGTCCGTCGCGGGCACGGGCCGCGGCCCCGGGTCCCCGGCCGGCCGCTCCCGCTCCTCCTCGGCCCGCTCGTCCTCCCACTCCGAGTGCTCGCGGCGGGCCCAGCCCTCGTCGACGTACCCGGTGCGCATGCCCCGCCGGGCGCCCGGGTCCTTGAAGGCCATGCCGATGTGGCCGAAGAGCACGATGCCGATGGCGAGGGCGAGCCAGTCGTGGACGAAGGTGGCGCTCGTGCGGGACACCAGCGGGAACAGCCCGGTGAACCACATCAGCAGGCCCGTGAAGACCATCAGGATCGTGGCGCCGGCGATCCACGGCGCGTAGATCTTCTGCCCCGCGTTGAACTTGCCCGAGGGACGCGCGCCCTCCCAGTGCCAGCGCCGGCGGACCGCGCGCAGCCACTCCCGGTCGTAGGGCCGGAAGCGGTTGATCCGCTCCAGGTCCCGGCGCAGCGCGTGCGAGGCGAGGCCCGCGAGGAACGGCACCGGGATCAGGATCCCCGACCACTCGTGGACCGTGACGACGAGGTAGCGGCGGCCGACGAGTTCCGCGAGCTGCGGGACGTAGAGGAAGGCGGCGGAGCCCACGCACAGCAGCATCAGCCAGCTGGTCGTGCGGTGCACCAGCCGCTCGGCGAGCGAGAAGCGGCGGATCCCGGCGGCCCGCCCGGCGGCCTCGGCGCCGGACGGCCGCGGCGCCGCGGTGCCGGACGTCCGGGGCGTCGCCGGACCTGACCGCCGGGGCGTCGCCGCGTCAGACGGTCGGGGTGTCGTCGCGTCCGTTGGACCGTCCGACCCAGCCGTCGACGTCATAGCCGTACTCCTCCCAGTAACCGGGCTCCACCTGGTCGGTGACCGAGATGCCGGAGAGCCACTTCGCCGACTTGTAGAAATACATCGGTGCCACGTACAGCCTGACGGGCCCGCCGTGGTCCTTGCTGATGGGCTTGTCCTGCATGCGCAGCGCCACCATCACGTCGTCCCTGCGGGCCTGCGAGAGGGTGAGGCTCTCGCTGTACGTCCCGTCGAAGCACGTGAAGCGCAGTGCGCGGCCCTCCGCCCGCACGCCGGCGGCGTCCAGCAGGTCGGAGACCCGCACGCCCTCGAACGGGACCTTCGGCACCCGCCAGCCCGTCACGCACTGGACGTCGAGGTCGGTGCGCGTCTGCGGGAGCGCCTTCAATTCGGCCAGCGTGTAGGTACGCGGGCGCTCGACCAGCCCGTCGATCTTCAGCCGGTAGGTCGCGGCCGTCTTGGTGGGCACGGAGGCGGCCACGTTGTAGAAGCGGAATCCGCCGCCGTTCGGCAGCAGGTTGGCCACGCCGGTCGGGTCGACCTGGGAGGCCGCCCCGAGGAACTTCTCCAGGCCGCCCTGCAGGTACGGCGCCGCCGCGAGGCCGCCGGCGCCGAGCGCCAGCGTCCCGAGGAGCACGCGCCGCCCCACGGCGGGCCCCTTGCCGGGGCGTGCCTCGGCCCCCGGCGTGTCCGGCCCCTCGCGCCCGTCCCCGTCGTGCCCGTTCCCGTTCCCGTGGCACCCGTTCCCGTCGCTGCCGTCCGGGGATTCGCGTTCCGAGACGTCGAGGTCCCCCGCGTCCCGCTCCCGCCCGGACCCGTACCGCGGCCGGCCGGGCCGGCTTCCGCTCTGCTCGCTCACCCTCCCGATTGAACACCCGCGCGCGGGCGCGCAACCCCTCCCGGCGGCGATGTCAGACTTCCGTCACAGATGGACCCGGGGCCCACGCCTCCCCCGTCGCACCGGGCCCACCGGCCGCGGGCCCGGAGCGCGGGCCGCCCTGGCGCCGCGGGGGTGTCGCAAGCGTCCGTGTCGACGGCGGGCGACGGCGCCCGCGGTGGGCCTCAGGCGCCGGTGGCGAAGTAGTGGCCGAGGTCGAGGTCGTCGAGCAGGCCGGGGTGCACCGGCTCCCAGCCGAGCAGCTCCCGGGTGCGGGCGCTGGAGATCGGGTTGTCGCGGCCGACGAGGCGGCCCAGGAAGCCGAAGTGGGCGTCGGCGTCCTCGGGGTCGACGGACCGCGCGGGCAGGCCGAGGTGCCGGCCGATCCGCTCGGCGAACTCCCGGAAGGGGACGCCCTCGTCGGCCACCGCGTGCAGCCGCGAGCCGGCCGGCGCCTGCTCCAGGGCCAGCGCGCACAGCCGTGCCGCGTCCAGCGTGTGCACGGCGGGCCAGCGGTTCGCGCCGTCGCCGACGTAGCCCGCGTAGCCCTTCTCGCGCGCGAGGCCGATCAGGATCGGGGCGAAGCCGTGGTGGTCGAGCGAGCTGTGCACGACCGGAGACAGCCGCACGACGGACGAGCGCACGCCGCGCCCGGCCAGGCCCGCCACCAGGTTCTCCGCGTCGACGCGGGGCCCGGAGACCATCGTGTCCTCCTCCGTGACCGGCCGCTCGGCCCTGCCGTCCGGGGCGAGCATCATCGTCCCGCCCATGGCCACGAGGGCCTTCCCGGTGCCGTCCAGCTCCTCGCCGAACGCCGTCAGGACGCGCAGATCGGATGCGACGGCCCCGGCGAAGTCGCCGCGGGCCATCGCGTCGTGCTTGAAGGCGAAGTGCATGACGCCGTCGGCGGACGCGGCGGCCTTCCGCAGACCGCCGATGTCGTCGAGGTCGCCTCGCACGACCTCGGCCCCGAGCGCGGCGACCGCCGCGGCCGAGGCGTCCGAGCGGGCCAGGCCGGCGACCTCGTGGCCGGCGGCGACGAGCAGGGGAACGACGGCCGAGGCGATGTGCCCCGACGCTCCCGTCACGAAAACACGCATGGGAAACCTCCGAAGGACCGCGCGCCGGCAGGCCGCCGGACCCGGTCGAGTGATGTCACCTGGTGCCATCAAGGTACCACTGACGACACCAGGTGTCATCACTAGACTGGGGCCATGGGTCGATGGGAGCCGAACGCGCGCGGCCGCCTCGCACAGGCGGCCATGGAGCTGTACACGGAGCGGGGTTTCGAGCAGACGACGGTCGCCGAGATCGCCGAACGCGCGGGGCTGACGAAGCGGACGTTCTTCCGCCACTACACCGACAAGCGGGACGTCCTGTTCGCCGGCGCGGCCGCGCTCCAGACGCTCGTCGTGGACTCGGTCGCCGCCGCCCCGCCGGGGCTCGCCCCGATCGCGGCGGTCGCCGAAGGGCTGGGAACCGCGGCGGCCACGACCTTCGCCGACCACGACGGCGTGCCGCGGGCCCGCCAGGCCGTCATCGAGGCGAACCCGGAACTCCAGGAACGGGAGCTGGTGAAGCTGGCGACGCTCGGCGCCGCCGTCACCGAGGCGCTGCGCGGGCGCGGCGTCGACGGCCCCACGGCGCGGCTGGCCGCGGAGGCGGGGATCACCGCGTTCAGGATCGCCTTCGAGCGCTGGATCACCGGCCCCCCGGAGCGCGCGCTGCACGCCGTCCTGCGCGAGACGTTCGACGACCTCAGGGACGTGACGTCACGGGTGGCGGAGGGGCGGGGCGCCTCGCCGGGGGCGCGGGCGGACGCTTAGGCGCGGCCCGCAGCCTCGGCGCCTGCCGGGGTGGCGCCCCTCGGCCCGGTGCGGCGGGGCCGGGGCGCTTAGGTCTGTCCCGGCGATCACGTGGGGAGCCAGACGACGAGGGGTGCCGTGGCGGTCCCGAGACAGACGCTGGTGAAGCCACCCAACGAGCGGCCCGACTCCTCACCCCCGGCTCCGCCACGCCGGCAGCCACCAACTGAGGAACGAGCGAAGGGAAGGGCCCCACCTTGTCGGGTGGGGCCCTTCCCTCTGCCAGCCCTTGCAGCTTGCAGCATCAGATGATGTGCACCCTTTCAAGGTTTCCGTCCTTGTCACGTAGCACGACTTCTTTTCCATCCGCCATCTGTTGCGCAAGGAACGCATAGATCTGCACGGCACGGTTGATGACATCCGTCTTTGAAAGCCCGGTCATCTTCATCAGCATCGTCACCGCTTGAACGGCCGCAACGATCAGCGTCACCGTGAATCGCTCGTTCTCTGTTTGCACAGCATGCAGCCCTGCATTGCGGGACATCGGTACACCTTTCCGTTCTCGCGTGTAGCGCGCCTCCGCGCAACCTCCCTGGAGTCTCGTTGCCGGGTCAACGGCAACCCCATCCGTTGATCTACTGTACCAGATGGCCACTATATAAGCACCACATCAAGGCACAGTGTGCACGAGATAGGTGTGTTTCTGGTGCAGATCACGTGCTGCACAGCGCAAAGGGACAGGTCAGAGCCAATTTTGTGATCAGCCTGTGACCTGTGTACGATGCTGCCTAGCAGGACGGCGGCGAGCAACCGCCTCTCCTGCCACGCCAGAGAAACCCAACGAAGGATCACGAAAGAGGAGAACCAATGACTGACTTCCGCAAGATCCCGACCTTGGAGGGTGCGACCTAGCCACCCCTCAGGTCGGCCCTCATGTCGCATTGGCTCGACGCAGAGACATTCAGCTCTCGAGCGTCCACGCCAATACGGCTCTTGCGGTCAATATTCGGATCCACCCGGGATCCGTTTGACCCACATGACGAAAGGCCGGCCATGTCCGATAACGAATTCTCCGCGGATCCGGACCCTCAGGACGAAGGGAACGAGAACGCGGACCCCAACACGGAACCCAGCGCGGGGCGCGGCGGAGAGGTCGAAGAGATCCCTTCCCTTGCCGCTCACGTCGGGTTCAAGATCGAGAAGATCGGGGGCAACCTCGGCATCACCGTGCCGGGTGAGAACGCGGAGCAACTTCTGGAGGTCACCTCCAAGACCGTTCCGGTTCTCGGCTCCACGCTCGGCCCGATCGGCGTGTTGTGGGTATGCGCAGACATCAAGATGCCTTGGGAGGCCGTCTTCGCCTTGGCCCTCATCGCAGCACTGGCTCCGCTGGTCTTCTACATGGTCACCCACAAGGGCAACGGCCGCTAAGAGCCGCGCGAGTTCAACACCTCGAAGGCCCCACCGCGATCCGGTGGGGCCTTCGTAATGCACGGGAGGCCTCTGTTCCAACCCAGCTTGCAGCCCGGCCCGCTGACCGGCCTCGGCCGCACGTCGCCGTGCATGCGCACTTCGAGTGCCTGCACGCGCGTGATCGCAAGCACGCCCGGCCGGATGTCCCAGCAGTGCGCGGTGCGCAACCAGATCCGTCCGCCCGGGGCCGGGCTGACGGACAGGATCCAGTCGTCCTCCGCGTGGCCCTCGATGCCTTCTCCGGAGCATTGATCGTCGGCCTGCCAGACAACAGCGACCGACTCCAGACGGCGAAGCGCCGCCGCCAAGGCGCCAGGGACAAGTACATGTCCGGCGACGCCCGAGACTCCCTGCCCGACTTCGACGGCGACCGACGTGACCAGCGCGGATACAAGCCCTGACTGTCAACCACGCTCGTCGCATCCCTCGCCGACGCCCGGCGGGGCACCCGTCCCTCGCCGACTGGGCGCAACTGCCTGTCGCCCGCCGTTCGGCCCCGCAGGGGCCTTCAGCAGGCGGGCCGCCCCGGGCGAGGCACCCTCACCCCGTCGCCGCTGCCGCCGCGCGGCCGGCGGCGCGGCCGGAGAAGAGGCAGCCGCCGAGGAACGTGCCCTCCAGTGAGCGGTAGCCGTGCACGCCGCCGCCGCCGAAGCCGGCCGCCTCGCCCGCCGAGTACAGGCCGGGCAGCGGCTCGCCGTCCGCCGTCAGGACGCGGGAGGACAGGTCGGTCTCCAGGCCGCCGAGGGACTTGCGGGTCAGGATGTGCAGGCGCACGGCGACCAGCGGGCCCGCCGCCGGGTCGAGGATGCGGTGCGGGGGCGCGGTGCGCACGAGGCGGTCCCCCCAGAACTTGCGGGCGCCGCGCACCGCCGTGATCTGCAGGTCCTTGGTGTACGGGTTGGCGATCTCGCGGTCGCGGGCGACGATCTGGCGGCGCAGGTCCGCCTCGTCGATCAGCGCTTCCTCCGTCATGCCGTTCATGCCCTTGACGAGGTGGGACAGGTCGCGCGCGACCACGAAGTCGGCGCCCTTGTCCATGAAGGCCCGCACGGGGCCCGGCACGTCGGAGCGGGCCCGGTCCAGGACGCCCCGCACGGACTTGCCGGTCAGGTCGGGGTTCTGCTCGGAGCCCGACAGCGCGAACTCCTTGCCGATGATGCGCCGGTCGAGCACGAACCACGTGTACGCGTACCCGGTGCGCTGGATGTGTTCGAGGGTGCCGAGCGTGTCGAATCCGGGGAACAGCGGGACGGGCAGCCGCCGGCCGCGCGCGTCGAACCAGAGCGAGGACGGTCCTGGCAGGATGCGGATGCCGTGACCGGGCCAGATCGGGTTCCAGTTCTGGATGCCCTCGGTGTAGTGCCACATGCGGTCGCGGTTGATGTGGTGGGCGCCGGCGCGTTCGGCGATGCCCAGCATCAGGCCGTCGACGTGGGCCGGGACGCCGGTGACCATGTGCCGGGGCGGGGTGCCGAGCCGCTTCGGCCACTGGGCGCGCACGAGGTCGTGGTTGCCGCCGATGCCGCCGCTCGTGACGACGACGGCCTGGGCGCGCAGTTCGAACGCCCCGGTGGCGGTGCGGCTGCTGGGCGTGCCGCGCAGGGCCGTGCTCGCTTCGAGCACCTCGCCGGTGACGGTGTCGAGGTGGCCGCCGGTGGACGCGAGGCCGGTGACGCGGTGCCGGAAGCGCAGCGACACGAGGCCCTTCGCGACGCCTTCGCGCACCCGCCGCTCGAACGGCGCGACGACGCCGGGGCCGGTGCCCCAGGTGATGTGGAAGCGCGGCACCGAGTTGCCGTGGCCCGTCGCCTCGTAGCCGCCGCGCTCGGCCCAGCCCACCACCGGGAAGAAGCGGACGCCGCGCCGGTGCAGCCAGGAGCGCTTCTCGCCCGCGGCGAAGTCGACGTACGCCTCGGCCCAGCGGCGCGGCCAGAGGTCCTCGTCCCGGTCGAAGCCGGCCGTGCCGAGCCAGTCCTGGAGGGCGAGGTCCCGGCTGTCCTTGATGCGCATGCGGCGCTGCTCGGCCGAGTCGACGAGGAAGATGCCGCCGAAGGACCAGTGGGCCTGCCCGCCGAGGGACTGCTCGGGCTCCTGGTCCAGGAGGATCACCCGGCGTCCCGCGTCGACGAGTTCGGCCGTCGCCACGAGGCCCGCGAGCCCGGCACCGATCACGATCACATCTGCGTCGTACGCCATGCCCGCCGCTCCCGAGTCCGCCGTGCCTGCCGTCCGATCTTCCGTACGCGCCGGTAACAAGTCAACCGCCGTGACGGTTCGCGCACGGGCGTTTCACGGCCGCCACGGCGCGTTCTGGGCGTATCGGCCCCAACCGCCGCGGGAAGCGGCCGTTTGATTGGATGGGCCCATGGCTCCAGAAGACGAGATCGTGGACGTCGTCGACGAGGACGACCGTGTCATCGGCCGGGCGCCGCGCGGCGAGGTGTACGCGCGCGGGCTGCGCCACCGGACCGCCTTCGTCCTGGCCTCTGACGCGCGCGACCGGCTGTTCGTGCACCGCAGGACGCCGACGAAGCTGATCTTCCCTTCGCTGTACGACCTGTTCGTCGGCGGCGTGCTCGGCCCCGGTGAGAGCTACGACGACGGCGCGCTGCGCGAGGCCGAGGAGGAGCTGGGCGTGTCGGGGCTGCCCCGCCCCACCCCGCTGTTCCGCTTCCTCTACGACGCGCCGGCCGGCCGCGGCTCGTGGTGGGCCGCGGTGTACGAGGTGCGGTGCACGCTCCCGGTCGACCCGCAGGCCGAGGAGGTCGCGTGGCACGCCTTCCTGCCGCGCGAGGAGGTGGCCGCGCGGCTGCGCGGCGAGGTGCCGGAGGGCGGCGCGGGCCCGGCGGAGCCCTGGGAGTTCGTGCCGGACGGGCGTGCCGCGTACGAACGCTACGAGCGCTACCTGCGCGAGGGCCGGTCCGCAGCGGAGGCCGGCCGTGCCTGACCTGCCCGGGGGCCCCGGCGGGGCGGGCGCGGGGCGCCCGGGGCGCGTCCTCGCGCTGTGGTTCGCGCCCGGCCGCATCGGCGAGGAGGGCGACACGCCCGACTACCGCTTCTCGCTCGCCAACGAGCGCACCTTCCTCGCCTGGATCCGCACCGCGCTGGCGCTGGTCGGCGGCGGGTTCGCCGTCGACCAGTTCCTGCCCCACCTCGACGGGCGGGTGCGGGCCGCCCTGGCCGTGGCGCTGCTCGCCGTGGGCGCGCTGGCCTCGCTGCGCGCCGTGAACCACTGGGTGCGCTGCGAGCGCGCCATGCGCCGCGGCGAGGACCTGCCCGGGTCGCGGTTCCCCGCCGCGCTGAGCCTCGTCGTCGGGCTGCTGGCGCTGTGCATGCTCGTCGTGGTGTTGCTCGGCCGGGGCGGCTGAGCCGGGGATGACGACCTCCTCGCCCGGGGACCCGCCCGCCGACGAGCGCAGGGACCCCGGGCTCCAGCCCGAGCGCACCCGGCTCGCGTGGCGACGCACGACCCTGGCCTGCACGGTCGCCGCGATCCTCGCGGTGCGCCAGGCGGTCCACGACGGCGCCGCCCCGGGGGGCCTGGCCGCGGTGGCGCTCGGGGCGCTGGTCTGGCTGGCGTTCCTCGCGGTCGCCCACCGCAGGACGACGCAGCTGGCCGCCGCGCGGCCGCCGCGGATGTCCGAGGGGGCGGCGCGGACCGCGGCGGTGTGCGCGGTGTGCCTCGCCGCCCTGGGGGCCGCGCTGCTCCTGTGACCGCTCCCCCGGCACCCGCACCACTGACCCCTCCTCGGCACCCGCACGACGGTCCGCGCGCCCGTCGGGCCGATCCGCCGCCCGGGCGCGGCCGCCCTCCGGCGGCCCTGGCGACCGCGGGGCTCACCTGGCAAGCTGCGGGCGGGAGCACCCTCCCGCGGATCCGCGCCGACCCACCACGGGGCGCGCCCCCGGCAACGAGGCCGGGCCGGACCGCGACCTTCCCGACAGCGCCGTACCGTAAGGACATCCGATGCCCGCAATGGACCCGTACCTCGTCCGCGTCGCGCCGCAGGCGCACGCCTACGTCCAGCCGGACGGCGGCTGGTGCCTGAACAACGCCGGAGTGGTGAGCGACGGGGCGACGACGCTCCTCGTCGACACCGCGGCGACGGAGCGGCGCGCCAGGCTGCTGCGCGAGGCGGTCGTGGGGCAGGGGCTGCCGCTCCCCCGCACGCTGGTCAACACCCATCACCACGGCGACCACACCTACGGCAACGGCGTGTTCGCGCCGGAGGCCACCGTCGTCGCGCACGAGACGTGCCGCAGCGAGCAGCTCGCCGCGGGGCACCAGCTCCACCTGGTGTGGCCCGACACCGAGTACGGCGAGGTGCCGGTCGTCGCGCCGTCGGTGACGTACAGCGAGCGCATGACGGTGCACGTGGGCGACGTCGAGGTCCGCGTCGTGCATCCGGGACCCGCGCACACCACCGGCGACTCGATCGTCCATCTGCCGGGGCAGGGCGTGGTGTTCACCGGGGACCTGGTGTTCCAGGGCGGCACACCGTTCATATTCAACGGCTCCCTCGCCGGCTCCCTGCGCGCGCTCGCGGTGCTGCGGTCGCTGGACGCCGAGGTGGTCGTGCCGGGCCACGGCCCGGTCACCGACCCGTCGGCGTTCGACGCCACCGAGCGCTACCTGCGCTTCGTCGACGACGTGGCGCGCGAAGGGCACGCGAAGGGGCTCGGCCCGCTGGAGGCCGCGCGCGGCGCGGATCTCGGCGCCTTCGCCGGACTCCAGGAGAGCGAGCGGCTCGTGGCGAACCTGCACCGGGCGTACGCGGAGTTGGACGGCCGCCCCGAGGGGGCGGAGCTGGACCCGCTGCTGGTCTTCGGCGACATGATGGCGTTCAACGGCGGCCGGCCGGTGGCCTGCCACGCCTGACCGGGTCATGTGCCCGCCGGGGGTGGACGGGTCCGCTCGGGCGCTCGCCCCGCCCCTTCCCGCCGCCGCGGGCGCGGTCCCGGTACGGGGTCCTCGCGCCCGCGGCGCGCGTCACCAGCGGGGCAGGGCGGGCCGCACCCACTCCGGGTGCGCCTTGCGCATCGCCGCCGCGTCGTCGCGCTCGCGCATCGTGCCGTCGTCCTCGGCCCAGCGGCGGTGCAGCGCCGCCAGCGCGTCGCGGTCGAGCTCCACGCCGAGGCCCGGCGCGTCGGACACGGCGAGGCGCCCGTCCTCGAAGGTGTGCCGGACGGTGATCACGTCCTCGGTCTGCCACGGGTAGTGGCTGTCGCACGCGTAGTCCAGGTTGGGCACGGTGGCCGCGACGTGGGTCATGGCGGCGAGGCTGATGCCGAGGTGGGTGTTGGAGTGCATGGACAGGCCGACGCCGAACGCGCGGCAGATCGCCGCGAGTTCCTGGGTCCTGCGCAGCCCGCCCCAGTAGTGGTGGTCGGAGAGCACGACCTGCACGGCGTCGCGGGCGAACGCCTCGGCGATCTCCGGCACGGCCGTGACGCACATGTTGGTCGCCAGGGGCACGGAGGTGCCCGCGGAGACCTGTGCCATCAGGTCCGTGCCGGTCGCCGGGTCCTCCAGGTACTCCAGCACCCCGGCGAGCTGCTCGGCCACGTACAGGGAGGTCGGCACGGACCAGGCGCCGTTGGGGTCGAGGCGCAGCGGCTGTCCGGGGAACTCCTCGGCGAGGGCGCGGATCGCCGCGATCTCCTCGTCCGGCGCGAAGACGCCGCCCTTGAGCTTGAAGGAGCGGAAGCCGTAGGTGTCGGCGAAGCGGCGGGCCTGCGCGACGACGCCCGCGGGGTCGAGGGCGGCACCCCACTCGTCCTCGACGCCGAGCCCGGCGGGGTGCGCGCCGGCGGGGTGCTGCGCCCAGCGGTAGAAGAGGTACGCGCTGTAGTCCACGGCGTCCCTGACCTTGCCGCCCAGGAGCGAGTGGACCGGTTCGCCGCGGTGCTTGCCGAGCGCGTCGAGGAACGCGACCTCGAAGGCGGAGACGACGGAAAGCCGGAGCTTGTCGAGGGTCTGCGCACCGCGCAGCCCGCCCGCGTCGACATTGGACTCCGTGCGGTGTGACTCGCCGCACACCTCGTCGGCCAGCGCGAAGAGCCCGTTCACGTCCGTGATCCGGTGGCCGGGCAGCGCCTCGGCCAGCGGGCGGGCCAGCTCCAGGTACTTGCCGTCGCCGTACGTCTCACCGAGGCCGACGACGCCTCCCTGCGTGATCACCTCGACGATCAGGCGCGGGGTGAAGGGCTGATGCACGCCCTGGGTGTTGAGCAGGGGAGGATCGGCGATGAGTATCGGGGTGAGCCGGACCTGGTCGACCGTGAGCGATGAATCCATACGTGAACCATATTCATATGGACGACCCGCCCGCCAGGGCACCCGGGACTGGACGACATACCGACCGGTCGGCATCATGAGAGGCGCCGCAGAACGCGACCGCGGCACCGCGCCCGACCGGCACGTGACCACCAAAGGAGCGGACGATGAGCCAAGTCCCCCCGCCCGGACTCGATCTCGACCGGCTGCGCGCCCACCTGGACCGCGAACTGCCGGGCCTGGTGCGGGGCCCGCTGGAGGCCCGGATGTGCGAGGGGGGCCGCTCGAACCTGACGTACGTGGTGCACGACACGGCCGCGCCCGACGGTGCCCGCTGGGTCGTCCGCAGGCCGCCGCTCGGCCACGTCCTCGCCACCGCCCACGACATGCGGCGCGAGCACCGCGTCATCAGCGCGCTGCACGACACGCCGGTGCCCGTCCCCGGGACGCTGCTGCTGTGCGAGGACGAGTCCGTGACGGGCGCCCCCTTCTACGTCATGGAGTACGTGGAGGGCACCCCGTACCGCACGGCCGAGCAGCTGGCGCCCCTCGGGCCGGAGCGCACCAGGGCCGCGGTGCTGGGCCTGGTGGACACGCTGGTCGACCTGCACGCCGTGGACCCCGCTTCGGTGGGGCTTGACGACTTCGGCCGCCCCGAGGGCTTCCTCGACCGGCAGCTGCGGCGCTTCGGCAAGCAGCTCGACGCGTCCCGCAGCCGCGACCTGCCCGGCATCGACGAATTGCACGGCGCGCTCGGCGGCGCGCTGCCCGCCTCGCCCGCGCCCGCGGTGGTGCACGGCGACTACCGGCTCGACAACGTCCTGCTCGACGGCGACGACCGCATCAGGGCCGTGCTGGACTGGGAGATGTCAACGCTCGGCGACCCGCTGACGGACCTGGGCCTGCTCGTCATGTACAGCGTCCGCCTGGACCTGCCGGACTCCCCCGTCAGCACGGCGGCCGGCGCGCCGGGCCACCCCGAACCGGCCGAGCTGATCGAGCGCTACGCGCGCCGCTCCGGCCGGGACACCTCGGCGATCTCCTGGTACACGGCCTTCGCGTGGTTCAAGCTCGCCGTGATCCTGGAGGGCATCCACTACCGCTACACCCTGGGCCGCACCGTCGGCGGCGGCTTCGACCGCATCGGCGACCTGGTGCCCCTGTTCATCCGGCACGGCCTCACCACCCTCCAGGAAGGCTGAATCACCCCATGGACTTCGGATTCGACGCGCGCACGCGGGAGTTGCGGGATCGGCTGCTCGCCTTCATGGACGAGTACGTGTACCCGGCCGAGCCGGTCCTGCGCGAGCAGACCGAGGCGGCGGCCGATCCCTGGCGGATCCCGCCGGTCGTCGAGGACCTCAAGGCGGCGGCGCGCGCCCAGGGCCTGTGGAACCTGTTCCTGCCGGACGAGGAGTACGGCGCGGGGCTGACGAACCTCCAGTACGCGCCGCTGGCCGAGATCACCGGCCGCTCGCCTCAGCTGGCGCCCGCCGCGCTGAACTGCGCGGCCCCGGACACCGGCAACATGGAGCTGCTGGCGCAGTTCGCGGACGACGCCCAGCGCAAGCAGTGGCTGGAGCCGCTGCTCGCGGGCGAGATCCGCTCCGCGTTCGCGATGACGGAGCCCGACGTGGCGTCCTCGGACGCGACGAACATCGAGACCCGCATCGTCCGCGACGGCGACGGCTACGTCATCAACGGCCGCAAGTGGTACATCTCCGGCGCGATGAACCCGGAGTGCCGGATCTTCATCGTGATGGGCAAGACCGACCCGGGCGGCGCGGACGTGCGGCGCCAGCAGTCGATGGTGCTGGTGCCGCGGGACACCCCGGGCCTGCGGGTGCGCCGGGGCATGCGCGTGTTCGGCTACGACGACGGGCACCACGGCGGCCACGCCGAGGTCGTCTTCGAGGACGTGCGCGTCCCGGTCGCGAACCTCGTGGGCGAGGAGGGCGGCGGCTTCGCCATCGCCCAGGCGCGGCTCGGGCCGGGCCGCATCCACCACTGCATGCGGCTGATCGGCATGGCGGAGCGCGCCATCGAGCTGATGTGCCGGCGCGCGGCAGCGCGCACGGCGTTCGGCAAGCCGCTGGCGGCGCAGGGCGTCGTGCAGAACTGGATCGCCGACGCGCGCGTGTCCGTGGAGCAGCTGCGGCTGCTGGTGCTGAAGACGGCCTGGCTGATGGACACCGTCGGCAACCGGGGCGCGCACACCGAGATCCAGGCCATCAAGATCGCGACGCCCCGCGCGGTGCTCGACATCCTCGACAAGGCGATCCAGCTGCACGGCGCGGGCGGTGTGAGCCAGGACCACCCGCTGGCCGAGCTGTGGGCGCACGCCCGCACGCTGCGCCTCGCGGACGGCCCGGACGAGGTGCACCAGCGCTCGCTGGCCCGGCGCGAGCTGAAGAAGCACGCCTAGTACGCGCCCGGCCGCGCACCGCGCGACGCACGGTTCCGCCCCCGCCGGATCGCTTTGGCGGGGGCGGGGCGGTGTGCGGGGCGCGGGCGCCGCGAGGGGGCGGCTCGTCAGGGACGCAGCGCGCGCAGCAGCAGGTCGGCGAGGTGGTCGGCCACCTCGCGCGGGGTGAGCGGCCCCTCCGGGCGGTACCACGTGGACAGGTGGTGCACCGAGCCGAAGTGGTAGTCCACCACCAGGTCCGGCGGCGTCGCGGTGGAGAAGACGCCGGTGCGCTGCCCCTCCTCGACCAGGTCGCGGAAGCGCTCGTGGTAGCGGCGGCGCTCCACGCGCACCTGCTTGTTCTTCTCCGGGCTCAGGTGGTGCATGGAGCGGAAGAAGATCGACGCGTCGTCGAGGTTCTCGATGGTCGTCACGACGACGTCCGCCGCGGCGTCGCGCAGCCGCTTCTCGACCGGCTCGTCGGCGTCCGCGTACGCGTCGAGGCGCTCCTGCTGGAGCCGCAGCACGCGGGCGTAGACCTCCTGGAGGAGGTCCTCCTTCGAGCCGAAGTAGTGGTAGAGGGCGCCCTTGGTGACGCCCGCCGCCTCGACGATCTCCTGCACCGAGGTGCGGTCGTAGCCCTGCTCCGCGAAGAGCCGGGTGGCGGCGGCCAGCAGCCGCTGGGGCACGGGCGTGGCGCCCTCGCCCCCCGTCGCCTTGGCCATGATCCGCCACCACCCTTTCCGTTCGTGTCGCTACGCGTCCCTACGTGAACGCAACTCCCGCCTGAGGATCTTCCCACTGGTGGTTTTCGGCAGCTCCGGCAGGATCTCGACGGCCCTCGGGTACTTGTACGCGGCGAGCCGCTCCTTGCAGTACGTGGCGAGCCCGTCACCGTCCACCGCCGCGCCGGGCCGCAGGCTCACGTACGCCTTGACGCTCTCGCCCCGGTAGGAGTCGGGGATGCCGACGACGGCGGCCTCGCGGACCTCGGGGTGCGTGTACAGGACGTCCTCGACCTCCCGGGGCCACACCTTGAAGCCGGACGCGTTGATCATGTCCTTCTTGCGGTCGACCACGTACAGCCAGCCCGCCTCGTCCATGAAGCCGATGTCGCCGGTGCGCAGCTCGCCGCCGGGGAAGGCCTCCGCGGTGGCGTCCGGCATGTTCCAGTAGCCGGGGACGACCTGCGGGCCGCGCACGGCGATCTCGCCCTGTTCCCCGAAGGGCACCTCGGCGCCGGTGTCGTCCAGGATCCGCACCACGGTGTCGGGGCCCGGCACGCCGACGGCGAGCGTCCCGGACGCCGGGTCGACGGGCGCCTCGACCCCGGGCGGGACGGACGCGCAGGGCGCCGTGCACTCGGTGAGCCCGTAGCCGTTGTGGACGTACGGGCCGAACGCCGCCCGGAACTTCTCCACGAGCGCGGGCGGCAGCGGCGCGCCGCCCGAGCTGATCTGCTCGAAGGACGCGAAGTGGCCCGGTGTGACGTCGGGGTGCGCCGCGAGCGCCATGAACGCCGTGGAGGGGCCCACCGTGTAGGCGGGCCGGTGCTCGGCGAACGCGTCGAGGACGACGCCCGCCTCGAAGCGGTAGGCCAGCGCCAGTGTGCCGGCGTTGGCGAAGCAGGCGGCGAGCTGGCACACCATGCCGGTGATGTGGAACAGCGGGGCGAGCGCGAAGTAGCAGGATCCCCTGGCGAGGCCCTGCCCGGTGGCCTGGCGCTCCGCGTTGAACATGATGTTGCCGTGGGAGTTCATGGCGCCCTTGGGCCGGCCGCTGGTGCCCGAGGTGTAGCTGATCAGGGCGGTGTCGGCGGGGGCCGGTCCCGGCCCGGCCGGCGCGGGCAGCCCGGCGCGGGCGGCGCTCAGCAGGTCCTCGGCGTCCGCGGCCTGCGGCAGCCGCTCGAAGCCGAGGACCCGGGCGTCGTCCCGTGTCTGCAGGTCGCGCTCGCAGGCGGTCAGCGCGATCCGCACGGACGTCCCGGCGGCCGCGTCGCGCAGGTACGCGTCCCACGCGCGGTCCGAGCAGATCAGCGCGGAGACCCCCGCGTCGGCGAGGACGTGCCCGACCTCGGCGGACTTGTACATGGGGTTGAGGGGGACGACGATCGCGCCCGCCTTCCACGCGCCGAGCAGGGCGAGGACGAAGTGGGGGCTGTTCTGGAGCATGATCGCGACGCGGTCGCCGCGGGCCAGGCCGCGTGCGGCGAGGTGGCCCGCCACGGAGTCGCTCAGCTCGTCGGTCTCGCGGTAGCCGAGCCGGCCGTCGAAGTAGACGACGGCAGCCCGGTCCGGGGCCTCGGCCGCCGCCGCGCGGAAGGCGTCGACCACCGAGTCGGCGGGCGTTATGCGGGCGCGCTGGTCCTCGTTGAGGAGGGCGAGCCAGGGCTTGGCGGCATAGATCGACGCGGTCACTCGGCGACCCCTTCCGGTGCCTTCAGCGAATCCAGCTTCTGCTGGTAGTGGTTCATGGTCTCCAACCAGCGGTCGGGGTCCGCGGCCCGGGCCTGCGCGAAGCGGCCGACCTGCGGGTGCGGCAGCACGAGGAAGCGGTCCTCGGCCATCGCCTCGAACAGCGCGTCGGCGACCTCGGACGGCTCGATGGCGTCCGGCGCGAGCATGAGCCGGCCGGCCTCGCCGGACGCGGCCAGCATGTCGGTGCGCACACCCTGCGGGCAGACGGCGTGGACGCGCAGTCCCCGGTGCCGGTAGGTCAGGGAGAGCCATTCGGCGAAGGCGAGCGCGCCGTGCTTGGTGACGCTGTAGGGCGCGGCGCCCAGCATGGTGAGCAGGCCCGCGGCCGACACGGTCGCGACGAACCGGCCCTCGCCGCGCTCCAGCCAGTCGGGCAGCAGGGCGCGGCAGGCCTTCACGTGCGCCATCACGTTGACGTCCCAGGCGCGCTGCCACACGTCGTCGTCGCTCATGGGGTCGCCGCCGGTGCCGACGCCCGCGTTGGCGCAGTACACGTCGACCCGGCCTCCGAGGGCCTCGCGGGCCGCGCCGACCGTCTCCGCCGCGTCCCCGGGGACCGCGATGCCGCCGATCTCGGCCGCGACGGCCTCGGCCCTGGCGGCGTCGAGGTCGTTGACGGCCACCTGGGCTCCCCCGGCGGCGAATCTCCGGGCGAGTGCGGCCCCGATGCCGCCCCCGGCCCCGCTCACCACGACCTTCGCGCCCTCGACGCTGTCCATCGGCACCTGCCCTTCGGCTGCTCGTCGGCTGCGCTGCCGACACGGCTGACAGGCAGACTAACCAGTCGGTATGTCATCACGGAAGGGCCTCCGCCCGATCAGCCGAGGCCGCCTCGTTCCCTCCGGGAACCGGCGGGAGCTAGCGTGCGTGGGCATGACAGCAGTGATCGTTGCGCGCGGTACGGAGCGGACGTCGATGAGCGGTGCACGCGGTACGGAGGTGGCGGCATGAACCTGTCCCGACGAGGTCTGCTAGCGGCGGGCACGGCCCTCGGCGCCGCAGGGGCGGTGGGGGCGGCCGCGCCCGCGGTCGCCGGGACGACGGCCCGCGGCGGCGGGAGGGGCCGCGGCGGCACCGGCGTCCGCACCGGGTTCGACCGGCTGAGCGCGGACGGCTACCGCCTCCTGGCCGGCCAGAAGGTGGGTGTCGTCACCAACCCCACCGGCATCACCGCCGACGTGCGCCACATCGTGGACGTGATGCACGCGGACCACCGGGTGGACCTCGTCGCGGTCTTCGGCCCCGAGCACGGCTTCCGCGGCACCGCGCAGGCGGGCGGCGGCGAGGGCACCTCCACCGACCCGGCGACCGGGCTGCCCGTCTACGACACCTACCAGGTCAGCGGAAAGCCCCTGGCGGACGTCTTCACCAAGTCGGGCGTCGACACGGTCGTCTTCGACATCCAGGACGCGGGCGCGCGCTTCTACACGTACATCTGGACGCTCTACGACTGCATGGAGGCCGCGGCCCTCGCGGGCAAGCGGTTCGTGGTGCTGGACCGGCCCAACCCGATCGGCGGACGGGAGGCGACGGGCCCCGTGCTGCACGAGGAGTTCGCGTCGTTCGTGGGCCGCAAACCGATCTCCCAGCAGCACGGCATGACGGTCGCGGAGCTCGCCTCCTTGTACAACGGCGAGTTCCTGGCGAAGAAGGCCGAGCTGACGACGGTCACGATGACGGGCTGGGACCGCTCGATGTACTTCGGCGACACCGGCCTGCCGTGGGTGCTGCCGAGCCCCAACATGCCCACGCCCGACACGGCGCTCGTCTACCCGGGCACCTGCATGTTCGAGGCGACGAACCTCTCCGAGGGGCGCGGCACCACCCGCCCCTTCGAGCTGCTGGGCGCCGAGGGCCTGGACGCCGCCTGGGCGGCGGCCGCGAACGCGCAGAAGCTGCCGGGCGCGCACTTCCGCGAGGCGTACTTCGCGCCGACGTTCTCCAAGTTCTCCGGCAAGACCGTGGGCGGCCTGCAACTGCACGTCCACGACCGGGACGCCTTCGACGCCGTCCGCACCGGCATCGCCCTGCTGATCACCGCGAAGCGCCTCTACAAGGACTTCGCCTGGCGCGCGGACAACGACATCGCGACGCTGACCGGTTCCGACCTGGTCGGCACGATGATCGACGCGGGCGCGAGCACGGACGAGGTCGTCGCCGCGTGGCAGAAGGAGCTGGCCGCCTTCCGCGCGGTGCGCCGCCACTACCTCGTCTACCGCTGAGCCCTCCGCCCGCGCCGCCCGGCGGCGGCGCGGGCCTTCGGCCGCACGCGCCGCGCACCGGATCGCACTCCCCTTCGCACGGCGCGTGCGCGCGCGGGCCCCCGCTCCCGGGAGCATGGGTCACCGTGAAAAAAGGGAGGAGTTTTCGCACGCCAGTCGTCATACGGTTGTAAAGGCCCAGCTCACGCGGGTCATCGTCGGGTAAAAAGGTCGGGCCTCACGTATCCGTCGCGCCAATCCTCTTTTTGATGGAGCCGAATGGGGCAGGCGTACGTCCATTCCACAACGCCGGAGTTCCGGAGATCCACTGACGGAGGTGGCATGTGATGGCCGGATTCAGAAGTCTCGCGAGACAAGTCCGCGACCCGCGCTGCGATCTGGCCTTGCGGCGGTATTCACTGCGCAAGTGCCTGGAGCGGTTCGCCCCCTACGGGCACCGGGCGACCTGGGACCACCTGTGCGCGCGGCACGGAATAGGGCCCGAGGACAGGTCCCCGGAGCCGGCCCGCCTGGTGCGGGCCCTGGAAGAACTCGAAGAGGCGCGGGCGGTCTGGCTCCAGTACGAGGTGGACTTCGCCGAGCGCCGCAAGCGCGAGAAGCACGACGGGCTCCGCCAGCCCGGGAGCTTCGACGACTGGCACCGGCTCACCTGGGGCGGCAACGGCGTCGCCCGTTGCGACAACCCCCGCGTCCACCCTCATGACTCCCTCGCCGAGGTGCTGCGCCGGCTGATCGCGGGCCTGGAGTCCGGCCCCGGCGAGACGTGCCCCGTCTGCGGCGCCGCCCGGGAGATCGTCTGGCGCCCCGACCTCACCCACGAACCCTGGTCCGGCCCGGTGTGCACCGGGTGCGGCATCGTCGTCCCGCAGCCGGTCCTCACCTCCGCCGCCCTGGCCCACGCCAAGCACGGCCGCGGCAAGGCGCTGACGGCGGCCTGACGCACCCCTCACGCAACCGGCGGCCGGCCGTGACGGCCGGTGGCCGGCCCCCCTCGGCCGTACCGGGCTGCGGTCGCCTCGTCCGACGCCGCGGTACGACGCGCCCGGTCCGGGTGCCCGGCGGACGTCGGCGCGACGCCGGCCGCGGAGGCCGGGCCGCGCGTGCCCGCGAGAGCACGGACGGGGACGCGCGGGCCCGTTCGCGCCGGCTCGTTGACAGCGCGGCACGGTCCCGACCATCCTGAGCAAGCGCTTGGACAGCGCGGGGGGCGTCTGCGCGTCCCGTACATACCGTTCGGTACGACGACAGGGAGCCGGGGACATGACCGAGCCGAGGACCTTCTCCTCCGCCGCGGAACTGCACGCCGCGATCGGCGAGCAGCTCGGGTACAGCGAGTGGGTGGAGATCGACCAGAAGCGCATCGACCTGTTCGCCGACGCCACGGGCGACCACCAGTGGATCCACGTCGACCCGGAGAAGGCCGCCGCCGGGCCGTTCGGCACGACGATCGCGCACGGCTACCTGACGCTGTCGCTGCTGCCGATGCTGCTGCCGCAGGTGCTGAGCGTGCGGAACGTGAAGATGGGCATCAACTACGGCACCGAGAAGGTGCGCTTCCCCTCGCCGGTGCCGGTGGGCTCCCGGCTGCGGGCCACCGGCGCGCTGACGGACGTCAAGGAGGTCGGCGACGGCGCCGTGCAGGTGACCGCGCGCGTCTCGGTCGAGCGCGAGGGCGGCCAGAAGCCGGTGTGCGTCGCGGAGTCGGTCTCCCGCTACTACTTCTGACCGCGGCCGGCGGCGGCGCGCCCGGCGAGGGGCCGGCGCCGCAGCCCGGGCTGCCGGAGGGCCGGCTCGACGTACGCCTGGTCGAGCGTGCCGACGTCGCTGCCCGGCGGGACGATCTCGTCGATCCGGTCGAGGACGTCGTCGCCGAGCGCCACGTCCGCGCCGGCGAGGAGGTCGTCGAGGTGCGCCATGGTGCGCGGCCCGACGATCGCGCTGGTCACGCCGGGGTGCGTGAGCGTGAAGGCCACCGCGAGGTGTGTCAGGGGCAGGCCCGCCTCCTCGGCGAGCGGGAGGAGCCGTTCGACGGCGTCGAGGCGGCGCTCGTCGCGCAGGTGCCGGAAGAGGTCGGCGCGGCGCAGCGCGTTCGGCCCGCCCCTGCGCACCCGCCCGGTGAGCAGGCCCTGCCCGAGCGGTCCCCACACCAGCGTGCCGAGACCGCTGCGCTGTGCGGCGGGCAGGACGTCCCGCTCGGCGCCGCGGCTGAGCAGCGAGTACGGCAGCTGTTCGGTGTGGACCGGCTCCAGGCCGCGCCGCCGCGCGGCCCACTGCGCCTCGACGATGCCGAAGGCCGGCGTGTTGCACAGGCCCGCCGCCCGGACCTTGCCGGCGCGGACCAGGTCGGAGAGCACGGACAGCGTCTCCTCTATGTCCGTGTCCGGGTCCGGCCGGTGGAGCTGGTAGAGGTCGACGTGGTCGGTCCCCAGGCGGCGCAGCGAGTTCTCCAGCGCGGTCACGATCCAGCGGCGCGAGGCGCCCTGCGCGTTGGGGTCGTCGCCCGTGGGGCGGCCCACCTTGGTCGCGAGGACGACGCGCTCCCGCCGCCCCCGCAGCGCCCTGCCGACGACCTCCTCGGAGTCGCCGTAGGCGTCGGCGGTGTCGATCAGGTTGATGCCCGCGTCGAGCGCCCTGTGGATGATGCGGGCGGAGTCGTCCGGGTCGGGGTTGCCGACCGACGTGGCGAACATGAGCGCGCCGAGGGCGACGGGGCTGACCTTGATGCCTGTCCTGCCGAGCGTGCGGTACCGCATGGGAAGCTCCCTCTCGCCGTGCAGCCGTCGATGCTGCCGTGTGTGCCGTCCGGGCCGGACCTGCTCGCGCCGCCGCGCCGGCGTGCGAGCCGCCCGCGCCGCGGCGCCGCCGCCGTCCG
>NZ_JAKGCV010000489.1 GCF_021556455.1 Streptomyces fuscigenes | reverse complement strand
CACCGCCGCCAGCAGGTCCGCGGCCCGTCCGCTGAGCTTGGCGCCCGCGTCGACCGGGGCGGCCCTCTCCGCCTTGCGCTGCTCGATGCGGTGGCGCAGTTCGCGCTGCGCGGCCAGCCCGGCCTGCGCCTCGCTCAGCCCGGCGGCGCCCGCCTCCGCGTCCGCGTCCTGCCCCGTACCGGCCCCGGCCTCCTGGCCGCCTGCCCCGGAGTCCCCCATGCCCCCCGGGTCCCCGTTGCCGGACTCCTCGCCGCGGGCCCGGCGGTCCCCGGACTCCCCGACTCCTGACTCCCCGTCCCCGGACCCACCGCCTCCGGCCGGTGCCTCAGCGGCGCCCCCGGGCACCCCGTCGTCCGCCGCGGTGTCGTCGACGGCCCCCGCTTCGCCCTCCGGTGCGCCGCCGGGCGCGCCGTCCTGCGAAGGGTCCGCGCCCGCCTCCGCGGCGGTCGCCTCGTCCGCGTCGCGGTCCGATGTCACAGCGTGCTCCAGTCCTGGTCGGGATAGTGGTGCACCGGGGCCGACACGTCGTCCAGCGCCCGGCAGATCTCGTCAGGAAGACTAAGGCCCTCCACCGACAACGCCTCGGTGAGCTGGCGCGCGTTGCGCGCGCCCACGATCGGGGCGACCACGCCCGGACGGTCGCGCACCCATGCGAGCGCGACCGCCAGCGGGCTCGTCGCGAGACCGTCCGCCGCCGTCGCGACGGCGTCCACGATCCGGCTCGCCGCGCCGTCCAGATAGGGCTCCACGAACATCGCCATGTCCGACGCGCCCCGCGAGTCCGGGGGCGTCGTGGTGCGGTACTTGCCCGTCAGCACGCCCCGTCCCAGCGGGGAGGAGGGCAGCAGCCCGACACCCAGGTCCAGCGCGGCGGGCAGCACCTCCCGCTCCACGCCCCGCTGGAGCAGGGAGTACTCCATCTGCGTGCTCGCGATGCGGGTCCGTATGCCCGGTGCGGCGAGCTGCCAGGTCGCGGCCTTCGCCAGTTGCCAGCCGCAGAAGTTGGACACGCCCGCGTACCGGGCCCGTCCGCTGGTCACCGCGATGTCCAGCGCGTGCAGCGTCTCCTCCAGCGGTGTCTCGGGGTCGAAGGCGTGGATCTGCCACAGGTCGACGTAGTCGGTGCCGAGGCGCTCCAGCGACGCGTCGAGGGCCTCCAGCAGGTGGCCGCGCGACCCGTCGAAGCGCCGGTCCGGGTCCGGCACGCTGCCCGCCTTCGTGGCGATCACCAGTTCGCGGCGGGGCACCAGCCGCTCCACGAGCTGCCCGAGCAGGTACTCCGCATCTCCGCCGCTGTAGACGTCGGCGGTGTCGATCAGCGTGCCGCCGACCTCCCAGAAGGCCTTCAACTGGTCCGCGGCGTCGTGCTCTCCGGTGTCCCTGCCCCAGTTCAGGGTGCCGAGCCCGATCCGGGACACGCGCAGCCCCGTCCTGCCGAGATGCCTCTGCTCCATGGGCGTTGACATTACTGGCCGGTGACGTCCGCGCTAAGAGGCCTGTGGACAACGCACCCATGACGCTCACGGCCCCCGCGCGCTACAGTCCCCGGACAGGACATTACTGGTGAGTAGGGCGAGTAGGGAGCGGGTGCGGCAATGCGGCTCGGCATCAACCTCGGGTACTGGGGTGCGGGGATGGACGACGACAACCTGGCCGTCGCGCAGGAGGCGGACCGGCTCGGCTACGACGTGTGCTGGGCGGCCGAGGCGTACGGCTCCGACGCCCCGACCGTGCTGTCGTGGGTGGCCGCCCGCACCGAGAGCATCGACGTCGGTTCGGCGATCATGCAGATCCCGGCGCGCCAGCCCACCATGACCGCCATGACGGCCGCGACGCTCGACTCGCTGTCGGGCGGCCGCTTCCGGCTCGGGCTCGGCGTCTCCGGCCCGCAGGTCTCGGAGGGCTGGTACGGCGTCACGTTCGACAAGCCGCTGGCCCGTACGCGCGAGTACGTGGAGATCGTGCGCAAGGCCATGTCGCGCGAGCGGGTCCAGCACGAGGGCGAGCACTGGACGCTGCCGCTGCCCGGCGGCCCGGGCAAGCCCCTCAAGCTGACCGTGCACCCCGAGCGCGAGCGCATCCCCCTCTACATCGCCGCGATCGGCCCGAAGAACCTGGAGCAGACGGGCGAGATCGCGGACGGCGCCCTGCTGATCTTCCCCGCCGCCGAGCACCTGGAGGAGACCGCGCTCAAGCACCTGCGGGAGGGGCGGCGCAGGGCGGGGCTGACGATGGACGGCTTCGACGTCTGCCCGACCGTGCCGATCGCGACCGGCGAGGACGTCTCCGCGCTCGCCGACCAGTTCCGTCCGTACACGGCCCTGTACGTCGGCGGGATGGGCAGCCGGAAGCAGAACTTCTACAACCGCCTCGCGGGCCGCATGGGCTACGAGAAGGAGGCGGCCGAGATCCAGGACAGGTACCTCGCGGGCGACAAGTCGGGCGCCGCCGCCGCGATCCCGCACGACCTGATCGACTCCACGACGCTGCTCGGCGACGTGGCCCGGATCGCCGACCGCATGGCGGCCTACGCCGCGGCGGGCGTCACCACGCTGACCCTGTCCCCGGCCGGCCTGACGCTCCAGGAGCGCGTGGCGGCCCTGCGTACGGGCGTGGACGCCCTGGACCGCGCGGGCCTCGCCGAGTAGCGAGCAGCCCGGCCCCGCTGCCGCCCGCCCCGCGCCCGGGGACGGGCGGCGGCGGTGCCGTGCACGGGCGCGGCGGCAGCGGCCCCGCGGATGCGATCACGCGGCCGTGGTGGGGGCTCGGGGGTCTCCCCGCCACGGCCGCCTCACCCAGGACAACGCCCGGCGCCCCGCTCGGTTACGCGCGGGCCGCGTCCTTCTTTCGGCCCAGTCCGGCGCCCCACCTGTTGCCTCCGGCCGTCTGTCCGTTTTGACTCGGTTTCTGCGGACGACTGTCAGATGGAGGTAGCGGAGATGCTCTCGGCCCAGAGTCTGTTCCAGGAAATGGTCGACAACGACCGGGCGTTCCAGCTGTTCTGCTCCATCGCCGCGTCGGGCGAGGCACAGGGCGGCTGGGAGAACGGCAGGATCGCGGCCCTGGTGCCCGACAAGATGCGCGCTCTCGCCCCCAAGATCACCCGGCACGGCGCCGACGAGGACAAGCACGGCCGGATCTTCAACGCGCTGCTCAAGAAGCGCGGCCTCGAGCCGGTCGAGGTGCCCCTGGAGACCAACTACACGATGCTGCTCGAGCAGCGGGGCATCGGCCTGGCCCACGAGAAGCTGCGCCGCGACGAGCACCTGGGCGAGCAGGACATCGTCGTGTACCTGGCCCACAGCCGCGTCACCGAGCAGCGTGCCAGCGACCAGATGGACATGCTCAAGAAGTACTTCGCCGACGACCCCGAGGTCGGCAAGGCCGTGAAGATGATCAGCGCCGACGAGGACAACCACCTCGCGTACTGCCACGAGGAACTGCTGCGCCTCGCCGCCCAGGGACACGGCCGCTTCATCCTCGACTCGCTCGTCTCGTGCGCCAAGGTCGAGATGGCGGTCTACCGGGAGGTCAGCCTCGCGACCATGGCCCACATGGGCCGCATCCTCGGCTGGTCGGCGCCCAAGTCGGCCGCGCTCGTCGCGGGCATCCAGGCGATGTACGCGTGGGAGCGGCTCGGCGGCTGGCGCCGCATGACGCGGCTCGCCGAGCCGGAGCGCCGCAACGCGCTCGGCGGCCCGTCCTCCACCGCGGAGCCCGCCCCGGCCCTCTGAACCGGCCCGGCGCGGCCGCCGTCCCCGCGGCCGCGCCCCGGCCGCGGCGGCTTCCGGGCCCGCCCTCGCGGCGGCCCCGGGGCGGCCGCGGCGGTCCCCGGAGCCCGGAGCCCGGCCCGCCGGG
>NZ_JAKGCV010000488.1 GCF_021556455.1 Streptomyces fuscigenes | reverse complement strand
CGGCGCCGCCGCGGCGGGCGGCGGCGTGGCGGCCGCGATGAACGGCACCGACGGCGACGCGGCCG
Source organism: Streptomyces fuscigenes (assembly GCF_021556455.1). Taxonomy (GTDB): domain Bacteria; phylum Actinomycetota; class Actinomycetes; order Streptomycetales; family Streptomycetaceae; genus Streptomyces; species Streptomyces fuscigenes. Next base: position 3,811 of record NZ_JAKGCV010000488.1, on the reverse strand, counting down.
CCGCGGACACCGGCGGTGCCGTCGCCTTCCACGGCGCCCACCAGGCCGGCATCGCGACGCCCGTCCAGGACCGGCTGCACTTCGCGGCCTTCGACGTCACCACCCACGACCGTGCACAGCTCGTCCAGTTGCTCAAGGACTGGACCCGGGCCGCCGAGCGGATGACCGCCGGGCACGAGATCGGCGGCGGCGCAGTGCCGTCCGTCGCCGAGGCCCCGCCGGACGACACGGGCGAGGCCGCGGGCCTCAAGCCCTCCCGGCTCACCCTCACCGTCGGCTTCGGCCCGTCCCTGTTCGCCGACGGGCGCTTCGGGCTGGCCGGCCGCCGGCCCGACGCGCTCGTCGACCTGCCGAAGTTCCCCGGCGACAACCTCGAAGCGGCGCGCAGCGGCGGCGACCTGTGCGTCCAGGCCTGTGCGGACGACCCCCAGGTCGCCGTGCACGCCATCCGCAACCTCGCGAGGATCGGCTTCGGCACGGTCGCGATCCGCTGGTCGCAGCTCGGCTTCGGCAAGACGTCGTCCACCACGCCCGGCGCCCAGACGCCCCGCAACCTCTTCGGGTTCAAGGACGGCACCGACAACATCGCGAGCACCGACACCGGCCTGCTCGACCAGGACGTGTGGGTCGGCGCCAAGGACGGCCCCGCCTGGATGACCGGCGGCTCCTACCTGGTGGCCCGCCGCATCTCCATGCACATCGAGGTGTGGGACAGGTCCTCCCTCACCGACCAGCAGGACGTGTTCGGGCGGACCAAGGGCGAGGGCGCGCCCTACGGCGGCACCCACGAGCACGACAGGCCCGACCTGGCCAAACTGCCGCCCGCCTCCCACGTGCGGCTCGCCCACCCGCAGTCCAACGGCGGGGCGCGGCTGCTGCGCCGCGGCTACTCGTACACCGACGGGACCGACGGCCTCGGCCGGCTCGACGCCGGGCTGTTCTTCCTCGCCTACCAGCGCGACATCCGCCGCGCCTTCATCCCGGTGCAGCAGCGCCTCGCCCGCAGCGACGCCCTCAACGAGTACATCCAGCACGTCGGTTCGGCCGTCTTCGCGATCCCGCCCGGCGTCCGCGACCCGCGCGACTGGTGGGGCCGGGAGCTGATGGACACGTGACGCCGGCCCGTACCCCCGCCCCCGCCGGCGCCACCACATGAACGGCCACGCGAGCGGCACCGGCGGCGCCGCGCCCGCCCGCGCGTGGCACCCAGCGCACCTCGGGGTGCGTCCCCGTCCCGGAAGGAACCCGGCGTGTTCGCCAACTACCTGATCGGCCTGCGCGAGGGGCTCGAGGCCAGCCTCGTCGTCTGCATCCTCATCGCCTACCTGGTGAAGACGGGCCGGCGCGACGCGCTGCGCCCCATCTGGTTCGGCGTCGGGGCTGCCGTCGTACTGGCCCTGGCGTTCGGCTGCGCACTCGAATTCGGCTCCCAGGAGATGACGTTCGAGGCGCAGGAGGGCCTCGGCGGCTCCCTGTCGATCGTCGCGGTCGGACTCGTGACGTGGATGGTCTTCTGGATGCGGCGCACCGCCCGCCACCTGAGGGCGGAACTGCACGGCAAGCTCGACTCCGCCCTCCAGATGGGCACCGGGGCGCTCGTGGCCACCGCGTTCCTCGCGGTCGGCCGCGAGGGCCTGGAGACGGCCCTGTTCGTGTGGGCGTCCGTCCGGGCGTCCTCCGACGGCACCCCCGCGCCGCTGATCGGCGTGATCCTCGGCCTCCTGACGGCGGTCCTGCTCGGCTGGCTGTTCTACCGGGGCGCCATCCGCATCAATCTGGCCAAGTTCTTCACCTGGACCGGCGGGATGCTCGTGATCGTGGCGGCCGGCGTCGTCGGCTACGGCTTCCACGACCTGCAGGAGGCGAACATCCTGCCCGGCCTCACCCACCTGGCCTTCGACATCAGCGACACCATCCCGCCCGACAGCTGGTACGGCACGCTGCTGAAGGGCGTGTTCAACTTCCAGCCCGACCCGACCCTGCTCCAGAGCGTGGTGTGGCTCGTCTATCTGGTCCCGGCCCTCACACTGTTCCTCCTGCCGGTAGGGTTCTTCAAACGGGTGGGGTCCACGGAGTCCGGAAAGCAGAAGACGACCGATGAGAAGGCCGATTCGAACGGCGCTGACCGCGATGGCGGCCGCGACGGGGCTGTCGCTGGCGGCGAGCGGCTGCGTGACGGTGCACGGGGAACTGGCGGTCGTCCCGTCGGTGAAGCGGAGTGAGGCCTCCCAGGCCCTGACCGGCTTCGTCGACGCGTACAACGCCGCCGACAAGGCGTACGACCCGGCCCTGGACAAGGGCCGGGTCGCGGGCGCGCTCGGCGCGATCAACCAGGCCGGGCTCAGGTCCAACTCCGTGACCAGCCCCGGAGGCAACCCGCAGCACCGCGATCTGGTGCTCCAGGACCCGCACTTCAGCATCCCGAAGAAGGCCGGCTGGCCGCGCTGGTTCGTGGCCGACGCGGCCCCCGCGGGCCAGCAGCGCACCGGCGCCGACCAGGTCCGCTGGATCATGGCGTTCGTCCGCGAGAGCCCCGACTCCGGCTGGAAGGCCGCGTACCTGACGAGCATGACCGCCGCGGCGATACCCCGCTTCGCGACCGACGCGGACGGCTACGCGGTGCCCGCCGGCGGCAAGGCCGGGACCCTCGCGGTCCCGCCCGCACGGCTGAGCGCCGACTACGCCGAGTACCTCCGGACGGGCAGTCCCGACGAGTTCGCGCCCGGCCCGCACACCGACCAGTGGCGGGCGCAGCGCGCCAAGTCGGCCAAGCAGACGGCCAGCACCATGCAGTACATCGACCAGCCCCTCAAGAACGGCGAGTTCACGCCGCTCGCGCTCGCCACGAAGGACGGCGGCGCGTTCGTCTTCTTCGCGACGCGCTACTACCAGCGCCAGACCACCGCGGCCGGCTACAGCCCCCAGGTCCCCAAGGACGTGGTGCCGCTCATGCAGGGCACGGCGCACACGAAGTTCACCAAGGAGTGGGTGTCGAGCCAGGCCGCCGAGGTGCCCGCCTCCGGCAAGGTCTCGATCGTCAGCCGCCTGGAAGGCGTGACGGGCGCGACCGGCTCCTGACGCCGCTCCCGGGCGGCGGTTCCGACGCCGCCCGGCGGGAACCGCATGCGACGGCTCCGCCCCGCGTGCCCGACGGGCGGGTCCGGGGCGGGAGCCTCGGTTCAGGGCCTTACCGCCGGCCGCGCCCCCGCCGCTTCGGCCGCCTCCGCCGCGGCCTCCCGCGCCGTCTCGCGGGCGGCGAACCACGCGCACGCGTCCGTCAGCGCCGCCAGCAGGGTCAGCGGGTCCGGACGCGGATGCCCGGGACCCCGCAGCCAGCCGACCGCCTCCTGCCCCGGCAGGCGGGACGGCGGCACCAGCACGTAGCTCCCGCGGCAGTGCCAGCGCAGGCCCGGATGCTCGGCCATCGTCTCGGGATGGCAGTCCAGCGCGCAGGGCCACCACTCGTCCTCGTCCTGCGGACGCCCCCGCGTCTGCGTGAAGAACAGTAGGCGGTCACCGCCCGCCCGCGCCACGGGACCCACCTCGGTGCCCTCGGCCAGCAGCCGCTCCAGCGCCCGGTGCCCCGCCTCGGCCGGCACGTCGAGCACGTCGTGCACCCGGCCCGTCGCGGTGACGAAGTTCGCCGCGGGTTCGGCCCGCGCCCACCGCTCCACCTGCGCGCGATCCGCGCTCGCCCCGGTGCCCCAGGCGGGGGACACCGGGTGCGCGCCCGGCGCCGGGCACCCCACACGCTCGCAGGAGCAGCGGTGTTCCACCGGGTGCGCGGCCGGGGCGGGCGGCATCCCCGCCG
>NZ_JAKGCV010000487.1 GCF_021556455.1 Streptomyces fuscigenes | reverse complement strand
CGGGCCGGGCGCGGAGGGCCGGGCCCGCGGCGGGGCCGGCGTGGTGCGCCGGGCCCGCCGTGCGCTACTCGCTGGCGATCGCGTTCAGGACGTTCATCCGTCCCGCCCGGAACGCCGGGAACAGGGCCGCCAGCAGGCCGACGAACGCCGAGGCGACGAAGACACCCACGATCGTGGGCCACGGGATGCTCAGCACGCCCAGGCCCTCCAGCGCGAGGAGCTTCTGCGCGGCCGTGCCCCAGCCCATGCCGAGGCCCAGGCCGATCAGCGCGCCGAACAGCGCGATCACCACCGACTCCAGCCGGATCATGCGGCGCAGCTGGCGGCGCGAGAGGCCGATGGCCCGCATGAGGCCGATCTCCCGGGTCCGCTCCACCACCGACAGGGCCAGGGTGTTCACGACGCCGAGCACCGCGACGATGATCGCGAGCGCCAGCAGCGCGTAGACGATGTCGAGCAGCTGGCCGATCTGGTCGCGCAGCGTCTTCTTGTAGTCGGTCTGGTTCTGCACGGAGTACTGCGGATAGGGCTTCAGGGAGTCCTTGAGCGCCGTGTACGCCTGCTTCTCGCGGCCGTCCTTCGCCGCGGCGAACATGATCTCGTTCTCCGGCATCCGGTCGGCCGGCAGGTAGCGGGAGGCCGTCGTGATGTTCGTGTACATCACGCCCGTGTCGATGGCGCCCTTGTCGGAGGTGACCGCGGCGATCCTCAGGTGCGCGGTCCGCCCGCCGGTGAACGCCACGGTCAGCGTGTCCCCGGCCCGTACGTGGTGGGCCTTCGCGTACGTCGTGCCCACCGACATGGCGTTCGCCCCGTACGCGGCGGACAGCGTGCCCTGCGTCGTGTCGCGGCGCAGGTCCGAGGCGTACGACGGGTCCGCGGCGACGAGCGGCGCGTGCTTGCTCACCGACCCGTTCGGCGCCGTGACCGTCGCGTCGACGTCCTTGTACCGCGTGACGTGGTCGAGGCCGGGCGTGTGCCGCAGTGCGGCCTCCGCCTGCGGCACGATCGGCTGGCCGGTGTCCGACTGGATGATGAAGTCCGCGCCGACCGTGCGGTCCAGCTCGTCCGTCGCCGACGCGACCATCGACGAGCCGACCACCGACAGGCACGCCACCAGCGCGAGGCCGATCATCAGCGCCGCGCCGGTCGCTCCGGTGCGGCGCGGGTTGCGCAGCGCGTTGCGCTCGGCCATCCGCCCCACCGGCCCGAACAGCCGCAGCACGACCGTGCTGATCGCCCGCACGACGCCGCCCGCCAGCAGCGGCCCGACGACGACGAACCCGACGAGCGTCGCGACGATCCCGAGGCCCAGCAGCGGCGACGCCTCGCCCGCCTTCTGCTGCTGCGTCGCCGCGTACAGCGCGAGGCCGCCGCCCAGCGTCAGCAGCAGGCCGACCGCGGCCCGGACGCGGCCCGCGCGGCCGTCGGCCGGGGTGCCCGCGTCCCGCAGCGCCGCCATGGGCGAGATCTTCCCGCCTCGCCGCGCCGGGACGTACGCGGCGACGACGGTCACGATGATGCCGAGCGCGAGCCCGACCACCGGGGTGCGCCAGGTGACGGTCAGGTCCTGCGTCGACAGGTCCATGCCGGCCGCGCCCATGACCTTCATCAGCCCCACCGCGAGGCCGACGCCCGCCGCGACGCCCGTCACCGAGCCGACGACGCCGAGCAGTACCGCCTCCGTCAACACGGACCGGTTGACCTGCCTGCGGCTCGAACCGAGCGCCCGCATCAGGCCGATCTCCCGGGTGCGCTGCGCGACCAGCATCGAGAACGTGTTGACGATCAGGAAGATCCCGACGAGGAACGCGATCCCCGCGAAGCCGAGCATCGCGTACTTGATCACGTCGAGGAAGGAGCCGACCTCCTTCTTGTTCGCGTCCGCGTTCTCCTTCTGCGTCTGGATCGTGTACGCGCCGGTGCCGGCGAGCGCCTCCCGCACGTTCCGCTTGACCTGCGCGTCGCTCGCGCCCTTCGCCGCCGTCACGTCGAACGCGCTGAACCTGCCCGGGCCGCCGAGGAGTTCGCGCTGCGCGGTCGCCGTGTCGAAGTAGACGACGGTCGCGCCCGGGTTGGTGACCTTGAAGGTCGCGATGCCGGAGACGCGGGCCGTGAAGTCGCCGGTGCCCGAGATGGTCCGCAGCGTGTCGCCGAGGCGCAGGTGGTGCTTCTTCGCGGTGTCCGCGTCGACCATCACCTCGCCGGCCCGCGCGGGCCGGTGGCCCGACGTCACGTCCATGGACTTCGCGTCGCCGGACGTCCAGTTGCCCGCGATGGTCGGGGCGCCCGTCGTCGGGCCGACGTTCTTGTCGTGCGCGTCGACGACGGTGACGGACTGGCTGGAGACGGCGCCCTCCACGGAGCGCACGCCCGGCACCTTCTCCAGCCGCGCCATCGTCGCGGCCGGCAGCGACTCGGGCCTGCCGGTGGGCCCGCCCGAACCGTTACCGGTGTCCTTCGGCGAGACGGTGACGTCCGACGCGGTCACCGCGAACAGCTTGTCGAAGGTGGTGTCCATCGTGTCCGTGAACACGAGCGTCCCGGAGACGAACGCCACCGACAGCAGGACCGCGATCGCCGAGAGCGCCATGCGGCCCTTGTGCGCGAGGAAGTTGCGCAGCGAGGTCTTGAAGAGAGTCATGACGTGCGCCCCCGCGCCTCGAAGTGCTTCATCCGGTCGAGCACGGAGTCGGCCGTCGGCCGCAGCATCTCGTCGACGATCCTGCCGTCGGCGAGGTAGAGGACCCGGTCCGCGTAGGAGGCGGCGACCGGGTCGTGCGTCACCATCACGATCGTCTGGCCGAGTTCGTCGACGGACGTGCGCAGGAAGCCGAGGATCTCGGCGCCCGCGCGGGAGTCCAGGTTGCCCGTCGGCTCGTCACCGAAGATGATCTCCGGCCGGGCCGCCAGGGCACGCGCCACCGCGACGCGCTGCTGCTGGCCGCCGGACAGCTGGGTCGGCCGGTGCCCCAGCCGGTCCCCGAGCCCCACGGTCTCCACCACGCGCCGCAGCCACGCGGCGTCCGGCTTGCGGCCCGCGATGTCCATGGGCAGCGTGATGTTCTCCATCGCGTTCAGCGTCGGCAGCAGGTTGAACGCCTGGAAGATGAAGCCGATCCGGTCCCGGCGAAGCTGCGTGAGCCGCTTGTCCCTGAGCCGGGTGATCTCCGTCTCGTCCAGGTGGATCTCCCCGGACGTCACCGTGTCGAGCCCCGCGAGGCAGTGCATCAGGGTCGACTTGCCGGACCCCGACGGCCCCATGATCGCGGTGAACTGCCCCTTCGCGATGTCCACATCGACATGGTCGAGCGCGACGACCCGGGTCTCCCCCGCCCCGTACGCCTTGACGACCTGTCGCGCTCGCGCCGCGACTGCCGTACGCCCTCCAGTACCCCCGTGCCTGGGTGTGCTGACAGCAGTGGTCACGGTATGTCTCCTCGGTAGGTGCTGCTTCGGCTCTCGCCAGTCTTCTCAATGCGGGGGCCCGGCGCCCTGGTGCACGGCACCGTCCTGTCCTCGGGTTTTCCCCACCCCCGCCGCTGGGGCCCCCGCCCCTTGCCGCGGCGATCCCCGGCCGCGGCGCGGGCCCTCGGACCCGTAAGAACAAGGTAAGGAGCGCCACCCCGCCCCCACCTCCTCCAGCGGGACGAACGGCCCCTGGGCAGATGTGAGGAGGTCCCCCTAGGGGAGCCCGCGCCGGGACCGGGCCCTGAGGTGGAGGGAGGCGCACTCCCGCAGGTCGGCGGGGGGTGAGAGGCTGAGGGGCGGCACACCACCGCCGTACGGGCGAACGGCGCGGCCGCCGCGAGGCGGGCGCCGCACCGGCCGTACGGGCTCCACGCACCACGCCCGCGACGGCCGCGCCCCGGCGGCCCGCACGGCGG
>NZ_JAKGCV010000486.1 GCF_021556455.1 Streptomyces fuscigenes | reverse complement strand
GGGGCCCCGCCGTGCCCGGGCCGCACGCCGGTCGTACGGCCCCCGCGTCGCGCCCGTCCGGCGGGGCGGCCGCCCCCGTGGCTCTCGCCGCGGCCGCCGGGCTACCCCTTGGTGCTGCCGGCGCTGATGCCCGCGATGATGTGGCGCTGGAAGACCAGGAACATGACGACCATCGGCACGCTCGCGATCACCATCGCCCCGATCAGGTCCGACTGGGGCACGTCCTGGGAGAGCTGGACGAGGGCCACGCTGATGGGCTGGTTGTCGGGTGCGGCGGAGAAGACCATGAGCGGCCAGAGGAAGTCCTGCCACACGGCGACGAGCGCGAAGATCGAGACGACGCCGAGGACGGGCCGGGACATCGGCAGCAGGATCGACCAGAGCTGGCGCAGCTTGCCCGCGCCGTCGATCTCGGCCGCCTCCAGCACGTCGCGCGGGATCTGGTCGAAGAACCGCTTGAGCAGGTACAGGTTGAAGGCGTTCGCCACGGCCGGCAGCCAGATGCCCGCCGGGTTGTTGAGCAGGCTGGTGTGGATGAAGGGCAGGTCCGCGGCCGTCAGGTACTTCGGGATGACCAGCGCCTGGGCCGGCACCATCAGCGTGGCGAGGATGGCGCCGAGGATGACCTTGCCGAAGGCGGGCTTCAGCTTCGACAGCGCGTACGCGGCGGCCGTGCAGAACACGAGCTGGAGGATCCAGGCGCCGGCCGCCTGGACCACCGTGTTCCAGAGGTGGTCGGGCAGCTGCATGAGGTTCCACGCGTCGCCGTAGTTGTGGAAGTGCCACGTCTCCGGCGCCAGGGTGGGCGGGTTGCGGTTCAGCTCGTCCGGCGACTTGAACGCGCCCGTGATCATCCAGTACACGGGGAAGAGGAAGGCCAGCGCGAACAGCAGCAGGACGAGGCCGAAGACGGTCCAGTAGACCGCCCTGCCCCTCCGGCTCGCCAGCGCGAGCGGGGAGACCAGGGTGCGGATGCCCTGGCCCTCGTCCTTGCGCCGGCCGGGCCTGCGCAGGGAGGTGGGCGGCGCCTGCCGTGGAGGCGGCGCGACGGTGGTGGTCATGGCGGCTCGGCTCCTGTCAGTCGTCGGTGCGGGTGAGCCGCAGGTAGAGGGCGGAGAAGAGGCCGAGCAGCACGAGCAGCATGACGCTCAGCGCGCAGGCACCGCCGAAGTTGTTGTACTGGAACGCGTACTTGTAGATCAGGTACAGCACGGTGACCGTGGAGTCCTGCGGCCCGCCGCCGGTGATCACGTACGGCTCCGTGAAGACCTGCATCGTCGCGATGATCTGCAGCAGCATGAGCATCAGCATGATGAAGCGGGTCTGCGGGATCGTGACGTGCCGTACGCGCTGGAGGATGTTCGCGCCGTCCAGCTCCGCCGCCTCGTACAGCTCCCCCGGGATGCCCTGCAGTGCGGCGAGGTAGATGAGGACGGTGCCGCCCATGTTCGCCCACGTGGAGACGAGGACGATGGACACGAGCGCCGTCGAGGTGCCGTTGGTCCAGTTCGACGTCGGCAGGTGCAGGAAGCGCAGCGCCTCGTTGGCGAGGCCGGCACCCGGATCGTAGAACCACTTCCACAGCAGGGCGCTGACGACCGGGGGGATCATCACCGGCAGGTAGACGACGACGCGGAAGAACGACTTGGCGTGCCGCATCTCGTTGAGCACGAGCGCGGTGACGAACGGCACGAGGAAGCCGATCAGCAGCGCGATCAGCGTGAAGTAGAACGTGTTGCGCCACGCGGCCGCGAACTCCGGGTCCTGGAAGACCTGGGTGAAGTTGCGGGTGCCGACCCACTGCGGGTCCGAGCCCGGGATGTACTTCTGGAACGAGATGATCACGGCGCGGACCGCCGGGTACCAGGAGAACAGCGCGAAGCAGATCAGGCCGCCGAGCAGGAACGCGTAGGCGCGCGCCTGGTCGGTCAGCCTGCGGCCGAGGGGCCTTCGGGGGGTCCCGGGCCGGCCCGCCGGACGCGCCCCCTCGACGAGGGGACGCGGCGCGGCGGACCGGGCGGGGGCCTGTGCGGTCTTCATGGGGCGTCAGCCCTGCTGGGCCAGCACGGAGTCGATCTTGGTCTGCGCGTCCTTGAGGAGGGAGTCGATGTCCGCGTTCTTGTTGGTGAGGACCGCGGAGACCGTCGAGTCGAGGACGGAGTAGATCTGCTGCGCGTTCGGGGGCTCGATCTCCGGCGTCAGCTTGGGGTTGCCGTCGGCGAAGGCCTGGTAGTTCTCCACCGGGATGTTCGCGTACTGCTTCTTGAGCGCGAGGTTCTTCTGGTCGTAGCTGCCGCCCTGGGTCCACAGCCGCGGCTCCGGCAGGCCCACCGGGGACTTCTGCTCGCTCAGGTACTGCCAGTTGCTCAGGCCCTTGCCCGGGGTGTTGGTCTCCAGGCCGAGGAACTTCAGGCCGGCCTTGATCTGCGCGGGGGTGTCGTTCTTGTTGAACATGTAGCCGTCGCCGCCGGCCAGGGTGCCCTTGCCGCCGGGCATCGGGGCGAGGGCCATGTTCTTGTAGTCGCCGCCGTACTGCTTCGCGATCGTCGGGACGTTGTCCGGCGCGGAGATGTACATGCCGAGCTTGCCGGTGCCCATCATCTGCTGCACGTCGTTGATGATGAGCAGCTGCTTGGAGCCCATCGAGTTGTCCGTCCAGCGCATGTCGTGCAGGTTCTGCAGCACGGCCTTGCCCTCGGGGGTGTCCACGGTCGCCTTCTTGCCGGACGCGTCGACGGCCTGCCCGCCCTGCGAGTACAGCTCGGCGACGAAGTGCCAGCCGCCCTGGTTCTGTGCGCTGTAGTCGGCGTAGCCGACCGTGCCGTTGCCGAGCGCCGCGATCTTCTTGGCGTCCGCGCGGATCTCCTCCCACGTCGTCGGCGGCTTGTTCGGGTCGAGTCCGGCCTTCTTGAACAGTGTCGGGTTGTAGAGCAGGCCCATCGTGTAGTTGGTCCGGGGGACGCCGTAGACCTTGCCGTCCACGGTGTACATGTTCCGCAGCTTCGGGTCGATCTCGTTCCAGCCCGGCATGTCCTTCACGTAACTCGTGATGTCCGCGGCCTGGTTGATGCCCACGACGTGCTTGACGTCGGTGAAGTAGGTGTAGAAGACGTTCTCCATCTGCCCGCCGGCGAGCTTGGCGTCGAAGGTCTTCGGGTCCTCGCACGGGAAGGTGTCGTGCGCGGTGAGGCTGATCTTCGGGTTCTGCTTCGAGAACGTCTTGATGTCGTTCTGGAAGCTCGTGCGGTCGACCTTGTTGGACTTCGGCGGCATGCAGTTGACGGTGATGGCCGTCTTGCCGTCCGCGGTCTTCGCGTCACCGCCCTTGCTGCTGGAGCAGGCGGCCACGGCGGTGAGTGCCATCGCTGCGGCTATGGCGGTGGTGCACGTACGGCGGAACCCGGGACTTCTCATCGGTGGGACCCCTCTTGGGCAGGAGCGTGGGAACCCGCACAGCGCTCGCTGTGTGGCGCCGCTCACTCAACCACTAACTACGGATGGCCGCAATATGTCGCTCCTATTTCGCAAATATCTGACAGCATGCTGCATCATGGAGGCGCGACCGCATCAAGGCCTGTCGTACGTCAAGGAGTTCGGGTCCGGGGCCGCGCGCGAGGAGAGCGGCGGCGCCCGCAAGCGGTTGCGGTCCTTGCGGCCTACGTCGGCCGCGGGAGGACCCCGAGGCGCTCCGGGCGACGGCGCCTGCGTCCACGGCGGGATCCGCCGGGCGCGGCCTCGGCGGCCCACGGCGGTACGGGCATACGACGCGTGCACCCGGGCCGCGCACGCCTCCACGGGCGCACGGCGGGCGCGTCCGGGCTGCGCACGGGCTCTTACGGGCAAGGTGCTGCGCACCGGCGCGGCGGTGCCGGACGGCGTCCGGGGGGTCGGCC
>NZ_JAKGCV010000485.1 GCF_021556455.1 Streptomyces fuscigenes | reverse complement strand
CCGCGTGCTGGCCGCCCACGCGGCCGGCCTCGGCGGCGGCAGGCGTGCGCGCCCGGCCCGCCGGGCCGTCCGGTCCCCGCGTGTCGCTCCCGGTGTCGCCGCCCGTGCGGTGGGGGCGTCGGGAGAGGTGGTCGAGGACACGCGTGAGCGTCGGGCTCATCGGTCCCTGGCGCCCGTCGCTCTGGCGCACGCCCAGGTCGTCGAGGACGCGGTGCAGCCGGGCCGCCTCCGTACGCCACTTCCGGTCGACGACCTCCTCCGGGTAGTGCTGCCAGTCCACCGGCGCCCAGTCCGGTCCGCCCTCCGCAGGGCCGCCGTGGAAGAGACGGGCCGCGAGGAGGGAGGCGGCCTCGTCGATCGTGCCGGGCTCCTCGAGAAGGTCGCAGGCGGGCCGCTCGCCGAGGCGCGACGCGTACCCCTCCGCAAGCCGGTCGCGCCGGGACAGCTCCGTCAGCGCGGAGACCACGCCCGCGTCCAGCCGGGCGGGCCAGCGGCCCATCCGCCAGGCAGGCAGGGCCACGCGCGTCAGCAACCTGTCCCACCCCGCATAGGCGAGGCCGACCTGCTCCTGGGCGACGATCCGCAGCCCGTAGTCCACAGCCTGTGCACGCTCGGACGCGGCCGCGGCGACGCCACGCTCCATCAGGGAGGCGTGCTCGCCGCAGGCACGAAGCAGGAGCCGGGCGATCCTGCCGACGGGGGCGAGCGCCGCCCTGCGTATCGGGTGCAGGCCGGGCCGGTCCGCGACGGCCACCGCCGCGTCCAGTCCCCGCACGAACCTGCGTGCCGCGGCTATGTCGGGCTGAACCGCGGAGCCCGTACCCGCGACGACAGGTGCGAGCACGGCCCGCAGCTCGGCGATCCTCATCCACCACAGGAAGGGCGAACCCACCACCAGCACCGGCGCGACGGTCTCCGCGCGACGCCCACGCAGCCCCCGCCCGGCGCCGAGGCCCCGGGCGGCCGGCGGCGCGTGCGCGGGATGCGTGCGGTCCTCCAGCCAACTGTCGCAGTCCGGCGTCAGGGCTATCGCGGACGGCGGCGGGACGCCCAGCCGCTCGGCCAGGTCGCGCACCATCCGGTACAGATCGGGGGCGGACGTCTCCGCGACGGCGACCGTCGGGCTGAGCGCCGGCTTCGCCCGCGCCACCACGGCCGTCACGGCTCCCGCCAGCACCAGTGCGGCCACGGCGAGGCCGCAGACCGCCCAGCGGGCGACGTCCCAGCCGCCACCGCTCAGCCGCCCGGTGCCCGCGGCGACCAGGAGGACGACCGCGACCGCCGCGGGCAGCAGGGCGACGGCCAGGCCCCTGCCCCGCACGCGCAGCACGGCCAGTGCCCGGGCACGCGCGAACCGGGCGCCCGCCTCGTCGCCGGCGGCACCGGAATCATCGGCGCTGAAACTGGACACGGTTGGACCTCACCCCCCTTTGCCCGCGGTGGTTGCTCATTCCCCCACTGTGGCACCCGCCACTGACATCGCAATGCCGGTGGGCCAAGTGCCGGAATGCCTGCGCCGCACCATAGTTGGGGCCTGGGCGACCGTCACACGGTTGGCTCACCCGTCACCCGATGGAATGGCTTTGGGTAAAGGTGCTGGCATATTGCCGCCGAGAGGTTCCGCGATACGACAAAGCCTCGATACGACAATCAGTACGCCACTCGCGCCCCTGAAGGGCCCGGGGCCACCGAGGCCGCCGATACCGGCCGGACCGGGCCGGACCGTAGACGGGCGGAGCGAACCTGAGAAGTGCGGGCCGGGCCGGAAAAGGCGGACCGAACCAGACCCGACCGAACTAGACCGGACCGGGCCGGAGAAACGCGGCCTCCCGGGCGGGCAGGGCGGGTCGCGTACGCGAAAGGCGCCCGGCACCGCGGGGTGCCGGGCGCCGTGCGCCGCCTTCTCGTCCGGTGCCGGAGGCGCGTCAGCCCTCGGCCGCGGTGCGGGCGATGTCCGTCCGGTGCTGGGAGCCGTCCAGGCCGATCCGCGCCACGGCCGCGTACGCCCGCTTCCTGGCCTGCGCGAGATCGCTGCCGGTGGCCGTCACGGACAGCACGCGCCCGCCGGCGCTCAGGACCCGGCCGTCCTCTGCGCGGGTGCCCGCGTGCAGGACGTACGCGTGCGGAGCGTCCTGCTCGGCGACGTCCCTCAGGCCGTCGATCGGGTCGCCGGTGCGCGGCGTGCCCGGGTAGTTGTGCGAGGCGACGACGACGGTGACTGCGGCGTCGTCGCGCCAGGTCAGCGGCGGCAGCGCGGCCAACTCGCCCACCGCGGCCGCGTGCAGCACGCCCGCGAGCGGCGTCCTCAGCCGGGCCAGCACGACCTGCGTCTCGGGGTCGCCGAACCGGGCGTTGAACTCGATCACCCGCACCCCGCGCGAGGTGATCGCGAGCCCCGCGTAGAGCAGACCGGCGAACGGCGTTCCCCGGCGCCGCAGTTCGTCCACGGTCGGCTGGAGCACGGACTCCAGGACCTCGTCCACAAGCTTCGGATCGGCCCACGGCAGCGGCGAATAGGCGCCCATTCCGCCGGTGTTGGGGCCCTCGTCACCGTCGAGGGCGCGCTTGAAGTCCTGCGCGGGCTGGAGGGGCACCACGGTCGTGCCGTCGGTGATCGCGAAGAGGGAGACCTCGGGGCCGTCGAGGAACTCCTCGATGACGACGCGGCCGCAGGCGATCGCGTGCTCCCGGGCGGCGGAGAGGTCGCCCGTGACGACGACGCCCTTGCCGGCCGCCAGACCGTCGTCCTTGACGACGTACGGCGCGCCGAACGCGTCGAGCGCGTGGTCGATCTCCTCCGGCGTGGTGCAGACGTAGCTGCGGGCGGTCGGGACGTTGGCCGCCGCCATCACGTCCTTCGCGAACGCCTTCGACCCTTCGAGTTCCGCGGCCTCCCGGCTCGGCCCGAAGCAGGGGATGCCCGCGTCGCGCACGGCGTCCGCGACGCCCGCCACCAGCGGGGCCTCGGGTCCCACGACGACGAGCCCGGCCTCCAGCTCGGTCGCGAGACGGGCCACGGCCGCGCCGTCGAGTGCGTCGACCTGGTGCAGCTCCGCCACCTCGGCGATACCGGCGTTGCCGGGCGCGCAGTGCAGAGCGGTCACGTCGGGGTCGAGGGAGAGAGCGCGGCACAGGGCGTGTTCGCGGGCGCCGCCGCCGATGACAAGGACCTTCACGGACGCCAGCCTATCCGGCGCACGCACCCGGGCCTCGGCCTGTCCGACCGGCAGACGGACGGACTGGGCGGGCAGAGCAGCGGAACTCAAGGGCGCCAGAGCTACGGCCGGGCAGACGGACAGCTTGAGGGCTGAAGGTTGCCGGGTCCGCTTGCGGGCTGAGGGCTGAGGGTTGCGGGTCGCGGGCCGACGGTTGCCGGGTCCGCTTGCACGCCGCCTGGCCGGCTTGCGGGCCGCAGGCCGACTCGCCGGCCGTCGCGTCGGCGCCTGGCGGCCCGGCCGGCGTGCGGATCACCGGGCCGGGGCCACGGCCGGGGCACTCCGGCTACGCGGCGGCGCAGGCGGCCTGCCGTATGGGCCGGCTACTCGTTGTTGTACTCCTCGACCACCGTCGCCCCGAGTTCCCGGACGATCAGGTCGTGGCCGGAAAGCGCGGAGTCGACCAGGTCGGGGTCGTCCTCCTCCGGGATGTCGTCCTCGATGGAGACCGGCGGCCTGGCGGGGGGCGCGGACGGCGCCGGCGCGGCGCGGGGCGGCTGCGGTGCCTGCGAGGCCCGCCCCGCCGGACCCGGCTGTCCGCCGGGAGCGCCGCCACCGGGCCCGCCGCCCGGTCTGCTGTCCGCTCCCGCCGAGGAGCCCCCGCCCGGATGCTGCGCCGACGCGGACCGCGTGGCGTCGTACCCCCCTTGCCCGCCCTGCCCCGCGGCGCCGAAGCCGGAGCCCG
>NZ_JAKGCV010000484.1 GCF_021556455.1 Streptomyces fuscigenes | reverse complement strand
CGCCGCCCGCCGCCCACCGCGCCGCGACCCGCCGGCAGCACGGATCCGGCTGCGCTGCGTGACCACCGGCGCGCCACGCCGTCACACCCCGTACCGACACGCTGCGTGCCCGCCCGGGTGGCCGCGCGGCCGCGCCCGGACCGCCCGTGACCACCTGATCCGCGCCACACGTGCGCCGAGCGTCACGCCACACGTACGAATGTCGGCGCTCTGTCCGATTCGCCGCACCCCGGCTGTCCCGGGCCCACCCGACCCGCGATCAAATCCTGCCGCGATCTGATCATTAACCGGTCACCATCTGCTACTTGAACCATCGATGAGCCGCCACGGAAGCGACGTAACCGATGATTTGAGCAACTCGGTGTAGCACTGCCTGTACGAAGCGTTATTCTCCTCAGACGCATACCGGACCCCGCACACCGCGACAGCGGGTGAGAGGTCCCGCACTGCACGTGATGGAAGCTCTGCCTCTGGGAGACCCGTGTACTCACACGTCGGGGTTGACGCCTCGGGCCTGGCTACGCTGCGCGCAACGGTCCTCGACCTCTTGCGCGGTCTTGTCCCCACCGCGTACGCCGTCCCCGCACTCGCCGCAACGGCCCCTGCCGTGAGCGGCCCTATCGGCCCCTGCTACGCCCTGGCGAGCGGAGGCGCCGCGGTCGGCAGAAGGAGCGGCCGCGCCCGGAACGCGGCCGGTTCGGCGCCGGCGGCCACGCGCCGTCCGACCGCCGACAGCGACAGCGCCCGCATGATGGACCTGGTCGAACGCGCCCAGGCCGGAGAGGCCGACGCCTTCGGCCGGCTCTACGACCAGTACAGCGACACCGTCTACCGCTACATCTACTACCGGGTCGGCGGCCGGGCCACCGCCGAGGACCTCACCAGCGAGACCTTCCTGCGCGCCCTGCGCCGGATCTCCACGTTCACCTGGCAGGGCCGCGACTTCGGCGCCTGGCTCGTCACCATCGCGCGCAACCTGGTCGCGGACCACTTCAAGTCGAGCAGGTTCCGCCTCGAGGTGACCACGGGCGAGATGCTGGACGCCAACGAGGTCGAGCGCAGCCCCGAGGACTCCGTCCTGGAGTCCCTGTCCAACGCGGCCCTGCTCGAAGCGGTGCGCAAGCTCAACCCGCAGCAGCAGGAGTGCGTCACCCTCCGCTTCCTCCAGGGCCTCTCGGTCGCCGAGACCGCCCGCGTCATGGGCAAGAACGAGGGCGCCATCAAGACACTCCAGTACCGCGCGGTCCGCACGCTCGCCCGGCTGCTGCCCGACGACGCCCGCTGACCCCCCTTCCCACGGCCGCCCGGTCCCGCGCCGGGCGGCCCTTCGCGCTCCGCGCCGGCACGGATCCCAACCCCGTTGCCATCACGCTGCGTTGACAACGCGGTCACGCTGTGGTCGGATCGCCTTCCGCGCGTAACCCAAGTGCGGCACCGCTCGTTGTGCGGGATGCAGGCTCCCTGTGCCCCCCGCGCACGCGGGTCGATCCTCATCGGACCCCCGGGGAGTCGACCGTCATGACGAGAGGAGGTGCCGCCAGTGATCGCGAACGTCTCGGCACACCGGCGGGCGAACGCCTTCGCCCAGACCCTGGACGACAGGGCCGACCTGGGCCCGGCGACGCCACAGTCGGCCGAGCCGACCGCCGAATCAGCCGAACCATCCGACCAGAGGCGGCTGTTGGGACTGGCGCGCAGCCTCGGCGAGATGCCGAAGCCCGTGCTGGATCCCGAGGTCAAGGTGGTGCAGCGAGCCCAGCTCGTGGCCGCCATGGAGGCCATGCTGCAGGAGGGCGCGGCCGCCCAGGGGTCCTCGGGCCCTACGGTGCCGGCGCAGCGCACGTCGAGGGGCGCCCATCGCGCGTCCCCCCTCGGGCGGCTGCGGCCGAGGTCCCGCTGGTCGAAGAGTCTCGCCGCCGGCGGCCTCACGGTCGGTGTGGCGGCGGGCGCCTTCAGCGGAGTCGCCGCTGCCAGCTCGGACGCGCTGCCCGGTGACTCGCTGTACGGGCTCAAACGCGGCATGGAGGACATCAGGCTCGACCTGGCGGACACCGACTCCGCGCGCGGCGGCCTCTATCTCGACCACGCCTCCGCGCGGCTGACCGAAGCGCGAAGACTCATGGAACGGGGCCGGACGGGGCAGCTCGACCACGAGTCCCTGGCCGAGATCCGCCGGACGCTGACCGGCATGAAGGACGACGCGTCCGAGGGCCACCGCCTGCTGCACGCGGCCTACGAGAAGAACGGCTCGCTGGCCCCGATGGCGACGCTGTCGTCGTTCACGGCCTCGCACCGGCAGGCCTGGGACGGGCTCCGCGGCCGGCTGCCCGTCCAGCTCGCCGATGTCGGCGAAGAGGTCAACTCGGTCTTCGCGGCCATAGACCAGGACGTCGCCCCGCTGCAGTCGAAGCTCCCGCAGCCGGGCCGCAAGCAGTCCGGGACCGCCGCCACCGACGCGCCGGGGAGCAGCACGGCGCCCGGCACCGGCAGGCACCGCAAGCCCTCGCCCGCCACCCCGAGCTCGGGCGAGAGCCACGGTCACAGCGGTTCCGGAGGGTCGGGCGGCACGCCCTCGCCGACCGGCTCGCAGGGCGGTTCCGCGGGCGCGACCCACGAGGGCGGGCTCATCGGCGGTGCCGCGGGCGGCCTCGTCGACCCGCCGTCGGGCGCGGCCAGCGACCCGGCCGCACCGCCTGAGGACCAGGCTCCGGGCGCGCCCCAGCCCGACGTCACGCTCCCGCCGCTGCTGCCGGGGCTCCTGCCCGGCCTCGGCATCGACGCGCACGACGGCGCCGACCAGGGCGAGTGACGCACAGCAGGTGAGGGGGCGGCTCCCGGCGGGGAGCCGCCCCCTCGTGCGTACCGCGACCGCGCGCCGCACGTACGCCCCGAGTCGCGCGTACGCCACCGGGACATGGCTCGGCGCCCGGGCCGGGCGCCACCGGGCCGGGCCCGCGCCCGCCCGCCGCCTCAGAAGAAGACCGACCGCCGCTGCACCAGCAGCTTGTAGAGCGTGTGCTGGATCTGCTCGCGCACCCGGTCCGTCAGGTTGAACATCAGCATCGGGTCCTCCGCCGCCTCCGGCGGGTAGCCGTCCGTCGCGATCGGCGTCCCGAACTGGATCGTCCACTTCGTCGGCAGCGGCACCGCGCCGAGCGGGCCGAGCCACGGGAACGTCGGCGTCAGCGGGAAGTAGGGGATCCCCAGCAGCCTTGCCAGCGTCTTCGAGTTGCCGAGCATCGGGTAGATCTCCTCCGCGCCGACGATCGAGCACGGCACGATCGGCACGCCCGTGCGCAGGGCCGTCGACACGAAGCCGCCCCGGCCGAAGCGCTGGAGCTTGTACCGCTCGCCGAACGGCTTGCCGAGGCCCTTGAACCCCTCCGGCATCACCCCGACGACCTCGCCCCGGCCGAGGAGCTCCTCGGCGTCCTCCGTGCACGCCAGCGTGTGGCCGGCCTTGCGGGCCAGCTCGTTGACGACCGGCAGCATGAACACCAGGTCGGCGGCGAGCAGCCGCAGATGCCGGCCGGCCGGGTGGTGGTCGTGCACGGCGACCTGCATCATCAGCCCGTCCCACGGCAGCGTCCCCGAATGGTTCGCCACCACGAGCGCCCCGCCCTCGGACGGGATGTTCTCGACGCCCTTGACCTCGACCCGGAACCAGTTCTCGTACAGGGGCCTGATCAGGGACATCAGCACCTGGTCGGTGAGGTCCTTGTCGTAGCCGAAGTCGTCGACCTCGTACTCGCCCGTCACCCGCCGCCGCAGGAACGCGAGCCCGCGCTCGATCCGCTCCTCCCAGCCGGGACGCCCCTCGTCCGCGCCCCCGGCCCCCGCGCCGCCCGGCGCCGAGGAGCCGCCGGAGCCCGCGCCCGAGCCCCCGTCCGCGCCGTCGTCGCCGGG
>NZ_JAKGCV010000483.1 GCF_021556455.1 Streptomyces fuscigenes | reverse complement strand
CGGGCTCGGCGCCGCTCTCCGCGGCGGCCGGCCCGGCGCCGTTCGAGGCGGGCGCCGCCTCGGTGGCCGGCGCGGGGGCGGCCGCGCCGCCACTCACGTCGACGGTGATGATCGGGGCGCCGACGTCGACCGTCGTGCCCTCCTCGAAGCGCAGTTCGCGCACCACCCCGTCGTAGGGAATGGGCAGTTCGACGGCGGCCTTCGCCGTCTCCACCTCGCACACCACCTGGCCGTCGGTGACCGTGTCGCCGGGCGCCACGTACCACTTGAGGATCTCCGCCTCGGTGAGTCCCTCGCCCACGTCGGGCATCCGGAACTCGCGGCAGCCCGCGGCTGCGGACGTGTCAGTCGTCATCTGCGGCACTCCTCAGTACGCGAGCGCGCGGTCGACGGAGTCGAGCACGCGGTCGAGGCCGGGCAGGTATTCGTCCTCCACCCGGGCCGGCGGATACGGGGCGTGGAAGCCGCCGACCCGCAGCACCGGGGCCTCCAGGTGGTAGAAGCAGCGCTCGGTGATCCGGGCGGCGATCTCCGCGCCGGAGCCGTAGAAGACCGGTGCCTCGTGCACCACGACGAGGCGGCGCGTGCGCTCCACGGAGGCCTGCAGCGTGTCGAAGTCGATGGGCGACATCGACCGCAGGTCCACGACCTCCAGCGACTTGCCCTCCTCGGCCGCCGCGGCGGCGGCCTCCATGCAGACCTTCACCATCGGGCCGTACGCCGCGAGGGTCAGGTGCTCACCCGCGCGCACGATCTTCGCGCCGTGCAGCGGTCCCGGGATCGCCTCGGTGTCGACCTCGCCCTTGTCCCAGTAGCGGCGCTTGGGCTCGAAGAAGATCACCGGGTCGTCGGTCTGGATGGCCTGCTGCATCATCCAGTAGGCGTCCGAAGCGTTCGAGGGCGAGACGCACTTGAGGCCGGCGACGTGCGCGAACAGCGCCTCCGGCGACTCGCTGTGGTGCTCGACCGCGCCGATTCCGCCGCCGTAGGGGATGCGGATGACGACCGGCATCTTGACCTTGCCGAGCGAGCGGGCGTGCATCTTCGCGAGCTGCGTGACGATCTGGTCGTACGCGGGGAAGACGAACCCGTCGAACTGGATCTCCACGACGGGGCGGTAGCCGCGCAGCGCGAGGCCGATCGCGGTGCCGACGATGCCGGACTCGGCGAGCGGGGTGTCGATGACCCGCTCCTCCCCGAAGTCCTTCTGGAGGCCGTCGGTGACGCGGAAGACGCCGCCGAGCTTTCCGACGTCCTCGCCCATGACGAGGACCTTGGGGTCGGTCTCCAGGGCCTTGCGCAGGGATTCGTTGATCGCCTTCGCGACGGGAAGCTTCTGGGTGCTCATCTCACTTGCCTCCCTCGGCGCCGGCGCCCGCGGCGGACGCGCCACCGGGGTCGTCGGGGCCGTCGGCGAAGGACGCCTGGTACGCGGCGAACGCCTTGCGCTCCTCGTCGACCTGCGCGCTGCCGTCCGCGTAGACGTTGTCGAAGATCGCCATCGGGTCCGGGTCGGGCATGGCGCGCACGGTCTCGCGCACGTGCCTGCCGAGGGCCTCGCTCTCGTCCTCCAGCCCGGCGAAGAAGGCCTCGTCCGCGTAGCCCTCCCGCTCCAGGTAGCGGCGCAGCCGCAGGATCGGGTCCTTGGCGACCCACGCCTCGCGCTCGTCCTCGGAGCGGTACTTCGTCGGGTCGTCGGAGGTGGTGTGCGCGCCCATGCGGTACGTGAACGCCTCGACCAGCATCGGGCCCGCGCCGCCGCGGCTGTGCTCCAGCGCCGCGCGGGTGACCGCCAGGCAGGCGAGGACGTCGTTGCCGTCGACCCGCACGCCCGGGAAGCCGTAGCCGCGGGCGCGCTGGTAGAGCGGCACCCGGGTCTGGCGCTCCGTGGGCTCGGAGATCGCCCACTGGTTGTTCTGGCAGAAGAAGACGACCGGGGCGTTGTACACGGCCGAGAAGGTGAACGCCTCGGCGACGTCGCCCTGGCTGGACGCGCCGTCGCCGAAGTACGCGACGACGGCGGAGCCCGCGCCGTCCTTGGCGACGCCCATCGCGTAGCCGGTGGCGTGCAGCGTCTGCGAGCCGATGACGATCGTGTACAGGTGGAAGTTGTTGCTGTTGGGGTCCCAGCCGCCGTGGTTGACCCCGCGGAACATGCCGAGCAGGTTCACCGGGTCCACGCCGCGGCACCAGGCGACGCCGTGCTCGCGGTAGGTCGGGAAGACGTAGTCGTCGTCGCGCAGGGCACGGCCCGAGCCGATCTGCGCGGCCTCCTGGCCGAGCAGCGAGGCCCACAGGCCGAGCTCGCCCTGGCGCTGGAGCTGCGTGGCCTCGCCGTCGAACCGGCGGGTGAGCACCATGTCGCGGTACAGGCCGCGGAGCGTCTCCGGCGTCAGGTCGGCGACGTAGTCGTCGTAGTCCGGCCGGGCGACGCGTTCCCCCTCGGGGGTGAGCAGCTGTACGAGCTCGTCGTCGGGGCGCTCGGCGGTCTGTGCCGCACCCCGCGCGTCGGTGCCCGCCGGCTCGCCCGCGCCGCCGCGGGCGGCTGCCGAGCCCTTGGCGCCCTTGGCCGGCCTCGCCGACTTGGCGCTCTTCGCGGGCGCGGCCGTCCTGGCCGCCTTCGCGGTGTTCGCGGCTCCTGCGGCGCCGGTGGCCGGCGCGGCCGCCGCGGCGGTCCGGGTCGTCCTCGCGCCCGTCGCGGCGCTCTGCGCCGCCTGGCCGCTCCGCGGTTTCCGCGCGGTGGTGCTCTCCACGGTCACGTGCGTGTACCTCCGTCTTTCCGGCCCCCGGGGTCCGCCGGGTACCAGTGCGGTTCCGTCCGATTCCTCCGCCCGCGCGGGGTGTGCGCGGACACGGAAAGGTTCCGGACGTGACAGGTGCCCCGGCGAGCGCCTGTGAGAAAGGCACGTTACCCAGAGTGCAGCACGACTGTGAAACCCTGCCTGACCTGCGACTTTCCTTGGATATCCAAGTAAATCGAAGAGCTGGGGAACAGTGGCTGGTCAGGGCGTCGTGAACAGCCTCGCAGGCCGCCGGGACAACGGCACGTTATCCCGGGCCTTCGGCGGCAGGGAAGGGGTGGATGTGTGACACTGCGATGGTGGATGAAGTGCGCGAAAGGGACAAAATCACCGTATTCCTGGTGGACGACCACGAGGTCGTCCGGCGGGGTGTCCACGAGCTGCTGGCCGTCGAGGAGGACATCGAGGTCGTGGGCGAGGCCGGTACGGCGGCGGACGCGCTGGTCCGCATCCCCGCCACCCGTCCGGACGTGGCCGTACTCGACGTGCGACTCCCGGACGGCAGCGGGGTGGAGGTCTGCCGCGACATCAGGTCCCGCGACGAGAGCATCAAGTGCCTGATGCTGACGTCCTTCTCGGACGACGAGGCGCTGTTCGACGCGATCATGGCCGGCGCCTCGGGGTACGTCCTCAAGGCCATCCGCGGCAGCGAACTGCTGACGGCCGTACGGGACGTGGCGGCGGGCCGCTCGCTGCTCGACCCGGTGGCGACGGCCCGCGTTCTGGAACGGCTGCGGGACGGGAACAACCCGCGCACGGACGACAAGCTGGCGAACCTCACCGATCAGGAACGCAGGATCCTCGACCTGATCGGCGAGGGTCTGACCAACCGCGCGATCGGCGAGCGGCTGCACCTGGCCGAGAAGACGATCAAGAACTACGTGTCCGGCCTGCTGTCCAAGCTCGGCATGGAGCGCCGCTCCCAGGCCGCGGCCTACGTGGCGCGCCTGCAGGCCGAGAACCCCGAGAAGCGCTGACGGGAGACGCGCGGTGCCCGGGGAACGCGCACGGCGGCCGGTCGCGGCCGGGAGGGAGCGGCGGCACGGACTGCCGGCCGACGGCGGCGCGGTGCGCGTCGGGCCCACCGTCCGGGCCGTGCGCGGCCGG
>NZ_JAKGCV010000482.1 GCF_021556455.1 Streptomyces fuscigenes | reverse complement strand
CCGGCCCGGGGGCCGCGTCGCCCGGCGGCTACGGGCGCGCCGCGGCAGCCGGTCCCCGAGAGCCGTCCCGCGACGCCGTGCCGAGCCTGCTGCGCAGCCGCACGGCCTGGGCGCTCACGGTCTTCTTCGGCCTCCAGGCCACCGGCGCCTACATCACCATGGGCTGGATGTCCCAGCGCTTCCGGGACGCGGGCCTCTCCGCCGACACCGCGGGCGTGCTGCTCGCGGTGATCATGGTGATGGGCGTGCCGCTGGCGTTCGTGATCCCGGGCCTCGCCACCCGCCTGCGGCACCAGGGGCCCCTCGTCGTCGCCCTCGGCGCCTGCGGGCTGGCCGCCTTCGCCGGGCTCCACCTCGCACCCGTGGGCGGGGCC
This sequence comes from Streptomyces fuscigenes, assembly GCF_021556455.1. Lineage (GTDB taxonomy): Bacteria > Actinomycetota > Actinomycetes > Streptomycetales > Streptomycetaceae > Streptomyces > Streptomyces fuscigenes. The sequence continues at coordinate 3,561 of NZ_JAKGCV010000482.1, read as the reverse complement.
TGGGTGTGGGCGGTCCTGCTCGGGGTGTCGAACTGCTCCTTCCCGCTGGCCCTGACCATGATCGGCATGCGCTCCAGCACCGGCGCGGGGGTGGTGCGCCTGTCGGCCTTCGTGCAGAGCACGGGCTACCTGCTGTCGATACCCGGGCCGCTCGTCGTGGGCGTCCTCTACCAGCACACCGGGGGCTGGACCTGGCCGCTGTGCCTGATGGCGGCCCTGCTCCTGCCGCAGATGGCCGTGGGCTGGCTCGCCGGACGGGACCGCACCATCGAGCAGGAGGCCGGGGTGGGAGACTGAGCGCATGCCAGTCCTGGAACCCTCCCCCCAGAACGGGCAGCGCAAGCTGCTCTACGTCTTCGGCGCCATCTTCGGCATCCTCGCGGTCATCGCGATCGTCGCGACGATCGCCTCGCCCTGACCCGGGGCCCCGCCGTGACCCCGGGCCCGCGCCGCGCGCCGGCGCTGCCGGGCGCCGAGCGGCGCCGCTGACCCCGGGCCCCGCCGGCGCCGCACCCTGAGCGCCGCCGCGGCCGCGCTCCAAGGCCCCCCGCGGGAGCCGCGGCCGGCCCGGGGTGGGGCTGGCCCCCCTGTCCCCTAGGGGGCAAGGGTCAGGGTCGAGTAGGGGGCAAGGGTCAGGGTCGAGTGGGTGGATCACCGGATGGGAAAGACGCCTCGCGCTCCGTAGTTTCTTCAGTGACGGCACTTGCCGGACGGCGGACGACACGGAGGCGGTCATGTCGGTGCGGGAGCGGATGCGTCCCCGGAGCACAACGGGCGCGGTCACGTCGGCCGCACGGCTGCCCTGGTGGGCCGTGGTCCTCCCGGCGACCGCGTTCTTCGCCCTGCTGATGGTCACGGTCAACCCCTCCCAGGCGCACGCGGCGGGCGGCACGGACGCCCTCGCCCGGCTCGCCCACGCGATACAGCTCCTGCTGCTCCCGTAGGCGGGCAGCGGGAGCGGGCGCTTCAGGGGCGGGAAGCCGGGGCCAGGGGGACGGGGGCCGCGCGCTGCCGGGTCCCCCGGCGCGAGGCGCACGGCCGGCCTCCGGCCGCAGCGGCGGGCAACCCTCACCGCGCGCGTGCGGGCGGCCCCGTCGCCGGTCGGCCACGTCCGCCCTGTGTCCGGTCGCATACGGGCAGAGCCCGTCTCCGTTCGCCTGCCGGCGGCCCCTCACCCGCTCGTGCCCTCCTGCACGTGCGGCCCTTCACCGGCCGCGTACGGTCCCGTACCAGGAGCGGCGAGCCCGTGTCCGCCCGGGGGAGCGCGCGGGAGGCAAGCGCCCGCCCCCCCCGCGCCGTCCGTCGGAGGGACAGGCCCCGGCAGCACGCCTCAGCTGCCACTGAGACACCAACACCCTGCGCCCGGGGGCGCATTTCGTGCGAAGCTGGGTGTCATGAGCGCCGACACACCACGCAGGATCGTCCTCCTCCGTCATGCGAAGGCCGACTGGCCCCAGGTGTCCGACCACGAGCGGCCGCTGGCCGAGCGCGGCCGCACGGAGGCCGCGACCAGCGGGCGCAAGCTCGCCGACACGGGCATCGGCTTCGACCTGGCACTCTGCTCCACCGCCGAGCGCACCCGCGAGACCTGGAAGATCGCGGTGCACGAGCTGCCGCACCGGCCGCGGACGGTCTACGAGGAGCGCCTGTACGACGCGACGCTCGGCGACCTCCTCGCGCTGGTCAACGAGACGTCCGACGAGGTGCGGGACCTGCTCCTCGTCGGCCACAACCCCGGCATGCACGCCCTCGCGGACGTGCTCTCGGCGAGCGCCGAGGGCGACACGATGGCGCGGATGACGCAGGGCGCCTTCCCGACGGCGGCCTTCGCCGTGGTGGGCTTCGAGGGCAGCTGGAAATCCGTCGAGCACGGCGTGGGCCGGCTGCTGGACTACTGGGCGCCGCACGACTGACCGGCGCACGTCCTCGGGCCCGTACCGGCGTCACACCGCAGCCGCACACGCACTCCGCGCACACACTTCCCGCCGCGGACCCTCGGACCCGAGGTCTTGCGGCGCCGCCGGGCCGAGGCGGGCCGCATCCCGGACCGGTGCCGCCCGCCGCGTCGTGGGCCGACCGTGCGGGCGGCCGGCCCGGCCGGGTTCCCGGGCGCGGCCACTCCCGCCCCGGTCGCGTTTCCCGCGCCGCCTCAGGTGCCGGCGGCCGTCATGCCGGGGACCTCGGCGTCCTCGGCGTCCTCCACCTCGTCGACGTCCTCGCGGGTGATCCCCAGCAGGTACAGCACGGTGTCGAGGAACGGCACGTTGACCGCGGTGTGCGCGGCGGCGCGGACGAGCGGCTTCGCGTTGAAGGCGACCCCCAGCCCGGCCGTGTTCAGCATGTCGAGGTCGTTGGCCCCGTCGCCGATCGCGACCGTCTGGGCCAGCGGCACCCCGGCGCGCTCCGCGAACTCGCGCAGCAGCCGCGCCTTGCCCGCGCGGTCGACGACCCCGCCGACGACCCGGCCGGTCAGCACGCCGTCCACGATCTCCAGTGTGTTGGCCGCGGCGAAGTCCAGCCCGAGGTGTTCCCGCAGCGCGTCGGTGACCTGCGTGAACCCGCCGGACACCACGCCCACCTGGTAGCCGAGCCGCTTCAGCGTGCGGATGAGCGTGCGGGCCCCCGGTGTGAGGCGGACCTCGGCGCGCACCTTGTCCACGACCGACTCGCTCAGCCCCGCCAGCAGCGCCACCCGCTCGTGCAGGGACTGCTCGAAGTCCAGCTCGCCGCGCATCGCCCGCGCGGTGACGTCCGCGACCTCCGCCTCGCACCCGGCGTGGGCCGCGAACAGCTCGATGACCTCGTCCTGGATGAGTGTCGAGTCGACGTCCATGACGACCAGCCGGCGCGCCCTGCGCTGCAGGCCCGCGGAGACCACCGCCACGTCCACTCCGATGTCCGCCGCCGCGGTGGCGAGCGCGGTGCGCAGGGGCTCGGTGGCGACGCCCGACACGGCGAACTCCACGGCTGTCACCGGGTACTTCGCGAGCCGGAAGATCCGGTCGATGTTGCCGCCCGTCCCCGTGATGCTGGCCGCTATGGCCGCCGTGGACTGCGCGGTCAGCGGGTTGCCGAGCACGGTGACGTGGGAGCGGCCGCTGCCGCGCGGCTTGTTGTCGCCGATGCCGGAGATGATCTCGGCCTGCAGGCGGAGGGACTCGGCCCAGCTGTGCACGGTGGCGCGCAGCTCGCCGTCGGTGGTGCCCGCCTGCGCGGGCGCGGTGATCAGCGCGCACAGCACGATGCGGCCGCGCGTGACGACCTGCTCGATGTCTATGACGTCGACGCCGTACGCGGCGAGTGTGTCGAAGAGGCCCGCCGTGATGCCGGGACGGTCCTTCCCGAAGATCTTGACGAGGAGGGTACGGGCGCCGCCGGCCGACTCGCTGGTCGCCGGGGGCTGCAGGGGCTCCGGTGCGCTCATGGTGTTACCACCGTATCGGGCGGCGGCCCGGCCCGCGCCCGCCGTCCCGCCCACCGGACACCCCGGGGCCTCCGGGCCCACCGGTCCGCCGACCGTGGCCGGCCGGGCACCCTCCGTGAGGGCCGCGTCTCCGGCCC
>NZ_JAKGCV010000481.1 GCF_021556455.1 Streptomyces fuscigenes | reverse complement strand
CCGGCATCGCGAGTCCGGGAGTTCGCCGAGCGGATCGGCCGGCACCTCGGCCTGCCCGCGCGGTCCGTCGACCCCGAGGACGCCGACGCCCACTTCGGCTTCCTGGGCCGCCTCGTCGGCCGCGACAACCCGATCCCGGGGGACGTCGCGCCCAGCGCGAGCTGGCGCGACGCCCGCGCGCTCTGCCCGGCGAACGCGGCGCTCCCGGAGCCGTAGGCGGCCCGGACGTCCGCGCCGGAGTCCGACGCGTCGTCGTCGGCCGCGCCCCGGCCGCCGGAGCGTCCCGCCGAATCCTTCTCCGGCGCCGCCGCGGAGCCCGGACCCGACCGCGGTCCCGACACCGTCGCCCGGCCGTCTCTGTGCACCGCGGGCGCGTGCGGCCCCGCGCCGTGGGCAGACGGGACGAAGAACAGGCCGCAGAGCATGACGCCGGCTGCGCCGGCGGTCACGAGCGGACGGAACGCGACAGAGCGGAATGCGACGGACACGAGATCGATCCCCTTGTGACGAAACCGAATTGGCGGGGTGCGCCGATGCTAGTGAAGGCGGCCCGCCGGGGGAAAGTCGCCTTCCAGTTCGATCACGGTGCGCGTGTGCGCGGGTGCGGAGCGTGCACCCCGTCACGCGGCCGGGCGAGGCCCCTGCGCGGCGGCGCCCCGTCGGGACGTGCGGCCGTGCCCGGGCGGGACGTGCGGCCGCGCCCCGGTGGGACGTAGGTCCGGGACCCACGTCCTGAAGTGGTCCTGAACGGGACGGGACGGTACGAGCCGCGCCGAAAGCGTGTCACCCTGGGAGACCCGGCCCTCGTTCGCAGCCGGTCGCACACGGCCGGCAAGGGGCGGCGGGGCAGGCCGCGACCGGGGCGGAAACCGGCATCGGACCGGATGCCCGCGGTGCGGCGGGCGGCGCGTGGCGCAGCAGTGGCCTCGGACACACCGCACGGCGATGTGGAACCGAAGGGCACGCCACCGCTGTTCTTAAGGGCTATCGGCAGAGTTGTTGTTCGGCGACGATGGAGAAGCGTGTGATGACGGCAAGGAAGCGGCGCACCAGCATTGCGGCCGCGTCCGCGGCACTGGGCGGCGTCCTGGTGCTCTCGGCGTGCGGCGGCGGCCACGGCGGCGGGAGCGGGGACGCGGCGTCCTCACCGAAGCAGTCGCAGGCCGCGGCCGTCGACAAGGCGGCCGCGCAGGACACGTCCGACGCGAAGATAGCCATCACGCCGGGCAACGGCTCCGACAACGCGAGCATCAACAACGCCGCCAAGGTCAGCGTCACCGACGGCACGCTGACAAATGTGAGCCTCACCACAGCCGACGGCACCGCCGTCAAGGGCACCCTCGCCGCCGACGGCAAGAGCTGGAGCCCGGACGCGCAGCTCTCGCGCTCCACCACGTACAAGATCGCGGCGACGGCGAAGGACTCCAAGGGCCGCGGCGCCAACGAGAACTCGACGTTCACCACCGTCTCGCCGTCCAACAGCTTCATCGGGAACTTCACGCCCGAGGACGGCTCCACGGTCGGCGTCGGCATGCCGGTGTCGATCAACTTCGACAAGTCGATCACGGACAAGAAGGACGTGCAGTCGCACATCCAGGTCTCGTCCACCAGCGGGCAGCAGGTCGTCGGCCACTGGTTCAACTCGCAGCGCCTGGACTTCCGCCCGCAGAACTACTGGCAGGCCGGCAGCAAGGTCACGCTGAAGCTGAACCTGGACGGCGTCCAGGGCGCGAAGGGCACCTACGGGGTCCAGCAGAAGACCGTGACGTTCACCGTCGGGCGCAACCAGGTGAGCACGGTCGACGCGGCGGCGCACACCATGGTCGTGCAGCAGGACGGCAAGACCGTCCGCACCATCCCCATCTCCGCCGGCTCGCCCGAGCACACCACGTACAACGGCCAGATGGTGATCTCCGAGAAGTACAAGAAGACCCGCATGAACGGTGCGACGGTCGGCTTCACGGACTCCGACGGCAAGGGCGAGTACGACATCAAGGACGTGCCCGACGCGATGCGCCTGACCAACTCGGGCACCTTCGTCCACGGCAACTACTGGGGCGGGCCTTCGGTGTTCGGCAACTCCAACACCAGCCACGGCTGCGTGGGCCTGCAGGACGTCAAGGGCGCCGGCGACCCGAACATGCCGGCGCACTGGTTCTTCGACCACTCGCTGCTCGGTGACGTGGTCGTCGTCAAGAACTCGCACGACAAGACCGTGCAGCCCGACAACGGCCTCAACGGCTGGAACATGAGCTGGGCGGACTGGCAGGCGGGTTCCGCGGTCTGATCCCCGCCGGCCGGACCCGTCCGGCCGACAGGACCCGCGACGGCCACCGGCCCGCGCGGGACCGCTCACCAACGACGAAGAGACGGCGGCCGCACCCTCCCGGGGTGCGGCCGCCGCGTCGTGTCCGGACGGGGGGCGACGCGGGCCCCGGCCGGGTCCCGGCCCGGGGCCGGAGTGGGCGCGGGGACCGGCGGGGCGCCGGAGCGGCCGGTCGTACGCGGTCCCCGGGCGCGGCTGCGGGACCCGGGCGACGGCTTCTCATCCTGCTCTCATCGTCGCCTCAACAAGCTGTCACCACCCGCCCGTAATTTCACGCCATGTTCGTCACCTACCTCCGGCGCGAATTGCGTCGCCGCAGAAAAGCGGCCCTCGTCGTCGCCTCAGGACTCGCTCTCGGCATCGCCCTGGTCATCGTGGTCAGTTCGGTCACCGCCGGGATGAACAAGGCGCAGGACAAGGTCCTGCAGTCCCTCTACGGTCTCGGCACCGACATGACCGTCACCAAGGCGGCGCCCGCCGCCGCGAGCAGCGGGGACGCCGGCCGTCCCCGTTTCGACTTCAAGGGGCAGAACAACGACGACAAGAGCAGCCAGAGCACGGACCGCGTGATGGTCCAGGGCTTCCAGACACTCGCGGACTCGACCGTCGCGAAGGTCAAGGCGCAGCACGGGGTCGCCTCCGCCATCGGCGGCCTCAGCCTCAACGACCTCAAGGTCAACGGCCAGTTCAAGCGGGGCGAGTTCAAGCCCGGCGAGGGCGGCGGCCGCGGCTCCCGGGGCGGCGGGGGTGCCGCCGGCGGCCAGGTGCAGGGCGGCGGCGCGTCCTTCAGCGTCGACTCGTTCACCGTCTTCGGCACGGACGTCACCGACGCGACCCTCGGCCCGCTGACGAGCTCGAAGCTCACCAAGGGCCGGACGTTCAAGACGTCGGAGACCGACGCCGACGTGGCGCTCGTGGACAGCGCGTACGCCAAGCAGAAGAGCCTCGACGTCGGCAAGACGCTCACCATCCACGGCACCAAGTTCACGATCATCGGCATCGCCACCGCGGACAGCGGTGACGCGGCGGCCAACGTCTACATACCGCTGCGGAAGGCGCAGACCCTCGCGGACGCCAAGGCGAAGGTCACCACCGTCTACGTCAAGGCGACCGACTCGCAGCAGATCGACGCCGTGAAGGCGGCGGTGCAGAAGAACGTCTCCGGCACGACCGTCACCACCTCCGCCGACCTCGCCTCCACCGTGTCGGGATCGCTGTCCACCGCGTCCGGCCTCGCCTCGAACGTCGGCAGGTGGCTCTCGCTCGCCGTGCTCGTCGCGGCGTTCCTGGTGGCGGGCCTGCTGACGTCGTCGGCGGTCAGCCGCCGCGTGCGGGAGTTCGGCACGCTCAAGGCTCTCGGCTGGAAGAGCGGCCGCGTCACCCGGCAGGTCATGGGCGAGGCCCTGGTCAACGGCCTCGTCGGCGGGGTGCTCGGCATCGCGCTGGGCCTGATCGGCGCGTACGTCGTCTCCGCGATCAGCCCGACCCTGACCGCGCAGCTCGCGGGCGGCGCCGGCGGCGGAGGCGGTGGCCGCGGCTTCGGCGGCGGAGGCGGCGGGTTCGGTGGCGGTGGCGGTGGCGGCGGCTTCGGGGGCTTCGGCGCCGGGGGTCCCG
>NZ_JAKGCV010000480.1 GCF_021556455.1 Streptomyces fuscigenes | reverse complement strand
CCCGGGGGCCCCGCGGCGGCCCCGGAGCACCCTGCGCGGCGCCGGGGCCCGACGTACGACGCCCCAGGTCCCGCGCGGGGCTCCTGGGGCGGTCCGGGCGTGCCGGGCGGTCGGGGCCGGGGCCCTCAGACGCGGTCCGTGCCCGCTTCCTTGCTGACCAGGGCCACTGCCTCTTCCACGTCGTCCGTGACGTGGAACAGCAGCAGGTCCTTCTCGGCGGCCTTGCCCTGGGCGACCACCGTGCCGCGCAGCCAGTCGACGAGGCCGCCCCAGTACTCCGTGCCGAACAGCACGATGGGGAACCGGGTGACCTTGCGGGTCTGGACCAGCGTGAGCGCCTCGAACAGCTCGTCCATGGTGCCGAGGCCGCCCGGCAGGACGACGAAGCCCTGCGCGTACTTCACGAACATCGTCTTGCGGACGAAGAAGTACCGGAAGTTGACGCCCATCTCGACGTAGGGGTTGAGCCCCTGCTCGAAGGGCAGCTCGATGCCGAGGCCCACCGACACACCGCCGGCTTCCTTGGCGCCCCGGTTCGCGGCCTCCATCGCCCCGGGCCCGCCGCCCGTGATCACGGCGAAGCCGGCCTGGACGAGTGCCTTGCCGATGCGCACGCCCGCGTCGTACTCGGGCGAGTCGACCGGTGTGCGGGCCGAGCCGAACACACTGATCGCGCTCGGCAGTTCCGCGAGGGCGCCGAAGCCCTCGACGAACTCGGACTGGATGCGCATGACCCGCCAGGGGTCGGTGTGCACCCACGCGGAGTCGCCCCCCGTGTCGAGCAGCCGCTGGTCGGTGGTGCCGGCCTGTACCTGGCCGCCGCGCCGGATCACCGGCCCGAGCCGCTGCTCGTCCGGCCGCCCGGATCCCTCCGGATCGCCCATGAGCCGCTCCTCTCTGGTTCTGAACTGTCCCGTTCTGATGATGACCTTCGTAATGCCGCTTTCCTCGTCTCGAACGCGTGTTCCATTCGCCCGCATGCGCGCCGAGGCCCGTACGGCTCCGGCGCGTGTCGGTCTTTTCCAGCTTTCCGGGCCTGTCGAGCTTTTCTGGCTTTTTCAGGTTTTCCGGTTCTTCTTTGCTTCCCCGCCAGCCTAGAGGTACCGACATGACGAACGGCGAAATTCCGGTCGTCCGGACGGCGCAGGTCAGAGGGCGTGCGCCGGGCGGGGCGCGCGGAGGCCCGTCAGGAGGTGAGCCAGGCGCGCAGCCGCTGCTCGCAGTGCTCGATCCGCTCCACCGCGACACGCTCGTCGACCTTGTGGGCGAGCAGCGCGTCGCCGGGCCCGTAGTTCACCGCGGGCACGCCGAGCTCGCCGAAGCGCGAGACGTCGGTCCAGCCGAACTTGGGCTGGGGGGTCCCGCCGACGGCCGCCATGAACGCGGCGGCGGCCGGGTGCGAGAGGCCGGGCAGCGCGGCGCCGGAGTGGTCCGTCACGGTGAAGGTGTCGACGCCGCAGCCGTCGAAGACCTCCTTGACGTGCGCGACCGCCTCGTCGGGACCCCGGTCGGGCGCGTAGCGGTAGTTGACCGTGACGGTGCACGCGTCGGGGACGACGTTGTTCGCGACGCCGCCCTCGATCCGCACCGCGTTGAGCCCCTCGCGGTACTCCAGTCCGTCGACGACCGGCCTGCGGGGCTCGTACGCGGCGAGGCGGGCGAGGATCGGCGCGGCCGCGTGGACGGCGTTGGACCCCATCCAGCTGCGGCCGGAGTGGGCCCGCTCCCCCGTCGTGGTCAGCTCGACGCGCAGCGTGCCCTGGCAGCCGCCCTCGACCTGCCCGTCCGACGGCTCCAGCAGGACGGCGAAGTCGCCGGCCAGCCAGTCGGGGTGCGCCTCGACGACGTGCCCGAGCCCGTTGAGGTGCGCCGCGACCTCCTCGTTGTCGTAGAAGACGAACGTCAGGTCACGGTTGGGTTCCGGCACCGTGGCGGCGATCCGCAGCTGCACGGCGACACCCGACTTCATGTCGGTGGTGCCGCAGCCCCACAGCACACCGTCGGCGTCGAGGCGCGAGGGGACGTTGTCCGCGACGGGGACCGTGTCGAGGTGCCCGGCGAGCACCACGCGCTCGGCGCGCCCGAGCCGCGTACGGGCGACGACGTTGTTGCCGTGCCGGTCGACCGTGAGGTGCGGCAGCGCGCGGAGCGCCCGCTCGACGGCGTCGGCGAGGGGGCCCTCGGACCCGCTGACGGAGGGGATGTCGACGAGGCGGGCGGTGAGCGTGGCGGCGTCGAGGGTGAGGTCGAGCGTGTGGGACATGGAAGTGACACTAACGCGGCGTGCCGGGCGGCCCGAATCCCGCGCGAGCGCGCCGGAGCCTCAGGGTCTTTCCGCAGGTCGGCGCGGCGTCCGCGCATACCCCGGTTTCCTGTGTCCGCAGGCGGAGTTCGGGGGCGCCGCGCTCCAGTACGGTAAGCGCGTGTCCGAGACCGTCACGCGTTCCCGTCGCGGCCGACTCCTTCGTTTCACGGCCGCCTTCGTCGTCCTGCTCGCCGTCGCCGCGTACGTCGGCGTGCAGTACGTGACCGGCGGGGGCGCGGGCCCCGTCAAGTGCAGTGTCCGCGCCTCCGGCGGGGCGGGCGCCGACGACGGGGACGGCGCCACCTTCGAGTTGACGCCCGAGCAGGCGTCCAACGCCGCCACCATCTCGGCCGTCGGGCTGACCCGCGGCATGCCCGAGCGGGCCGTCACGATCGCGCTCGCGACGTCGCTCCAGGAGTCCGGCCTGCGCAACCTCCGTTCCGGCGACCTCGATTCACTGGGCCTCTTCCAGCAGCGCCCGTCGGCGGGCTGGGGGACGGAGAAGCAGATCCTCGACCCGGTGTACGCGTCGACGCAGTTCTACCGGCGCCTGGCGCGGATCCCGGGCTACTCGCGGCTGCCCCTGACGGTGGCGGCGCAGGAGGTCCAGCACAGCGGCTTCCCGGAGGCGTACGCGAAGCACGAGCCGGACGCGACGCTGCTGGCCGCCGCCCTGACCGGCCTCGCCCCTGCCGTGCTGACGTGCCCCGCGCCGTTCGACCACGCGGCGGGCGATCCGGCGAAGGTGCGTACGGCGCTGGTGCGGGCGTTCGGCTCGAAGGTGCTGCCGCCGGCCGCGGCGGGCGCCGGGTGCTCGGTGGCCCCGCACACCGTGCAGGGAGCGCCCGCGACGAGGCCGGCGGCGAGTTCGGCCGCCATGCCGTCGAGGCGCCGCTCCCGCACGTCGAGCCACGTCTCGTGGGCCGCGGTGGCCGCATCGCGGGCGCGGGCGGCCCGCTTCCCGGCCCGCTCCTGCTCCCCCGCAGCCTCGTCGCGCCCCCGGGCGGCGTCGAGCCGCCGCACGGCGGGGTCGAGGAGCCCCGCGAGGCGTTCCGCCGTCGTGGCCGCCTGCTGGGCCTCCTCGATCCGTTCGGCGAGGCCGGCGTGCAGCGCGTCCCAGCCGCCGAGCCAGGCACCGGCCTCCCGCACCGCCTCCTCGTCGGCCCTCAGCTGGCGGTCCAGCTCGGCCCGCTCCCGCCCGAGCTCCGCCGTCCGCGCCTCCGCCGCGCGTGCGGAGGCGAGCGCCCCGAGCTCCTGCCGTACGGCCCGTTCGGCCGAGGTGAGCTGCTCGGCACCCGCCTCGGCCAGATCCCCGGGCAGGGGCCGGCGCGCCGACGCCTGGGCGGTGAGCGCCCGTTCGTGATCGTGGAAGGCGGCGTCGCGCAGGGCGAGCGCCTCCTGGACGCGTTCGGCCCTGCGGTCCGCGTCGAGCCGGGCCTGGGACGCGTCGCGCCGGGCCCGGGTCCGCTCGACGCCCGCGGCCCTCTCCTCGGTCTCGACGAACCGCTGCTGGAGCCGCGCCAGTTCGCTCTGGTACTCCAGCTCGGCGCGGGCCATGCCCTGCCGGCCGGCGGCCTCGGCGTGCGCGCAGGCCGCGATGTCGCACCGCTCGTGCGCCACCGAGCGCGCGACGGCGGCCCAGGCCAGGACGTCCGCCGCGAGGCCCGGGTC
>NZ_JAKGCV010000047.1 GCF_021556455.1 Streptomyces fuscigenes | reverse complement strand
CGGCCGGCGCGGCGGCGCCGCGCGCGGAGCCCGCCGCGGCGCGGGAGCGCTGAGGAGCGGGGCGGCGTCCGGGGCCTCGGCGGCGCGGGCCCCGGCCGGGCCGGGGCGCCGGGCACGGCGAAGGCCCTGGACACCTGGACCGGGCCCCGGTCCCGGGCACGGCGAAGGCCCGCCGGCCCCGCCGCGAGGGCGGGGACGGACGGGCCTGGGGCGCGCGGAACGCGAGTGCTGCGTCCGGATCAGCGGGCGTAGTACTCGACGACGAGCTGCTCGTCGCAGATGACCGGGACTTCCTTGCGCTGCGGGTCGCGGTCCAGGCGGAACGCCAGGGCCTTCAGGTTGACCTGCAGGTAGCGCGGGGTCTCGCCGTCGGTGTCGTTGCCACCCTCGCGGGCCACCTGGAAGGGGACCTTCGTGCGGCTGCGCTCGCGGACCATCACGACGTCGTCGGGACGGACACGGAACGACGGCTTGTCGACCTTCTGGCCGTTGACCTCGATGTGGCCGTGCACGACCATCTGACGGGCCTGGTAGATCGTGCGGGCGATGCCGGAGCGCAGGATCAGCGCGTCCAGGCGGCGCTCGAGCTCGATGACCAGGGCCTCGCCGGTCTTGCCCTCGGCCTTGCGGGCGCGGTCGTAGGCGCGGACCATCTGGCGCTCGCTGATGTCGTACTGCGCGCGCAGGCGCTGCTTCTCCAGCAGACGGACCTTGTAGTCACTGTTCTGCTTGCGGCCGCGGCCGTGCTCGCCCGGCGGGTAGGGACGGGCCTCGAAGTACTTGACGGCCTTCGGCGTCAGCGCGATACCGAGCGCACGCGACTTCTTGACCTTGGGACGCGACTGGTTAGGCACGTTCTCCAGACCTCCGTGTAGGTTAGGTTAGGCTCACCTTACTTAAGGAGATCGCATGTCTCGCCCTGGGAACACCACGCGCATCACAGACGGCCCCGACAAGAGGCGGGGCACCGAATCGACGGAGGTCCGATCAGCTCATGGTCAGCCGCGTCCCTGCCCCGAGCGTGAGCTGAAAGACACACACGACCAGGGCAACGGGCTGGAGATCGCCCGGATGCCGTCAGCAGCCGAGCGCACACGAACTCTCGTACAGAGTACATGCTCGTCGGTGCTGCTCATTCCAGGTCTCGAACAGGCCCCGCCCTACACCCTGGAGCCCGACGGGCGGACGGTCGGACGCGACGGCGAGGTGCTGCTCGCCTTCCCCGAGCACTCCCCCGCCGCGCGGGCCGCCGCCCACGCCCAGGACGACGAACTGCACGCGGTGCTCGAGGTCACGGACGTGGCCCCCGTGGCCGTGCCGCACCGGGTCCGCGGCCGCGCCTGGGTCTCCGGATGGCTGACCCGCGTGCCCGGCGCCGCGGCCCCCGGCACGGCGGTGCTGCGGCTGGAGACGGGCGAGGTGTCCGTGGACGACCTGTGGGGTGCCGGACTCGTCGATCCCGAGGACTTCACCGCCGCCCGCCCCGATCCGCTGTCCCCCCACGAGGCCGAACTCCTCCAGCACCTCGCCGCGGCACACGGCTCGGAGGTCCAGCGGCTGCGCGGCCTGCTCGGCGAGCGGACGGGCGCGCGCTCGGCCGCGGGCGCCGTCGCCGTGCCCCTGGCACTCGACCGGTTCGGGCTGCGGGTGCGCTTCGTCGGGGTGCGGACCTTCGACGCCCGCTTCGACTTCCCCGAGCCCGTCGCGGACGTCTCCGGACTGCGCCGGGCCATGCACACGCTCTTCGAGGCGGCGGCGGGCTGACGGCACCCGCGCGGCCGGTGCCGCGGCCGGGCCGCCGCCGCGGGGGGCGACCGCGCCCCGCGTCAGGACTCGCCGCGCAGCCGCTCGCGCACCTTCTCCACCACGTCCGCGTAGCGCGCCTCGGCGCCGTACCGCGTCGGGGTGTAGTACCTGCGGTCCTTCACCGCGTCCGGCAGGTACTGCTGGGCCGCGATCGCGCCCGGCACGTCGTGCGGATACACGTAGCCCTGCGCGTGGCCGAGCTTGGCCGCGCCCTTGTAGTGGCCGTCGCGCAGGTGTGCGGGCACCTGGCCCGGGGCGCCCTTCTTCACGTCCTCCAGGGCAGCCCCGATCGCGAGCGTCGCCGCGTTCGACTTCGGGGCGAGCGCCAGCGCGATCGTCGCGTGGCTCAGCGTCAGCGCCGCCTCCGGAAAACCGATCATGGCCACGGCCTGCGCGGCCGCGACCGCGAGCGGGAGCGCCGCCGGGTCGGCGAGACCGATGTCCTCGCTCGCCGAGATCATCAGCCGGCGGGCGATGAACCGGGGGTCCTCGCCCGCGTCGATCATCCGGGCCAGGTAGTGCAGGGCCGCGTCCACGTCCGAGCCGCGGATCGACTTGATCAGCGCGCTCGCCACGTCGTAGTGCTGGTCGCCGTCGCGGTCGTAGGCCACCGCCGCGCGGTCGACGGTCTCCTCCAGCGTCGACAGCGAGATCTCGGCCTCGCCCTTGTCGATCGCGGCGCCCGCGGACGCCTCCAGCGCGGTCAGCGCCCGCCGCGCGTCCCCGCCGGCGATGCGCAGCAGGTGCGCCTCGGTGTCCTCGGGCAGCCCCACCGCGCCGCCCAGCCCGCGCTCCTCGGTCAGGGCCCGGCGCAGCAGGCCCCGCAGGTCGTCGTCGGTGAGGGGTTCCAGGGTCAGCAGCAGCGACCGGGACAGCAGCGGGGAGATGACCGAGAAGTACGGGTTCTCGGTGGTGGCGGCGATCAGGGTCACCCAGCGGTTCTCCACGGCCGGCAGCAGCGAGTCCTGCTGGGCCTTGCTGAAGCGGTGGATCTCGTCGAGGAACAGGACGGTGTCCTTGCCGTACCCGCCGGAGGCGCGGCGGGCGCCGTCGATGACGGTCCTGACCTCCTTGACGCCCGCCGTGATGGCGGACAGTTCCACGAAGCGCTTGTCCGTGGCCTTGGAGACGACGTACGCCAGGGTGGTCTTGCCCGTGCCCGGCGGGCCCCACAGGATCACCGAGGAGGCGCCGGCGGGGCCGCTGCCCTCGCCGACCAGGCGGCGCAGCGGCGAGCCCGGGCGCAGGAGGTGCTGCTGGCCGACCACCTCGTCCAGGGTGCGCGGACGCATCCGGACCGCCAGCGGACTGCTGGTGGGATCTTTCTCCTGGCGGTCTTCCGCCGCTGCGGTAAAGAGGTCGGGCTCCACACCTGGAAGCCTAAGGCAGCCCACCGACAACACCGCCGGTGCGGCGGGCGGGACGGGCAGCAGGGCCGGACCGGGGAGCCCGCCGGCGCGGTGGGCGCGGGCGGGCGCCGTCGCCGCCGCCGGCCGTCCGGGTCCGGTCCGGGCCGGTCAGCTGGTCCAGAAGCTCCACCAGTTCGTGAGGATCAGCAGGCCGATGATGGCGATGTGCAGCACCGGCAGGATCCAGGTGAAGTCCGTGAAGAACGAGCGCAGCCAGCGCGGCGCGGGGATCACACCGTTGCGCACGTTGTGCGACAGGGTGTACCAGAACATCAGGATCGTGGCGACCCACGCGAGCGAGCACCACAGGCACAGCGCGTGGATGCGGTACAGCGACTGGAACTGCAGCCAGGTCACGAAGCCGACGCCGAACAGCGTGCCGGCCTGCAGGCCCAGCCAGTACCACCGCTGGTGCTTGGCTCCCGCCAGGATCGCGAGGCCTATGCCGATCACGACGGGGTAGGTCGCGAGGCCCAGCATCGGGTTGGAGAAGCCGAAGACGTGGGCCTGGTCGCTCTTCATCACGCTGCCGCAGGACACGACCGGGTTGAGGCTGCAGCCGGGCACGAAGTTCGGGTTCTTCAGGAGCTTGAACTCGTCCAGGGTGATCACCCAGGCGGCGAGGAGTCCCGCCGCCCCGGTGAGCGCGAGAAGCACCCCGAAGGCACGGCTGCCGGCGATCGGCGCGCCGCCGAGCCGTTTCGTCTCCCCGCGTGAGGAGACGTTGTCCAGCGTGGTCGTCATATCCCTGTCCGGTCGCTAGGAAGGCGTTGTGGGCAGGGCCATTGTGCCGCACCGGGGCAGGCCGGCACCGTTCGAAGGGGATAAGGGCCGGCTGTGGGAACCGGCCCCGTCCCCCCGTCGTCAGTGCCGGCCGAGCAGCGCGCGGAGCTTGCCGACGACGGCGTCGAGGGCCACGGCCTCCTGCTCGCCCGTCTCCATGTCCTTGAGCTGGGCGACGCCCTCGGCGAGGTCCCGCTCCCCGACGACGAGCGTGTAGCGCGCCCCGGAGCGGTCCGCGCTGCGCATCGCGCCCTTGATGCCCTTGCGGCCGTAGCTGAAGTCGGCGGCGACGCCCGCCCGGCGCAGCTCGGTGACCACCGAGAACAGGGCCTTGCGGGCCTCGTCCCCGAGCGGCACCGCGAACACACTGGTGGCGGCCGGCAGCTCCAGCGTGATGCCCTCGGCCTCCAGCGCAAGCACCGTGCGGTCCACGCCGAGCGCCCAGCCGACGGACGGCAGCGCGGGGCCGCCGATCATCTCGGAGAGCCCGTCGTAGCGCCCGCCACCGCCGACGGCGGACTGGGAGCCGAGCCCGTCGTGGACGAACTCGAACGTGGTGCGGGTGTAGTAGTCGAGCCCGCGCACCAGCCGGGGGTCGTCCTGGAATGCGACGCCCTGCGCGGTCAGCAGGGCGCGGACCTCGTCGTGGTAGGCGCGGCACGCGTCGCACAGGTAGTCGCGCAGCAGCGGGGCGCCCGTCAGCTGCTGCTGCACCTCGCGGCGCTTGTCGTCGAGCACCCGCAGGGGGTTGATCTCGATGCGGCGGCGGGTGTCCTCGTCGAGGTCGAGGCCGCGCAGGAAGTCCTGGAGCGCCTCGCGGTAGACGGGGCGGCACTCGCGGTCGCCGAGCGAGTTCAGCAGGATGCGGAAGCCGCGCAGGCCGAGCGAGCGGTAGGCCTGGTCGGCCAGCACGATCAGCTCGGCGTCGAGCGCGGGGTCCTCGGCGCCGATCGCCTCGGCGCCGACCTGGGAGAAGTGGCGGTAGCGGCCCTTCTGCGGGCGCTCGTAGCGGTAGTACGAGCCGGAGTACCAGAGCTTCACCGGCAGGTTGCCGGCCTTGTGGAGGTTGGCCTCCAACGCGGCGCGCAGCACGGACGCGGTGCCCTCGGGGCGCAGCGCGAGCCGGTCGCCGCCCTTCGTCTCGAAGGCGTACATCTCCTTGGTGACGATGTCCGTGGACTCGCCGACGCCGCGCGCGAAGAGTTCGACGTTCTCGAAGCCGGGCGTCTCCACGTAGCCGTAGCCGGAGCGCCGGAGCGGTCCGGCGAGGGCCTCGCGCACCGCCAGGTAGGTGGCGGAGGCGGGCGGGAGGAGGTCGTAGGTGCCCTTGGGGGCCTGGAAGGTGCTCATGGAGATCGCTGCGTTCACATTCCTCGTCGCGGTGGCGCGTCCGTACCGGTCCCGTCCGCGCGGGCGTCGGCCGCCTGGCGGAGGTAGGGGTTGGTGGCGCGCTCCTGGCCGATGGTCGTCTGGGGGCCGTGGCCCGAGAGCACCACGGTCGAGTCGTCGAGCGGCAGGCACACACGGCCCAGCGAGTCGAGCAGCTCGGCGGTGTCCCCGCCCGGCAGATCGGTGCGTCCGACGGAGCCGGCGAACAGCAGGTCGCCGGAGAAGAGGACCGGCGGGATGCCGACGTCGCCCGCCTCCGGCAGCCCGAAGGTCACCGACCCCTTCGTATGGCCGGGTGCGTGCGCGACGCCCCACTCCAGCCCCGCCAGCGACAGCGTCGCGCCGTCGGCGAGCTCCCGGAGGTCGTCCGGTTCGCCGACGGTCAGCTCGCCCATCAGCTGCGCGCCGATGGAGCGGCCGAGCGCCTTCTCGGGGTCGCTCATCATGTACCGGTCCGAGGGATGGATCCAGGCGGGCACGCCCTGGGCGCCGCACACCGGCACGACCGACGCGACGTGGTCGATGTGGCCGTGGGTGAGGATGACGGCCACGGGCTTGAGCCGGTGCTTCGCCACCGTCTCGGCGACGCCGTCGGCGGCCTGGTGGCCGGGGTCGATGATCACGCACTCCTCGCCCGCGGCGGGGGCGACCAGGTAGCAGTTGGTCCCCCAGGCCCCGGCGGGGAACCCGGCAATGAGCACGTTCGTCCTTCATGTCGGTCGGCGTGTACGCGCCCCGCTGCTGCGGCAGGTCACGGGCGGACGTCGCGGCAGATCACAGGCAGTGCACAGAGCGTACCGGGACCGCGATTTCCACAGCGAACCCATATAGCGTACGGGGTCAGTCGTGCCGGACGGACACGGACCGAGACATAGGGAGCAGACCCGGTGGCCAACAACGACCAGCGACGGCGGCAGCTTGCCAGGGAGAAGTTCGAGCGGCAGCAGCGGCGGAGGGTGGAGGCGCGCAGGCGCTCCAGGCGCCGCAACGCCATCATCGCCTCCGTGGTGGGCGCCGTCGTGGTGATCGGCGGCGGCAGCACAGCGTTCGCGGTCATGGGCGGCGGCAGCGACGGGAAGAAGGCCGACAGCGCCGCCTCCCCCGCCGCCGCCCCGTCGCCCTCGGCGTCCCCCTCCGGCCCGCCCGAGCCGAAGATGACGATCGACAAGACGGCGAAGTACACGATGGACCTCAAGACCAACCGGGGCTCCGTCGCCATCTCCATGGACGCGGCGAAGACCCCGCACACGGTCAACTCGTTCAAGTCCCTGGCGGACAAGAAGTTCTTCGACAACACCAAGTGCCACCGGCTCACCACGGCGGGCATCTTCGTCCTGCAGTGCGGCGACCCCAAGGGCGACGGCACGGGCGGCCCGGGCTACACGATCCCGGACGAGAACCTGACCGCGCTCGGCAAGCCGGGCGCCGACGGTTCGGTCACGTACAAGGCCGGCACGGTCGCGATGGCGAACACCGGCCAGCCGCACACCGGCGGCAGCCAGTTCTTCCTGGTCTACAAGGACTCGAAGCTCCCGCCGCAGTACACGCCGTTCGGCACCATGGACAGTGCGGGGCTGAAGGCCGTGAAGACCGTGGCGGCCGCGGGCGTCGCCGGCAGCACCAAGAAGACGCCGGTGAACGACGGTGCGCCCAAGGACGCGGTGACTGTCCAGAAGGCCACGGTCGACAAGCAGTGACCTGCTGTACCGGGCACCGAATTTCGGCCGCCCGGAGTGCGGACAGCCGGGTGGCCGTTCGCCTATGTTGGCGTTATGCAGGGCGGGCGCTGCCCGCCCCGGGAACCGTGGACGATGCCGGGGGGCGCGAGCCCTGCGGGCATCAGCTGGAGGAGGCGCTGTGAGCAGCGACCCGTGGGGCCGTGTCGACGAGACGGGCACCGTGTACGTGCGTACGGCCGAGGGGGAAGTGGTCGTCGGGTCCTGGCAGGCGGGATCGCCCGACGAGGCGCTTGCCTACTTCGAGCGCAAGTACGAGGGCCTGGTCGTCGAGATCGGCCTGCTCGAACGCCGGGTGCGGACGACCGACCTGTCCGCGAAGGACGCGACGGCCGCCATCGACCACCTGCGCGGCCAGGTGGACGAGCACCACGCGGTGGGCGACCTCGACGCGCTCAGGAAGCGGCTCGACGCGCTGCGGGGCACGGTCGACGCGCGCCGCGAGGAGCGCAAGGCACACCGCGCCAAGCAGACGGACGAGGCGCGGCACTCCAAGGAGGCGCTCGTCGCCGAGGCCGAGGAGCTGGCGCAGAGCGAGCAGTGGCGCTCGGCCGGGGAGCGGCTGCGGGCCCTCGTCGACACGTGGAAGGGCCTGCCCCGGCTCGACCGCAAGTCCGACGACGAGCTGTGGCACCGCTTCTCGCACGCGCGCTCCGCCTTCTCCAAGCGCCGCAAGGCGCACTTCGCGTCGCTCGACGCGCAGCGCGAGGAGGCCCGCAAGGCGAAGGAGCAGCTGGTCACGGAGGCCGAGTCGCTGTCCGGGTCGACGGACTGGGGCGGCACCTCCGCCCGCTACCGCGAGCTCATGGCGTCGTGGAAGGCCGCGGGCCGTGCGCAGCGCGAGGCGGAGGACGACCTGTGGAACCGCTTCCGCGGCGCCCAGGACGTCTTCTTCGCCGCGCGGGGCGAGGCGTTCGCCGAACGGGACGCCGAGCAGACGGACAACCTGAAGCTCAAGGAGGAGCTGGCGACCGAGGCCGAGCGCCTCGTGCCGGTGCAGGACCTCAAGGCGGCCAGGGCGGCGTTCCGCGGGATCAACGAGCGCTGGGAGGCCATCGGCCACGTGCCGAGGGACGCACGTCCCAAGGTCGAGGGCCGGATGCAGGCCGTCGAGCGCGCGCTGCAGGAGTCCGAGGAGACGGAGTGGCGCCGGACGAACCCGGAGGCGCGGGCCCGCGCCGCGGGCCTGACCGGCCAGCTCCAGGCCGCCGTGGACAAGCTGCGCGGGCAGATCGAGGCCGCGCGGGCGGCGGGCAACACCGCTCGCGCGGACAAGCTGACCCAGGAGCTGGAGGGCCGGCAGGCGCTGCTGGACCAGGCGCTCAAGGGTCTGCAGGAGTTCGGCGGCTGACTCCGCCCGATCGCGGCAGTCACTGACGCGGGGCCGGACGGTGTGGAGACACCGCCCGGCCCCGCGCGCGTGCGCGGGGCACCGCGGCCGCCGGCCCGGCCGCCCTCACCACTCCCGGGGGGCGATCAGCTTCTCGACGTCCGCGTCCGTGAACCCGTAGGCCGACGCGACGAACCAGAAGTCCCCCGCGATCTCCTCCCGCGCCACCGTCTCGATCTCGCTCCCGGCCGCCTCGAACACCGCCTCCAGGCGGTTGAACTCCTCCGTCGCGGCGTGGGTCAGCTCGTACAGGGCCGCCAGGTCCGAGGGCTCCTCGGCCTCGATGCGCCCGCACAGCCGCAGCAGGACCGCCCGGCCCCGGTCGACGACGTCGTCGGGATAGTGGCCGTC
Organism: Streptomyces fuscigenes; assembly: GCF_021556455.1. GTDB lineage: Bacteria > Actinomycetota > Actinomycetes > Streptomycetales > Streptomycetaceae > Streptomyces > Streptomyces fuscigenes. The sequence goes on along the minus strand of NZ_JAKGCV010000047.1, from coordinate 13,003 downwards.
CGCGTACAGCCGCCGCAGAAAGGTGTGGTTGACCACCTGCTGGTTCGTGATCCGCATGCCCGCCCCGATCCCCTGGAAGAAGTGTTGGGCCGATCATGCACGACGCCACTGACAACGGCCGCGCGGGGCAGGGCCCCGCGGCCGCCGGCACCGCTGTGCCCTCCACGCTGCCGACGCCGCCGGCGCGCCGCCCGCACCGCTGGCGACAACACAGCGCCGCCTGCGGCTCCCGCGTCGGTGGTCCCACCGGCGCGCCGGAGGGGCAACCGCGGGTTCCCCGCCGGTGACCGCGGGACTCGAGGCCTCAGGGACTCAAGGGCTCAGGGCCTGCGGGCGGAGGTCACGCGGTAGACGTCGTAGACGCCCTCCACGCCCCGCACGGCCTTCAGCACGTGGCCGAGGTGCTTCGGGTCGCCCATCTCGAAGGTGAAGCGGGAGGTGGCGACCCGGTCGCGGGACGTCTGGACCGCCGCCGACAGGATGTTCACGTGCTGGTCCGACAGCACGCGGGTGACGTCCGAGAGCAGCCGGGAGCGGTCGAGTGCCTCGACCTGGATCGCGACGAGGAACACCGACGACTGGGTGGGGGCCCATTCGACGTCGAGGATGCGTTCGGGCTGCTGCGAGAGCGAGTCCACGTTGACGCAGTCCGCGCGGTGCACGGAGACGCCGCTGCCGCGCGTGACGAAGCCGATGATGGGGTCGCCCGGCACCGGGGTGCAGCACCGCGCGAGCTTCACCCAGACGTCGTCGACACCCTTGACGACCACGCCCGGGTCCGCGTTGGACCTGCGCTTGGTCCGGCTGCGGGCCGGCGGCGTGGTCTCCTCGAGGTCCTCGGTGGCCGCCTCCTCGCCGCCGAGCGCCTGGACGAGCTTCTGCACGACGCCCTGCGCCGCGACATGTCCCTCGCCGATCGCCGCGTACAGCGACGAGATGTCGGGGTAGCGCATCTCGTGCGCGAGGGTCACGAGCGAGTCGCCGGTCAGTATCCGCTGGATCGGCAGGTTCTGCTTGCGCATGGCCCGCGCGATGGCGTCCTTGCCCTGCTCGATGGCCTCCTCGCGGCGCTCCTTGGAGAACCAGCCGCGGATCTTGTTGCGGGCCCGGGGCGACTTGACGAAGCCGAGCCAGTCGCGGGAGGGGCCCGCGCCCGACGCCTTGGACGTGAAGACCTCGACGAGGTCGCCGTTGTCGAGTGTCGACTCCAGCGGCACGAGCCGGCCGTTGACGCGGGCGCCGATGGTGCGGTGCCCGACCTCGGTGTGCACCGCGTACGCGAAGTCGACGGGGGTGGCGCCGGCCGGCAGCGCTATCACGTCGCCCTTGGGCGTGAAGACGAAGACCTCGTTGCGGGAGAGGTCGAAGCGCAGGGACTCCAGGAACTCGCTGGGGTCCTCCGTCTCCTTCTGCCAGTCCAGCAGCTGGCGCAGCCACGCCATGTCGTTGACGGTGTCGTCGGCCCGGCCGCCCTTGCCGGAGGTCTTCGGCACGTCCGTGCGCACCTTGGAGGCGCCGGCGACCGCGTCCTGCTTGTACTTCCAGTGGGCCGCGATGCCGTACTCGGCCCGCCGGTGCATGTCGAACGTGCGGATCTGCAGCTCGACGGGCTTGCCGCTGGGCCCGATGACCGTCGTGTGCAGCGACTGGTACATGTTGAACTTCGGCATCGCGACGTAGTCCTTGAACCGCCCGGGCACCGGGTTCCACCGGGCGTGGACGGTGCCGAGCGCCGCGTAGCAGTCGCGGACGGTGTCGACGAGGACGCGGATGCCGACCAGGTCGTAGATCTCCGCGAAGTCCCGGCCGCGGACGATCATCTTCTGGTAGACGCTGTAGTAGTGCTTCGGGCGCCCGGTGACCGTGGCCTTGATGCGGGCGGCCCGCAGGTCGGCCTGCACCTCGTCGGTCACTATGGCCAGGTACTCGTCGCGCTTGGGCGCGCGCTCGGCGACGAGGCGGACGATCTCGTCGTACATCTTCGGGTAGAGGATCGCGAACGCGAGGTCCTCCAGCTCCCACTTGATGGTGTTCATGCCGAGCCGGTGGGCCAGCGGCGCGTAGATCTCCAGCGTCTCGCGGGCCTTCTTCTCCTGCTTGTCCCGCTTGAGGAAGCGCATCGTGCGCATGTTGTGCAGCCGGTCGGCGAGCTTGATCACCAGGACCCGGGGGTCCCGGGCCATCGCGACGACCATCTTGCGGACCGTCTCGGCCTGCGCGGCCTCGCCGAACTTGACCTTGTCCAGCTTGGTGACGCCGTCGACGAGGGCCGCGACCTGGTCGCCGAAGTCCTGACGCAGGGTGTCGAGCCCGTACTCGGTGTCCTCGACGGTGTCGTGCAGCAGGCCCGCCATCAAGGTGGCCGGATCCATGCCCAGCTCGGCGAGGATGGTGGTGACGGCGAGCGGGTGGGTGATGTAAGGGTCGCCGCTCTTGCGCTTCTGGCCGCGGTGCCAGCGCTCCGCGACCTGGTAGGCGCGCTCGATCTGCCGCAGCGTCGCCGTCTCGATCTTGGGATCGTTGCCGCGCACGGTGCGCAGCAGCGGCTCCAGCACCGGGTTGTACGGCGAGGAGCGCTGTACGCCCAGACGGGCGAGCCGGGCCCGCACCCGGTTGGAGGAGCCGGAGCGCGTGGGCGCCGCGGCCGCGGGCTTGGGCGCCGTGGGCGGCGTGTGGTTCGGGCGTGCCGGGGGCGCGCTCGGCGCGGTGTCCGCCGGGAGCGCGTCCGAGGCGCCGGCCGGGTCCGCCTGTCCCGCGCGGGCCTGCTGCTTCGTCTCGGGCTCCGCCTGGGCCCGGTCGGCGTGCGGCTCGGGCGTGGCGGCCAGTGGCTTGGCCTCGTCTGGCAAGAGCGCTCCTCGTGCGGATCGGGACCACCCGTTCGGCCCCGGAAAGGTCCATGGTAGCGATCCCGGCCATTTCGCTCGCTCCGGGAACGGCCGGTTCCGGGGGGCCGGGGGCGTCCTGCGCCCCCGGAGGCGGTGGAACGGCGGACGGGCACCCGGTTGTTCCCGGGTGCCCGCCGTCACACGTCCGGGGGACGCGTCAGACCGTGAGAAGGGCCTCCAGCGGGGCGTCCCGCAGGACCTTCTCCAGCCGGGCCCGGCCGTCGAGGAAGCCGAGCTCCATGAGCACGGACACCCCGGCGACGTCCGCGCCGGCCCGGCGGATCAGCTCGACGGCCGCGCCGGCGGTGCCGCCGGTGGCGAGCACGTCGTCGATGACGGCGACCCGGTCGCCCGCCGCGAGGTCCTCGGCGTGGACCTCGATCTCAGCCGTGCCGTACTCCAGGTCGTAGCCCTGGGAGAGGGTCGCGCCGGGGAGCTTGCCGGCCTTGCGGACCGGGACGAAGCCGAGGCCCGCCTCGATCGCCACGGGCGCGGCCAGGATGAAGCCCCGGGCCTCCAGGCCGACGACCTTCGTGGCGCCGACGCGGCGGCACCCCTCGGCCAGTGCCGAGGTCAGCGCCCGGAACGCGGCCGGATCCGCGAGCAGCGGGGTGATGTCCTTGAACATCACGCCGGGCTTCGGGTAGTCGGCGACGTCCCGGATCCGGGAGAGCAGCAGCTCCCTGAGGTCGGCGCCGCTCACCTGCGCCTCCCGGAGGAGCCCGAGCCGGAGGCCCGGCCGCCGCGGGTGCGGCTGCGGGGACCCGCGACCGCGGGGGTGACGCCGGTGTCCGGGGCGAGGCCGGGCCCGTCGTTCTCCTCGCCGCCCTCCGCGGCCTGGGCTTCCTTGGCGCGCTTGGCGAGGACCCGCTTGCGCAGCGCCTTCATCTGCGGCTCGCGCTCCTTGAGCTCGGCGACCAGCGGGGTCGCGATGAAGATCGAGGAGTACGCGCCGGCCGCGAGGCCGACGAACAGCGACAGGGCGATGTCGTTCAGGTCGCCCGCGCCGAGGAAGCCGCCGCCGATGAAGAGCAGGCCCGCGACGGGCAGCAGCGCCACGACGGTCGTGTTGATCGACCGGACGAGAGTGCTGTTGATCGACTGGTTGGCGATCTCGGCGTACGTGTACCGCGTCTGCTTGGTGATGCCCTTCGACTGCTCCTTGAGGCTGTCGAAGACCACGACGGTGTCGTAGAGCGAGTAGCCGAGGATCGTCAGCAGGCCGATCACCGTGCCCGGCGAGACCTGGAAGCCGACCAGGGCGTAGACGCCGACCGTGATGACGATGTCGTGCAGCAGCGCGACGAACGCCGCGACCGCCATGCGCCACTCGAACGCGATCGCCAGGTAGATCACGACGAGGACCAGGAAGATGGCCAGACCCGTCCACGCTTTGTTGGCGATGGTGGAGCCCCAGCTCGGGCCGACCAGGTCGGCCGTGATCGCGTCCTGGTCGACCTTGAGGTCCTTGGCCAGCTCCGCCTTGATCGGGTCGGACTGCTTGGTCGTGATCTCGGCGATCTGGATGCGCAGCGAGCCGTTGCCGAGCTTCTGCACGACGGCCGTCTTGCCGGACGCGCTCTGCGCGTCGTTGACGGCTTCCTCGACCGAGATGCTCGTCTTCGGGGTGGTGAAGACCGCGCCGCCCTTGAAGTCGATGCTCTCGTTGATGCCGCGCACGGCGAGTCCGACGATCGCCGTGATGGCGATCAGCACCGAGATGCTGTACCAGATCTTGCGCTTGCCCACGAAGTCGTAGCCGACCTCGCCACGGTAGAGACGAGCGGTGAATGCACCGATCCGCGACATCTCACGCCTCCTTCGGGTGGTCGGACGAGGAAGCGCCACCGACCCGGCGGGAGCGGCGCAGGGGCGGCTTGGCTCCGAGCCGCTTCGGGTCGAGACCCGACCACGGGTGGCCGTCGGAGAAGAACCTCCGGCGGGCCAGCAGGGTCATCACGGGCTTGGTGAACAGGAACACGACCACCACGTCGAGGACGGTGGTCAGGCCCAGCGTGAACGCGAAGCCCTGGACCTTGCCGACGGTGACCACGAAGAGCACCGCGGCGGCGAGGAAGGAGACGAAGTCGGAGACCAGCACGGTGCGCCGGGCTCGCGGCCAGGCGCGCTCGACGGCGGGCCGCAGCGTGCGGCCCTCTCTGATCTCGTCCCTGATCCGTTCGAAGTACACGATGAACGAGTCGGCGGTGATGCCGATCGCGACGATGGCACCGCAGACGGCCGGCAGGTTCAGCGCGAAGCCGATGCCGGAGCCCAGCAGCGACATCAGGGTGTACGTGAGGATCGCGGACACCACGAGGCTGAGCACCGCGATCGCGGCGAGGCCGCGGTAGTAGGCGATCAGGTAGATCAGCACCAGCGCGAAGCCGACGCCGCCGGCGATGAGGCCGGCCTTGAGCTGCTCGCTGCCGAGCGCCGCGGTGACGGTGGTGACCGTCTCCTCGTGGAAGGAGAGCGGGAGCGCGCCGTAGGACAGCACGTTGCCGAGGTCCTTGGCGGACTGCTGGTCGAAGCTGCCCGAGATCTGGGCGCTGCCGCTCAGCGTCTGGCTGACCGAGGGCGCCGACTCGACGTTGCCGTCGAGGACGATCGCGAACTGGTTCATCGGCGCCTGCTGCTGCGAGAGCTGGCCGGTGATCTTCGAGAACTTCTTGCTGCCGGAGCCGGTGAAGTCGAGGGTGACGATCCACTGGGCGTTCTGGCTGTCGAAGACGCCCTGCGACTTCTTGACGTCGGTGCCCTCGAGGGCGGCCGGGCCGAGGACGTACTTCTCCCACTGCTTGCCGGAGTCCTGGCCGCAGGCGACGATCGAGTCCTTCGGACCCGCGCCCTGGTTGGCCTTGGTGCGCTGCGCCTTGCTGCTGCAGTCGAGGTCCGTGAACTTCTTCTGCAGGGCCGCCGTCGCCGGGTCGGGCGGCGTGGTGGCGTCCGTGGCCGGCGGGGTGGCGGGGGTGCTCGCCTTGCCGGTCGAGCCCGGCGAGGGGTCCTTCTTCAGGGCGCTGGTGACGGCCCGGCCCTGGGTGCTGGAGCTCGTGGTGGCCGACGGCGAGCCCGACGAGGAACCGGTGACCTTGTCCGCGGTCGAGCCGCTCGCGGACGAGGACGGCTTGCCGCTCGGCGTGGAGCCGCCGGAGCCGCTCGGGGTGGTCTTCGGGGAGCCGCTGGTGGACGGCTGGGGCGTCGGGGTGCCGGCCGCCACGGCCTCCACGGGCCGGAAGTACAGCTGGGCGGTCTGGCCGACCTGCCGACGGGCCTGTGCCTCGTTGGTCCCCTTGGGGATGTTCACGACGATGTTGTCGCTGCCCTGCGTCTGGACCTCGGCCTCGGACACACCGAGACCGTTGACACGGCGGTTCATGATGTCGACCGCGGTGTCCATGTTGGTCTTGTTGATCGCGTTGGGCTTGCCCGGCGTGTTCTGCGCCTTCAGCGTGATCGTCGTACCGCCCGCGAGGTCGATGCCCAGGCGCGGTGCGGTGTCTCCCGACCAGAACATGCCGCCCACGAGGGCGGCAATGACGATCAGGAACAGTGAAAGGGTGCGGCCCGGCCTGCCCGGCGACCCCGCAGACCTTCGACCCTTCTTGGGTGCTGCCACCTTCTCGATTCTCCCTGTCCAACCGCCTTCCGTCCGGTGGCGAGCGCCGGAGCCGTGAGCGGCCACGAAGTGTTGTGGGGACCCTGCCCCGCCAAGTTCGTTACGGCCCGTGCACCGCCGACAGCCGTGGTGGGGCGGCCCGCGGTCGCGGAGGTGACTACTTCGTTCCGGTCTCGCCGTCGGTCTTGGCCTCGCCCTTGGCGTCGCGGGCGGAGGCTTCGTCCTTCGGCTCGTCGTCCTTCACGTCCCCGGCGTCGTCCGCGGCGGCCTTGGCGCCGTCCTCGGACGGGGCGTCGGACTTCGTCAGGTCGGCGCCCGGCTTCTTGCCGAGGTCGATCTTCGCGACGTCGCCGTCGGTCAGCGAGGAGGCGTCGTCCGGCACGACCGGGGCGTCAAGGCCGAGGTCGCCCGAGGGCTCCTCGCCGTGCACGATCCGGTTGTACTCCTCGTCGTCGAGGACGGCGCCGATCGCGTTCTTCGCGTAGACCGCGTGCACGCCCGGCGCGACCTCCAGGAGGACCATTTCGTCGTGGACCTCCTTCACGGTGGCGAACATGCCGCCGATGGTGCGCACGCCGACGCCAGGCTGCACGTCGTTGCGCATCGAGGCCGCTGCCGCCTGCTTCTTCTTGGCGGAGCGCGTCATCAGGAACATGGCCCCGATGAGCACGATGAAGGGGAGGAGGGTCACGATACTCACGGGCGGGAACTTCCTTCGCACGACCGCTGTCGACACGGCCTGGTATTCGGGGGTGGGGTCGCCGACCGGAAGGGCGGCATCGGCGGAGTCTAGGCGAGTCCGCGTCGTTGGAACAACGCCCAGCATGGCACCCGGGTTCCTCCCGGGGCGAGTGAGTGTGCGGTCAGGCTCCGAACAGGCCCTGTTGTCCGCTTGCTCCCGGTGCGTGCTGCGGGGCCGTGAGACCCAGGTGGCTCCAGGCGGCGGGAGTGGCGACGCGACCGCGGGGCGTGCGCGCCAGCAGCCCCTCCCGTACGAGGAAGGGCTCCGCGACCTCCTCGACGGTCTCGCGCTCCTCCCCCACCGCCACCGCGAGGGTGGACAGGCCGACGGGGCCGCCCCCGAACAGCTTGAGCAGGGCCTGCAGCACGGCCCGGTCGAGCCGGTCGAGCCCGCGCTCGTCGACCTCGTAGACCCCGAGGGCCGCCGCCGCGACCTCGCGGTCGACCCGGCCGTCCCCCTTGACCTGCGCGTAGTCGCGTACGCGGCGCAGCAGGCGGTTGGCGATGCGGGGCGTGCCGCGGGAGCGGCCGGCGATCTCCGCCGCGCCCGCCGGGTCGATCTCGACGTCGAGCAGGTGCGCGGACCGGTGCAGGACGCGTTCGAGCTCGCCGCTCGCGTAGAACTCCATGTGGCCGGTGAAGCCGAAGCGGTCGCGCAGCGGCGGCGGCAGCAGTCCGGCGCGGGTCGTGGCCCCGACCAGTGTGAAGGGGGGCAGCTCCAGCGGGATGGCGGTGGCGCCGGGGCCCTTGCCGACGATCACGTCGACCCGGAAGTCCTCCATCGCCATGTACAGCATCTCCTCGGCCGGCCGGGACATCCGGTGGATCTCGTCCAGGAACAGCACCTCGCCCTCCTGGAGCGAGGACAGGATCGCGGCGAGGTCGCCCGCGTGCTGGATGGCGGGGCCGGACGTGATGCGGATCGGGGCGCCCATCTCGCCCGCGATGATCATCGCCAGTGTCGTCTTGCCGAGGCCGGGCGCGCCGGACAGCAGGACGTGGTCGGACGTGGCCCCGCGCGCGAGCGCCGCCTTCAGGACGAGGTCGAGCTGCTCGCGCACGCGCTCCTGGCCGACGAACTCGGACAGCGACTTGGGGCGCAGGGCGGCCTCGACCGCCTGGTCCTCGCCGTCGGCCGCGGAGCCGACGAGCCGGTCGGCGGCCTCGCCCGCGGGCGCCGTGGCGTCGGTGTCATCCGGGGGGACGTCCCAGTTCACTGCGTACCCTTCGCTCGTTTCCTCGGTGATCACGCGGGGCGGCCGGGCGGGCCCGCCCGGTCAGCGCGTGCGGTTCAGGCTCTGCAGGGCGGCCCGCAGGAGCTGCGGCACCGGTGGCTGCGTGCCCTCGGCCAGGGCGGCCTCCGCCTGCGGTGTGACCTGCGCCACGGCCTCCTCGGCCTCCCGGCTCTGGTACCCGAGGCCGACGAGCGCCGTGAGCAGCTGCTCGCTCCAGGGGGCCGGGCCGGCGGCGGTGGCGGAACGCGCGGCCGCGCCGGTGCCGAGCGGGGCGCCGAGCCGGTCCTTCAGTTCGAGCAGGAGCTTCTGGGCGCCCTTCTTGCCGATGCCGGGCACGGCGGTGAGGGCCTTCTCGTCGCCCGCGGCGACGGCGGCGCGCAGGGCGTCCGGGCTGTGCACCGCGAGCATGGCCTGCGCGAGCCGGGGGCCCACGCCGCTGGCGGTCTGGAGCAGCTCGAAGACCTGCCGCTCGTCGTCGTCGGCGAAGCCGTAGAGCGTGAGGGAGTCCTCCCGCACGACGAGGGAGGTGGCGAGGCGGGCGTCCTGGTCCAGGCGGAGGCCGGCGAGCGTTGCCGGCGCGCACTGCACGGCCATGCCGACCCCGCCGACCTCGATCACGGCCGTGGTGGGGGCGAGCGCGGCGACCCGGCCGCTGACGAACGCGATCATGGGGTGACCTTCCGGACGGATGTGCTGCCGCCGCCCGGCAGCCGGGCGGGGCGTGCGGCGCGCGCCGCGGCCTCGGCCTGCTGGAGGCGGCTGGTGGCGGGGGCCCGCCAGATGTGGCAGATGGCGAGGGCGAGCGCGTCGGCGGCGTCGGCGGGCTTCGGGGGCGCGGCGAGCCGCAGCAGCCGCGTCACCATCGCGCCGACCTGCGCCTTGTCGGCGCGCCCGCTGCCGGTGACGGCGGCCTTGACCTCGCTGGGGGTGTGCAGGGCGACGGGGATGCCCCGGCGCGACGCGCACAGCAGCGCCACGGCGCTCGCCTGCGCGGTACCCATCACGGTGCGCACGTTGTGCTGGCTGAACACCCGCTCCACCGCGACCCGTTCGGGGCGGTACTCGTCCAACCAGGCCTCGATGCCCTGCTCCACGGCGACGAGGCGCGCGCCGAGCTCCGCGTCCGCGGGAGTGCGGACCACCCCGACGCCGAGCATCGTCAGCGGCCGGCCCGCGACCCCTTCGACCACGCCGACGCCGCAGCGGGTGAGGCCGGGATCGACGCCAAGGACCCGCACCACGTTCCCCCTTCGGTCAACTGTTCCCGCCGATCAGCACCCTAGTGCCCGCCACCGACAAAGCGACGGACCGACGGAGACACGCTCCGTCGGTCCGTCGGCAGGGCCGGTGCCGGCCGGGGCCGGTCAGACGTCGACCTTCTCCATGACCTCGTCGGAGACGTCGAAGTTGGCGAAGACGTTCTGGACGTCGTCGCTGTCCTCGAGCGCGTCGATCAGCCGGAAGATCTTGCGCGCACCCTCCTCGTCCAGCTCGACCTGCATGGTCGGGACGAAGTTGGCGTCGGCCGAGTCGTAGTCGATGCCGGCCTCCTGCAGCGCGGTGCGCACGGCGACGAGGTCGGTGGCCTCGCTGAGCACCTCGAAGGACTCGCCGAGGTCGTTGACCTCCTCGGCGCCCGCGTCGAGCACCGCGCCGAGGACGTCGTCCTCGCCGAGTTCACCCTTGGGGACGACGACGACGCCCTTGCGGTTGAAGAGGTACGACACCGAACCGGGGTCCGCCATCGAGCCGCCGTTGCGCGTCATGGCGACGCGGACGTCGGAGGCCGCGCGGTTGCGGTTGTCGGTGAGGCACTCGATGAGGACGGCCACGCCGTTCGGGCCGTAGCCCTCGTACATGATCGTCTCGTACTCGGCGCCGCCCGCCTCGAGGCCGGCGCCGCGCTTGAGCGCCGAGTCGATGTTCTTGTTGGGGACCGACTGCTTCTTCGCCTTCTGCACGGCGTCGAAGAGCGTCGGGTTGCCCTCGATGTCGGCGCCGCCGGTCCGCGCGGCGACCTCGATGTTCTTGATCAGCTTCGCGAAGAGTTTGCCGCGCTTGGCATCGATCACGGCCTTCTTGTGCTTCGTCGTAGCCCATTTAGAGTGGCCGGACATCTGCCTGTCTCCTTCGCGTAACCGATGCAGCTCTGTTCGCCAGAGATCCTACCGGGATCCGCTCAGCTTACGGATCGCACCATCTCGGCGAACAACCGGTGCATCCTGTGGTCGCCGGTGAGCTCCGGGTGGAACGAGGTCGCCAGCGCGTTGCCCTGCCGTACGGCCACGACGTGGCCGCCGTGCTCGGCGAGCACCTCGGCCTCCGCGCCCACGGACTCCACCCAGGGCGCCCGGATGAACACGCCCTCGACGGGCCCTCCCCCGACGCCCCGGACGTCGACGGCCGCCTCGAAGGACTCGTTCTGCCGCCCGAAGGCGTTGCGCCGCACGATCATGTCGATGCCGCCCACGGTCTCCTGGCCGGAGCGCGGGTCCAGGATCTTCTCCGCGAGCAGGATCATCCCGGCGCAGGTGCCGTACACCGGCAGGCCCGAGCGGACCCGCTCGCGCAGCGGCTCCATGAGGCCGAACAGGACGGCCAGCTTCGACATGGTGGTGGACTCGCCGCCGGGGACGACGAGCCCGTCCACGGCGGCCAGCTCCTCCGGGCGGCGCACGGGCACGCCGGCGGCGCCGGACGCCGCCAGCGCCGCCAGGTGCTCGCGCACGTCGCCCTGGAGGGCGAGCACGCCGATGCGGACGTCCTCACCAGCCACGGTTCTCGAACCGCTCGGCGTCGGGGGCCGCGTCGAGGTTGATGCCGACCATGGCCTCGCCGAGGTTGCGCGACGCGTCGGCGATGATCTTCGGGTCGTCGTAGAAGGTGGTGGCCTTCACGATGGCGGCGGCGCGCTTGGCCGGGTCGCCCGACTTGAAGATGCCGGAGCCGACGAACACGCCCTCGGCGCCGAGCTGCCGCATCAGCGCCGCGTCCGCCGGGGTGGCCACGCCACCCGCCGAGAAGAGCACGACGGGCAGCTTGCCCAGCTCGGCGACCTCGCGCACGATCTCGTACGGCGCGCGCAGCTCCTTGGCGGCGGCGTACAGCTCGTTGCGGTCGGCGCCGCGCAGGCGGGCGATCTCGCCCTTGATCTGGCGCAGGTGGCGGACGGCCTCGACGACGTTGCCGGTGCCGGCCTCGCCCTTGGACCGGATCATGGCCGCGCCCTCGGCGATGCGGCGCAGCGCCTCGCCGAGGTTGGTCGCACCGCAGACGAACGGCGTGGTGAACGCCCACTTGTCCGAGTGGTTGGCCTCGTCGGCCGGGGTCAGCACCTCGGACTCGTCGATGTAGTCGACACCGAGGGACTGCAGGACCTGGGCCTCGACGAAGTGGCCGATGCGGGACTTGGCCATGACCGGGATCGAGACGGCGTCGATGATGCCCTCGATCATGTCGGGGTCGGACATGCGCGCGACGCCGCCGTGCTTGCGGATGTCGGCGGGGACCCGCTCCAGTGCCATGACCGCGACGGCGCCCGCGTCCTCGGCGATCTTCGCCTGCTCGGGCGTGACGACGTCCATGATCACGCCGCCCTTGAGCTGCTCGGCCATGCCGCGCTTCACACGGGCGGTGCCGGTCTCGGGGCTCGCCGAAGAGGAAGCCGGGGCGGCCTGGGGGTCCTGGGAAGCGGCCTGCGGAGCAGTGGACACGGGAGCCTCGCTGGGGGTGAAGGGGTGGGTCGGAACAAGCGGTGGCGAACGGGGCAGGCACCGGATCGCCCAAGGGTCGGGAACCTGCGGTATCGAGGAAACGCCTGGTGGGTGACCGGCGACAAGAGCCAATGCGGGGCCGGTGGACTCCTCGGGGAGCGATCCACGCCACGTTTGGCACCGGCCCGGGGGCTCGTGGCCCGCTGCGGCGGGCGGGCGTCAGCGGTCGGTGCCGGCTGCGCCTTCGGCGAGGCGGCGGGCCAGGGCGCGCACCAGGTCCCGCAGGGCGGCGGGGCGCTCGACGGCGAACGGGCGGTCCAGGGCCGCCAGCACGGCCGGGATCCAGTCGAGCCGCTCGGCGCGGAGGCGGACGAGGACCCAGCCGGACCCGTCGGGCCCGGGGAGCCGGTCCGGGGGGATCTCGGACAGGGCCGCGAGGTCGGCGGGGAAGCGGCCGCGCACGTCGTCGACGGTGCCGCGCACGCGCAGCACCACGTCGTGGGTCCAGGGCGCGCGGGCGAGCGCGTCGAGCACCGTGCCGACGGGGTCGAAGCCCGCCGGCACGGCGAATTTGCCGGGCTCGCCGGCCGCGCCGCCGATCCGGTCGACCCGGAAGACCCGCGTCCCGCCGGCGGCCGGGTCGGCGCCGGTGAGGTACCAGCGGTCGCGGTGCGCCACGAGGCCGTAGGGGTGGACGGTGCGCGTGCTGCGCCGGCCCTCGCGGTCGGTGTACTCGATCCGTACGGGGTGGCGCTCGCGCACCGCGCCCGCGAGGTCGAGCAGCACGCGCGCGTCGGGCGCCGCGGCGGG
>NZ_JAKGCV010000479.1 GCF_021556455.1 Streptomyces fuscigenes | reverse complement strand
GCGCCGTCCGCCGCGCCGGGGTGCCGTACCGCGGCCGGGCCCGGAAGCGGCGCGCCCCCGGCCGGCGGCGCGGCGGCCGACTCCTCGGAGGGGACCGGCGGGACCGGCGGATCACTCGGCATGCGGCACATCACTCGGGGGATCGGGGGCGGCGTCCGGGGGCGGGAGACCCGCGCCTCAGTCGCTGGACTTCATCGTGAGCTCGAAGTGCCAGATCCCGCGGATCGACGGCGACTTCTTGTTGCTCTCGACGATGGCGACCTGGACGGTCTTGGGCGCCTGGCCCGTGGTCTGGTCCGGCTGGAAGAACGACGCGCCAGGGATGGGCCGGTAGGTGGCCGTGGAGGGCTGGGCCTCGGCCTGCTGGCCGTTGAGGAACAGCGCCCAGCCGTTGTCGTTGTCGGTGAGGGCCGGGTCGACACCGAAGCCGACCGTGTCGTCGGGGCCGACGCTGATGGTGTGGTCGGCCTTCTCGCCCAGGCAGGACTGCGCCTCGGACGTCGACAGGGCCTTGCCGTCGTTGTAGCAGCTGGCCTCCGTGTGGACGGAACCCGAGCCGACCGTCACGGTGGCGAGAGGCGTCGGCTTGTCGCATGCGGAGAGCACGAGGAGCCCGGCGGACACCGCACCGAGGACGACGCCGGCCCTGCGGGCCTTGGCAGGAATGATCGCAACGGTCATGGGCGAAGATTATCGGTCCACCGCACTCACGCGGCGCGGGGGTGCGACGCGCCGCGCCGCGCCTGGCGCACCAGACCCCGTACGGAGGTGACGGCTCCCGTCGCCATGATCGCGGCGGCCACCCCCATGCCCAGCGACGCGTTCAGCGGAAGGGCCATCGACAGCCCGCCGCCCAGGACCCACGCCACCTGCAGCGCGGTCTCGGAGCGCGCGAAGGCGGAGGTGCGGACCTGCTCCGGGACGTCGCGCTGGATCGTCGCGTCGAGGGACAGCTTCGACAGGGCCTGCGAGAAGCCGGCCACCGCGCCGACGACGGCCACCATCACCGGACCGAAGAACAGGGCCGCGAGGATCGTCGCGGACAGCGCGAGACCCAGCATCGTGATGATGATCAGCTCCGGTCCCCGGGCGCGGAGCCACGCGCCCACAGCCGTGCCGATCGCGTTGCCCGCGCCCGCCGAGACGCCGACGATGCCGAGCGAGACGGCGGCGTTCAGCCCGTGCAGCGGGTGGTCGCGCAGCAGGAACGCCAGGAAGAAGGTGAGGAAGCCCGACAGGGCGCGGTGGGACGCGTTCGCCTCCAGGCCGTGCAGCACGGAAGGACCGACCGTGCGCAGCGTGGGCCGCGGCCGCTTCTCCTTGTCCCCCTTGTCCCCCTTGGGTGCCTTGGGGGGCGTGTCGGGCGCCTCGCGCCGATCGGGCCCCTCGCGCCGGTCGGGCGCCTCGCGCGGGTCGGGCCGCTCCCGCCGCAGCAGGGCGGTGGCCCGGCCGAGCGCGTTGCGCGCCCCGTCGCCCAGGGACCGCGTCTCCTGCTCGATGTGCGCGGGTCCCGCGTGGTAGTCGACCAGGTGGGCCGTGCGCTCGCCCTTCGAGGAGTCCACCTTCGGCGGCATCGAGAACGCCAGGTACGTGCCGCCCAGGAAGATCAGGCACGATCCGTACAGCGGCCACTGGACGCCCACCTGGTGCAGCCCCGCGCCCAGCGGGGCCGCGACGCCGGTGGCGAGCAGACCGGCGAGCGTCACCCGGGAGTTCGCCTTCACCAGCGGGAAGCGCGGCGGCAGCAGCCGGGGCACCACGGCGCTGCGCACCACGCCGTACGCCTTCGACGCGACGAGGCAGCCGAGCGCCGCCGGGTACAGCTCGATGCCGCCGGTCGCGACGGCCCCCGACATGGCGAGCGCGAGCACCGCGCGGGCCAGCATCGCGATGGCCATCGCCGCGCGGCGGCCGTGCGGCAGCCGGTCGAGAATCGGTCCGATCACGGGGGCCAGGAGAGTGAACGGCGCCATGGTGATGGCGAGGTAGAGGGCGACCCGGCCCCGCGCCTCGTCGGTGGGTACGGAGAAGAAGACGGTCGACGCCAGCGCCACGGTGATCATGACGTCGCCGGCGCCGTTCACTGCGTGCAGTTCGATCAGCTTGCCGAGCCCGGATTCTCCGGCGCCGTGGGCGTTGGTGAATTTCCTGACACCCTTCGCCGGTCCGGTGACCGGGGTGTGCAGGGCACGACCGATCGCCCGCGCCGTCCTGCGGAGCGGGCCGGACGAATCGGACGACCTGGCGGCTGCCACTCCGTCATAGTGCCCCACGTCCCCGGTGAGCGAACCGATCTCGTACATGACAGCGCGGCGAACGGTCGAGCCCCCGTCCTCGCACGGGCGTTCACCGCGGTGTCGGCCACCGGCCGGGGGCGCGGCAGGGCGCGAAGCGGTGGTGCCCGGGCCCGCCGGGCGGGTCACGGGTGTGTTGCGACCGTGTTCGAACACTGGGAATGGCGCCGTGCAGGTGGGCCGAAGGCGGCGAAAGAGGTAGCGTGCGTAGCGCGCCACCGGCGGTTGCTCGCGACCGCGCGCCGCTTCGTGATCCCGCAGAATGGTTGTGGACAACGTTGAGGTGCGCCCGGGAACCGGTCGGGCGAGGACGTCGATGCGGCCCCCAGGTCCGCTCCGCCTTCGGCCCGTACACCGCTAACGGCCGGCGCACCCGTGCTGCTACGGCGTAGGAGAGAAGCGAGACCTGTGAGTGCTGCGACGACGCGAAGCCGTACCCCCGACCGCCTGTGCGCAGAGGCGGTAGACCTCGCGCGGTCCGCCGCCCAGGAAGTGGCGGCACCCGGGATCGTGGGGGAGCACGTCTCGGTGGTGGCCGACGGCGACCGGGTCGTGACCCACCTCTTCGAGTGCCGCGACTTCGGCTACCGGGGCTGGCGCTGGGCGGTGACGGTGACCCGCGCCTCCCGTGCGAAGGTCGTCACGCTCGACGAGGCGGTGCTGCTGCCCGGACCGGACGCGCTGCTCGCCCCCGAGTGGGTGCCGTGGAGCGAGCGTCTGCGTCCCGGGGACATGGGCCCCGGCGACCTGCTGCCGACCGAGGCCGACGACCTGCGCCTCGAACCGGGCTACACGGGCGCCGACCAGGAGCCCCCCAACGCCCCCGACTCCGTCGCCGTGCGCGAGGCCGCAGAGGACGCTGAGGATGCGACCGGGCCGGCCTCCGGGGCCCCGGCAGCGGCGCCCGAGGCCGCCCCGGCTCCCGCTCCGGCCGTGGCGGACGCGCTGCCGCCCGGCATGGCGTCGGGCGCGGTCGCCGACCTGGTCGAGGCCGAGGACGCCGAGCTGAACACCCCCGACCTGCCCTCGGCGGTGCCCGCGCGGGCCCGGATCGCCTCGGTCGCCGAGGAGCTGGGGATGGGCCGGCCGCGGGTGCTCTCGCGGTACGGGCTGCACATCGCGGCCGACCGGTGGGACGAGGAGTTCGGCCCGAAGACCGCGATGGCGCAGGCTGCCCCGGCGCCGTGCGTGTCCTGCGGCTTCCTGGTGCCGCTCGGCGGCTCGCTGCGGCAGGCCTTCGGCATCTGCGCCAACGAGTTCTCGCCGGCGGACGGCCGCGTGGTCTCCCTGGCGTACGGCTGCGGCGGCCACTCGGAGGCGGCGGTCATGCCGAAGCCGCCGGTGCCCCCGGCGCCGGTGCTCGACACCGTCGGTTCGGACAGCTTCCCGCTGCACCCCTCGCGCGAGGAGGGCTCGGTGCCGGCGTCGGCGGAGCAGGACGGCTCGGAGGACCTCGGCCACAGCTGACCGGGCCGCGCACAGCCGACCGGGCCGCGCACAGCCGACCGGCCGCGCACAGCCGACCGGGTCCGCGCCGACCGGGTCCGCGCCGACCGGGTCCGCACCGACCGGGCGCGGTAGCGGCCACGGCGTATCGGGGGCGAGGGCGGGGCCGGGCCCTGCCCGCGGGCCCCCGCGCGTCCGCCGCCGCGCGGGTCTGCCCGTCGCGTCGACCTGCCCGTCGCGTCGACCTGCCCCCGTGACGCCTGCTCCGCG
>NZ_JAKGCV010000478.1 GCF_021556455.1 Streptomyces fuscigenes | reverse complement strand
CGCCGCGGCCATGGACCCCTCGGCGCCGCGGTTCTCGGCCCCCGCCGGCCCGGCGAGCGGGGTGGCCCGCACCTCGGCGGTCTCCCGCGCCTGCCGGGAGCGGCGCGGCGCGGGAACGCTGAGCGCCACCAGCAGGCCGAGTGCGAGCGCCGCGACACCGATGACGACGACGCCCGACCCCGTCGGAATGCCCGAGAGCAGGAGCATGGCCGTCGCCGAGCAGACGACGGTGGCTGAACCGTAGGCGAGCTGTGCGGCGTTCGGACGCGGCATGGCGTTTCCGTCCCTCGGAGCATGTGCCGGCGGTTCGGGGTGCGCCGGCCGTTGGAGGTGTAAGGGTCAGGGTGCTTGCGCGCGGTCGCACCGGCGGCGCGACTCTCTGTCCGTGGATGCCCGACGGGAACGGGCGGTAAGCGTGACCTAACCCACGGTGCGGATGCACAGGGGGCGCACGGATTCACGCGAACGCCCCCCGGCGCCGTCCGGTGCGCCCGTCCCGTCCGTCCCGCACGGCCTTCGTGCCGCCCGGCGGGCCGCCGCCGTTCACCTCCGCGCGCCTCCGTCGTGCGCCGCCCTTCCGTGCCCGGTCCGCCCGCCACCGGGACGCCGGCGCGTCCCCGTCCCCGCGCCCTCCGCCCCCGGTGACGCCCGGGGAGTGCGCAGGTGGCACGGGGGGAGGGGCCTGTGACGGCCGTCCCGGACCCCGGGGCGTCCGCAGCCGTGCCGTCCCCTAAAGATCAAGGAACGCTCATCGGATCTTCCGCTTTCCATAGTTGAATTGCCGTGAGCAAGTCAAGACTGTCATTTCTTCGTCAACTCCGGTCCAATGGCGCCACTTGAATCGCGTACAGCACGCGCACAGTTCGCGTACAGGCGCGCATCGGCCGGGCAGGTCCTCACCAGGACGGCCATCGGCGCGGGCGCGGGGGAGGACACCAGCGAGTGACCAGCACAGGACCGGCGAGACCGGCCAGACGGGCGAAGCGTGCGGCGGCGGTGATCGTGGCGCTCGCCGCGACCGCGGCGACGGCCTCCGCTTTCAGCACGGCACAGGCACAGGAGAATCCCGCGGCGTCACGCGCCACGGCCGCCCAGGTGGAGCGCCGCGATCCGGCGCCGCAGGCGGGCCAGGCGCAGCACGACCTTCCGGGCCCGTTCACCAAGCAGCAGACGAACGAGCGCAAGGCCGCGCTCGACCAGGTGCTCTCCGGGCACCGCAAGGTCGAGAAGCGCGGTGCCTCCAACGTGGTGAAGCTCGGCGGCGGCAAGTACGTCGAGCTGGGGCGGGAGAAGACCGACCGGATCTTCACGATCCTCGTGGAGTTCGGCGACAAGGTCGACAACACCACCCAGTACGACCCGGACGGATCCGGCCCGAAGCCGCCGGTCACGCAGTACGGCGGCACGCCCGGCCCGCTGCACAACCGGATAGCCGAGCCCGACCGCAAGGTGGACAACTCCACCGCCTGGCAGGCCGACTACAACCAGAAGCACTTCCAGGACCTGTACTTCGCGACGGGCAAGGACAAGAAGGGCAAGCAGCGCGAATCGCTGAAGACCTTCTACGAGAAGCAGTCCTCGGGCCGCTACTCCGTCGACGGCGAGGTCACCGACTGGGTCAAGATCCCGTACAACGAGGCCCGTTACGGCTCGAACTACTGCGGCGGCACGACCTGCCCCTCCGTGTGGGACGCGGTGCGCGACGGCGTGAACGCGTGGGTCGCCGACCAGAAGGCCAAGGGCGAGTCGAGCGCCGACATCAAGGCGGACCTGGCGCAGTACGACCAGTGGGACCGCTACGACTACGACGGCGACGGCAACTTCAACGAGCCCGACGGCTACATCGACCACTTCCAGATCGTCCACGCCGGCGAGGACGAGTCCGCGGGCGGCGGCGCCGAGGGCACCAACGCCATCTGGGCGCACCGCTGGTACGCGTACGGCTCGGACGCCGGCGCGACCGGTCCCGCGGACAACAAGGCGGGCGGCACGCAGATCGGCGACACCGGCATGTGGGTCGGCGACTACACGATGCAGCCGGAGAACGGCGGACTCGGCGTCTTCGCCCACGAGTACGGCCACGACCTGGGCCTGCCGGACAACTACGACACCGCGGGCGGCGACAACTCGACCGCGTTCTGGGACCTGATGTCCTCCGGCTCGTGGCTCGGCACCGGCAAGAACGCGATCGGCGACCTGCCGGGCGACATGACCGCGTGGGACAAGCTCCAGCTGGGCTGGCTGAACTACGCGCAGGCCAAGGCCGCGAAGAGCTCCACGGTCAAGCTCGGGGTGACCGAGTACAACACCAAGAACCCGCAGGCCCTCGTCGTGAACCTGCCGCAGAAGGAGAAGACGACCTCGGTCGTCCAGCCCCCGCAGGGTTCGTCGCAGTGGTGGAGCGGCATGGGTGACAACCTCAAGAACACCCTGACCCGCTCGGTCGACCTCACCGGCAGGACCTCCGCCTCGCTGTCCCTGGACGGCTGGTGGGACATCGAGGACGGCTACGACTACCTCTACGCGGAGGCCTCGACCGACGGCGGCGCCAACTGGACGCCGCTGGACGGCACGGCGGACGGCACGGCGATCCCGCGCGACGGCGGCGACAAGCCGGCGCTGACCGGAACGTCCGGCGCCTACAAGAAGCTCGTGTACCCGCTCGACGCGTACGGGGGCCGGAAGATCGACCTGCGCTTCCGCTACTCCACCGACGGCGGCGTCTCGCAGAAGGGCTTCGCGGCCGACGAGATCTCCGTCGTCGCCGACGGCACCCCGCTGTTCACCGACAACGCCGAGAGCGCGGACGCCGGTTGGACGGCGGCCGGCTTCTCCCGCATCGGCGGCTCGTTCAGCAGGGACTACGACCAGTACTACATCGTGGAGAACCGGCAGTACACGAGTTACGACACGACGCTGCGGACCGGCCCGTACAACTTCGGCTTCACCGCGCCGAAGGACCTCCAGGTGGAGCACTTCCCCTACCAGAACGGGATGTTGGTCTGGTACTGGGACACCTCCCAGGCGGACAACAACACGAGCGTCCACCCGGGCGAGGGGCTCATCCTGCCGGTCGACGCCCACCCGAAGGCGCTGCGCTGGTCCGACGGCACGGTGATGCGCAACCGCATCCAGGCCTTCGACGCGCCGTTCAGCTGGTACCCGACGCCGGCGCTCACGCTGCACAAGGCGGACGTGCCGACCCGGATCAAGCCGCAGGGCGGAGTGATCGCCTTCGACGACCACCGGGGCGGCTACTGGGACCCGGCGAACCCGCAGGGCAGCGCCAAGGTTCCTGACACCAACACCAGGATCTCGATCCTCAGCCAGCCCATCAGTGGCGCGACCATGACAGTCCACGTGGGACCGTCGACCCGTTAAGCACTGAAACCGCAGGTCAAACCATGATCGGCCGTTGCCCCTCTAGCGGGCGGCGGCCGATCGTGTTTAGGTGCAGCTGTGCATTTCTTATTGACACGACGTCTTGCGGAAGGACGTCTCGCAGGAGGGGGAGGAGGACCGATCATGGCTGGCGGAGGCTTCAGCAGGCTCCCGAACGGCAGAGTGGTGGTGGCCCTGACGGTGCCGAGACCCGCTGCCGAGGGGGGCACCGTACGCGTCCTGGTGCACGCGCAGAACCGGGCGCGGGCCCTGACCCGGCTCCGCAATCTCGGCCTGCGGGCCGTCTACCTCCGGGGCAACGCCGAGCCGCCGACCCCGGACGAGGTCACCGCGGTCCTGCACCACCCCGAGGGCCTGCTGTGGCGGGCCACGCCGCAGTGCCCGAGCGATGCCGACGCGCTCTGGCGCCCCATACGCGCCCTGCTGCGCCCGGGCCGAGCCTGGCAGCCCAGCCCCGCCCGCCCCGGCCTCGCACGCCGGCCCATGGTGCCCTGGCGGCACACGCCGCAGGTCCCGAGGGTCCGCGCGGGCGGCTGAGCGCCCGGCCGCGCGGCCGGCGGAGCGCAGGACGGTTCACGCGTGGATGCGGCCGGGCCCCGGGCCCAGCC
>NZ_JAKGCV010000477.1 GCF_021556455.1 Streptomyces fuscigenes | reverse complement strand
ACAGGATGTGCTGGCCGAAGGCGGTGAACGCCTCGCCGTTCAGCCAGGAGAGCGCGCTCACAGCGCGGTCTCCCGCGACAGGAGCGCCCCGTACAGCACGCCCCGCACCCGCCGCGCCACGATCACCGGCACCGCGACGACGGACCGCAGCCCCTCCGCCGCGACGGCGGCGTCGTACTCGTGGCTGATGTGCCGCGCCGCCGCGTAGTCCGCGACCGCGCAGGGCCTGGCCAGCGCCACCGCCCGGCCGCCCACGCCGTTGCCCGACGAGATCCGCAGCCCGCGCAGCACCGGCGTGGCGGCCCCCGTCAGCTCCGTGAGCCGCAGCCCGGTCGGATCGTGCAGCAGCCCGCCGA
This sequence comes from Streptomyces fuscigenes, assembly GCF_021556455.1. GTDB lineage: Bacteria > Actinomycetota > Actinomycetes > Streptomycetales > Streptomycetaceae > Streptomyces > Streptomyces fuscigenes. The sequence goes on along the minus strand of NZ_JAKGCV010000477.1, from coordinate 3,695 downwards.
ACGCGACGGGCAGCCCCGCCGCCCTGCGCAGCCCGGCCAGCGCCGACCGGATCTCGTGCGACTCGCCCCTGCTCGCCACCTGTCCGAACCTCCAGGGTTTTCCGCGTCACCCCCGTCCGGGGGTGGTGAGACCTGTATCACTGATTGCACGATGCGGGCAGGGGTCCGGCGCAAGCGCCGGCGACGAGGAGGCACCACATGACGGCAGGCGGCACGACAGGTCCACTCCCGCAGGCGGGCGATGCGCACCAGCAGTTCCGGGCGGCCCGCGACTTCCTGCTGGCCCACCGGGAGGACTACCGGGCCGCCCGGGACGGCTTCGTCTGGCCCCGCCCGGAGCGCTTCAACTGGGCCCTCGACTGGTTCGACCGGATCGCCGCCGACCCGGCCAACACCGGCCGGCCGGCCCTGCACATCGTCGAGGAGGACGGCTCGCGCACGCTGTGCACGTTCGGCGACATGGCCGCCCGCTCCAACCGTGCGGCCAACTGGCTGCGCGCGCGGGGCGTGCGGGCGGGGGACCGGATCGTGGTCATGCTCGGCAACCAGGTCGAGCTGTGGGAGACCGCGCTCGCCGCGATGAAGCTGCGGGCCGTCGTCATCCCCGCGACGCCGCTGCTGGGCACCCTCGACCTGCGCGACCGCGTGGAGCGCGGAGGCGCCCGGCACGTGATCGCCCGGGCCGCCGACGCCCCCAAGTTCGAGGGCGTGCCCGGCGACTACACGCGCATCGCCGTCACGGGCGGTGCGGGCGGCGCGGCCCCGGCCGGATGGCACGACTACGCGGACGCCCTCGCGTCGCCCGACGCGTTCGAGCCGGACGGGCCGACGGCCGCGGACGACCCCCTGATGCTCTACTTCACCTCGGGCACCACCGCCCGCCCCAAACTCGTGGAGCACACGCACGTCTCGTACCCCATCGGCCACCTGGCGACGATGTACTGGATCGGCCTGAAGCCCGGCGACGTGCACCTGAACATCGCCTCGCCGGGGTGGGCCAAGCACGCCTGGTCCAACCTGTTCGGGCCGTGGAACGCGGAGGCCACGGTCTTCATCCACAACTACACCCGCTTCGACGCGGCCCGGCTCATGGCCGAGATGGACGCCTCCGCCGTCACCAGCTTCTGCGCGCCCCCCACCGTCTGGCGGATGCTGATCCAGGCCGACCTGAAGCAGTTGCGCACCCCGCCGCGCGAGGTCGTGGCCGCGGGGGAGCCGCTGAACCCGGAGGTCATCGAGACCGTACGGCGCGAGTGGGGCGTGACCATCCGCGACGGGTTCGGCCAGACCGAGACGGCCGTCCAGGTCGCCAACTCGCCCGGCCAGCTGGTCAAGGCGGGCTCGATGGGCCGGCCCCTGCCCGGCTTCACCGTGGAGCTCCTGGACCCGGTGACCGGCGAACCGGGCGCCTCCGAGGGCGAGATCAGCCTGGTGCTGGCCGAACGGCCGGTGGGCCTGATGACCGGATACAACGGCGACCCGGAGCGCACGGCCGAGGCGATGGCGGGCGGGTACTACCGCACCGGCGACATCGGCGCCCGGGACGCCGACGGCTACATCACGTACGTGGGCCGCAGCGACGACGTCTTCAAGGCCAGCGACTACAAGATCAGCCCGTTCGAGCTGGAGAGCGCCCTGCTGGAGCACGAGGCGGTGGCCGAGGCCGCGGTCGTGCCCGCCCCGGACCCGCTGCGCCTCGCCGTGCCGAAGGCGTACGTGGTCCTCGCCGAGGGCTGGGAGCCGGGCCCCGACACGGCGAAGGTCCTCTTCGAGCACTCCCGCGCGGTGCTGGCGCCCTACAAGCGGGTGCGGCGGCTGGAGTTCGCGGAGCTGCCGAAGACCGTCTCGGGCAAGATCCGCCGCATCGAGCTGCGCGAGCGCACCGCCGCCGGCTCCGCCGAGGAGTACTCCGAGGGAGACCTCGCGTGACGGCGCCCCGCGAGGGCGCCGTCCCGGCGGCCCCGCACGCGCCGGGCGCTCCGGCCGCCCCGGCCGTGCCCTCGTACGTCCACGGCACCGGCACCACGCCCCTGCTGGGCGACACCATCGGGGCGAACCTGGCCCGGACCGTCGCCGCCCACGGCGAGCGGGAGGCACTCGTCGACGTCGCGTCCCGGCGCCGCTGGACCTACACGCGCTTCGGCGCGGACGTCGAGCGCCTCGCGCTCGCCCTGCTGGCCTCGGGCGTGGAGAAGGGCGACCGGGTCGGCATCTGGGCCGTCAACTGCCCCGAGTGGGTGCTCGTCCAGTACGCGACGGCGCGGGTCGGGGCCGTCATGGTCACGCTCAACCCGGCCTACCGCTCGCACGAAGTCGGCTTCGTGCTCCGGCAGTCGGGCATCTCCCTGCTGGTCGCCTCGCTGACGCACCGCACGAGCGACTACCGGGCGATGGTGGAGGAGGTGCGGGCGCAGTGCCCGGACCTGCGGGCGGTCCACTACATCGGCGATCCCAGCTGGGACGCGCTGGTGGCGGCGGCGGACGGGGCGACGTCCGAACAACTCGCGTCCCGGGAAGCCGCGTTGTCCTGCGACGACCCGGTCAACATCCAGTACACCTCGGGCACCACGGGCTTCCCGAAGGGCGCCACGCTCTCCCACCACAACATCCTCAACAACGGCTACTTCGTGGGGGAGACGGTCGCGTACACCGAGCAGGACCGGATCTGCCTGCCCGTGCCGTTCTACCACTGCTTCGGCATGGTCATGGGGAACCTGGCGGCCACCTCGCACGGCGCGTGCATGGTGATCCCGGCGCCGTCCTTCGACGCGGACACGACGCTGCGCGCGGTGCAGGAGGAGAAGTGCACCTCGCTCTACGGCGTGCCGACGATGTTCATCGCCGAACTCGACCTGCCCGGCTTCGCCGCCTACGACCTGTCCTCGCTGCGCACCGGGATCATGGCGGGCTCGCCGTGCCCGGTCGAGGTGATGAAGCGCGTCGTCGCCGGGATGAACATGCGCGAGGTGTCCATCTGCTACGGCATGACCGAGACCTCCCCGGTCTCCACGCAGACGCGGCGCGAGGACGACCTGGAGCGCCGCACGGGCACGGTCGGGCGGGCGCTGCCGCACATCGAGGTCAAGGTGGTCGACCCGGCGAGCGGTGTCACCCTGCCGCGCGGCGAGGCGGGCGAGCTGTGCACCCGCGGATACAGCGTGATGCTCGGGTACTGGGACGACTCGGAGCGCACCGCCGAAGCGGTCGACGCGGCCCGCTGGATGCACACCGGCGACCTCGCGGTCGTCCGGGACGACGACTACGTCCAGATCGTCGGCCGCATCAAGGACATGATCATCCGGGGAGGCGAGAACGTCTATCCCCGGGAGATCGAGGAGTTCCTGTACGCGCACCCGAAGATCGCCGACGTGCAGGTGGTCGGGGTGCCCGACGAGCGCTACGGCGAGCAGGTCGTCGCCTGCGTCATCCCCCGGGACCCCGGCGACCCGCCCGACGGGGAGGAGATCGCCGCGTACTGCGCCGAGCGCCTCGCGCACTACAAGGTGCCGCACCGGGTCGAGGTCGTGGCGTCCTTCCCGATGACCGTGAGCGGGAAGGTGCGCAAGGTCGAGCTGAGGGAGCGGCTGGCGGGCACGGGCGACTGAGCGCGTCCCCCGTGCGGGGCGTCCCCGTGCCCCGGCCCGGCGGACGGCGGCGGCGGCGATCGCGCCCGCGTTGTAGAGCTCCAGGGCGGT
>NZ_JAKGCV010000476.1 GCF_021556455.1 Streptomyces fuscigenes | reverse complement strand
CCGGCGGGCGGCGCCGCGGAAGCGATCCGGACCGTGCCGTTCCCGCCGCGCCTCCCGTCCCCCGTACGGCGGCCCGCCGCCGGCCGCGGGCGGCGTGGATCGCGGCCCCGCGCCCACCGGGCGGACCCCCCGGGGCTAGCCTCACGATGTGGACACTCCAGAAGAAAACACAGCAGCCCAGGAAGCCACAGGACCCGCCGGGGCCGGTCACCGCCGAAACCGGCCGCGCGTCGGCCACATCCAGTTCCTCAACTGCCTGCCCCTCTACTGGGGCCTCGCGAGGACCGGAACCCTTCTCGATCTGGAGCTCACGAAGGACACCCCTGACAAGCTGAACGACCAGCTGGTCCGGGGCGAGCTGGACATCGCCCCGATCAGCCTCGTGGAGTACCTCCGCAACGCCGACCAGCTCGTCGCGTTCCCCGACGTGGCCGTCGGCTGCGACGGGGACGTGATGTCCTGCGTGATCGTGTCGCAGGTGCCGCTCGACCAGCTCGACGGGCAGAAGGTCGCCCTCGGCTCGACCTCCCGCACGGCCGTGCGCCTCGCCCAGCTCCTGCTGTCGGACGCGCACCACGTCACCCCCGAGTACTTCCGCTGCGCGCCGGACCTCGGCCTGATGATGCAGGAGGCCCCCGCCGGCGTCCTGATCGGCGACGCCGCCCTGCGCGCCTCGCTGCACGACGCGCCCCGCCTCGGCCTCCAGGTCCACGACCTCGGCGCCATGTGGAAGCAGTGGACGGGCCTCCCGTTCGTCTTCGCCGTCTGGGCGGCCCGCAAGGAGTACCTGGCGCGCGAGCCCGAGACCGTCCGGCAGGTGCACCGCGCCTTCCTGGAGTCGCGCGACGTCTCGCTCGAAGAGGTCACGAAGGTCGCCGAGCAGGCCGCGCGCTGGGAGTCGTTCGACGCGGCGCTGCTGGAGCAGTACTTCACGACGCTGGACTTCCGCTTCGGCGAGCGCCAGTTGGCGGGTGTCAAGGAGTTCGCCCGCCGCACCGGCCCGACGACGGGCTACCCGGCGGACGTGAACGTGGAGATCCTGGGCGCCTGACGCCCGGGCCGGCCCCCGCACGGTGACGCGCGGGCTCATGGCACCCGGGTGCTCGCGGACTGCCCGGGACGCGCGGGCCCGGGGTCTCCCGCGAGCGCCTCGACCGGCCTCACTGCAGGACCGGCGTGAAGTCCACCGGCAGCGCCGCGAGCCCCCGCATCCAGATCGAGGGCCGCCAGCGCAGCTCGTACGGCTCCGCGCCGAGCACCACGTCCGGCAGCTGCTCCAGCAGCGTCTCCACCGCGGCGCGGGCGATCACCTCGGCCAGCTGCGGCGCCGGGAACGGGCAGCGGTGCTCCCCGTTGCTGAACGAGAGGTGCGCGGAGTTCTCGGCCCCCACATGTCCCTCGGGCCACACCCCCGGGTCGGTGTTGGCCGCGGCGAAGCTCATCACCACGCAGTCGCCCGCCTTGATCCCCCGGCCGCCGAGCTGCGTGTCGCGCACCGCCCACCGGCCGATGAAGTTCTGCGTCGGGGTGTCCAGCCACAACACCTCGTTCAGCGCCTGGCCGACGCTGAGCTTGCCGCCCGCCACGGTCGTCGCGAACCGGTCGTCCGTCAGCAGCAGGCGCAGGCTGTTGCCGATCCAGTTGGCGGTGGGCTGCTGGGCGGCCGCGATGATCGTGATCACGTCCTGCACGACCGATTCGTCGGACAGCCCCGCGGGATGCCTGAGCATGCGCGAGGTGACGTCGTCGCCCGGCTGGGCCCGCTTCTCCTTCACCAGTTGCTCGATGCGCGCCTGCACGCGCCCGTACGCGGCCACCGGGTCCTCGCCCTCGTGGGCGTCCAGTGACAGGCGCAGGTCCCGCACCAGGTTCTCGGTGTCGAGACCGCCCGCCGGCATCCCGCACAGCCGGACGATGGCGTGCATCGGCACCGGGTGCGCGTACCCCTCCATCAGCTCCGCCCGGCCACTGCCGGCGAAGGCCGAGATCAGTGCGTGGCCGATGGACTGGCACATCGACGCGAGCTCCATCTGGTCCACCGCGTCGAGTGCCTCGCTGATGACGCCGGCGCGCACCCGGTGCTCCGCGCCCTCCACGAAGAGCACCGACGGCTGGTATCCGACATAGGGCAAGAGCGGCCAGTCCGGCGGGATCTCGTCCCACCGCGTCCAGCGCCGGGAGTCGCGCGCGAACAGCTCGTCGTTGCCCGTCACGTACGACACCTCGTTGTAGCCGAGGACCAGCCACGCCGGGATGTCGTTGTCCAGCAGGACCGGCGCGACCGGGCCGTGGTCCCGGCGCAGCGTCCGGTACAGCTCCGAGGGAGTCTGCTGGTACGCGAGGCCGCTCAGGCGCACCGCCGGCCCGTGGGCGGGGCAGGCGGGGGGCGGGGCGCCGTCGGGCGCACCCGGCACGGAGTCGGTCATGGTGTCATCTCCCGGGCCATGGCCAGTTCGTAGAGGTGGTCGACGAGGGTGATCAGGACGCGCTTGCCGGACGAGCGGACCCGGGCGTCGCAGTCGATCAGCGGCACGTCGTCGGAGAGCGACAGCGCCTGCCGGATCTCGTCGAGCGAGAACGACGACGCGTCGTCGTCGAAGCGGTTGACCGCGACGACGAACGGCGTGCGGTGGTGCTCCAGCCGGTCGACCGCGTACCAGGAGTCGCTCATGCGGCGCGTGTCGACCAGGACGACGGCGCCGAGCGTGCCGGAGAACAGGCGGTCCCACAGGAACCAGAACCGTTCCTGCCCGGGCGCGCCGAACAGGTACAGCACCATCCGCTCGTTCAGGCTGATGCGGCCGAAGTCGAAGGCGACGGTCGTGGTGGTCTTGGTGACCAGGCCGTCCGTCTCGTCGACGCCGACACCGGCCTGGGTCATGACCTCTTCGGTGTTGAGGGGCCGGATCTCGCTGACCGAGCGGACGAGGGTGGTCTTGCCCACCCCGAAGCCGCCCACCACGACGATCTTCAGGCCGGTTTCCGCGGCGTCGTCCAGCGGCATGCGGGCAGGGAGTTCAGAGGTTGCGGAGTCCATGGAGCACCTCCTTCAAGAGGACGGAGTCGGGCAGTGAGGCGGCCGGGCGGGAGCCGTGGGGATGGCGGGCGCTGATGCGGCCCATGGCGTGCAGGTCGGCGAGCAGGATCCGCACCACGGTCACCGGCATCCGCAGCTCGGCCGAGACCTCCACCACCGCGGTCGGATGGCGGCACAGCTCCAGGATGCGCACGTGCTCCGACTGGAGCCCCGCGGTCGGCGCGCTCTCGCTGACGATGAGCGTGACGAGGTCGAACGTGGTGTCGTCGGCGCGGCTGCGGCCGCCCGTGACCATGTAGAGGCGGTCGGGGAAGCCGATGTCGACGGGCTTGCGGATCATCACGTGCGGTTCTCGCCCGCCGCCGCGCGGGGCTCCGCCCGCAGGTGGTCCCCGATCTGCTCGATCATCTCGGTCATCTGGTGCCCGACCAGACCGGCGTCGGCGCCGTCCTCCGCGACCACGGCCAGGTGGGCTCCGTCGCCCGCCTCCACGATGAACAGGAGCCCGCCGTGGAACTCCGTCATCGAGTGCCGCACGCCCCCGCTGCCGTTGCCGAACTCCACCGACGCGCCCTGCGCCAGGGCCTGGATGCCGGAGCAGATCGCCGCGAGCTGGTCCGCCTGGTCGACGGTCAGGTAGCGGCTCCAGCAGAGTTTGAGCCCGTCGCGCGAGAGCACCAGGGCGTGCCGGGTGCCCGGGGTGCGGTCCAGCAGGTTCTCCAGGAGCCAGGTCAGGCTGCTGTCTGTGGTCTGCATGCGTGCTCTCACGATTCCTGGGAGGGGTCGGAAGGTCCTTGCTGCGGGTGGCGCGAGCGGTGGAAGGCGCCGAACTGGCTGCCCGCGTCCCGGCCGGACCCGGAGGGACGCGGCGCGGGGACGTCCTGGGCCCGGTCGCGCCGTCGGGCTCGCTGGAGCAGCCGGAGACGCCCGGAACGTCCACCACTTCGAACGCCCCTGGCACGCCTGATGCGTCAGGCACGCCCGGCACGTACGACCCGTCGGCCGCCTCCGGCTCGTCC
>NZ_JAKGCV010000475.1 GCF_021556455.1 Streptomyces fuscigenes | reverse complement strand
GGGGCCCCGCCCGCCCGTCGCCCCGCGCGTCCCGGGTCCGGCACGCGGGCAGCGTCCGTGCGCGCCACCGGGCCCGGACGGGCCGGCCGCCCCCGGAGAGCCGGGAGGCCCCGGAGACCCGGAAGACCACGACGCGCCGGACGGTCCGGACGCGCCACGACCGACACCCCCTCGGGAGAACCAGTGATACGGGTCCTGCTCGCCGACGACCAGGCCCTCGTGCGGGCGGGCTTCCGCGCCCTGCTGGACGCCCAGCCGGACATCGAGGCGGTGGGGGAGGCCGCGGACGGCGACCAGGCGGTGCGCCAGGTGCGGCACCTGCGGCCCGACGTCGTCCTGATGGACATCAGGATGCCGGTGCTCGACGGGCTCGCCGCGACCCGGGCGGTCACCTCCGACGCCGCGCTCGACGGGGTGCGCGTCGTGATGCTGACGACGTTCGAGCTGGACGAGTACGTCTTCGAGGCGATCCGCTCCGGCGCCTCCGGGTTCCTCGTCAAGGACACCGAGCCCGACGAACTCCTGCGCGCGGTACGGGCGGTCGTGGCGGGGGACGCACTGCTGTCGCCCGGGGTGACGCGCCGGCTCATCGAGGAGTTCGCGTCGCGCTCCAAGTCGCCCGCGGCGACCGGCGGCCTGGACACCCTCACGGAACGCGAGCGCGAGGTGATGGCCCTGGTGGGCATCGGCATGACGAACGACGAGATCGCCCGGCGGCTCGTGGTCAGCCCGCTCACGGCGAAGACGCACGTCAGCCGCACGATGGTGAAGCTGGGAGCCCGTGACCGCGCCCAACTCGTCGTCCTCGCCTACGAGACGGGCCTGGTGCGGCCCGGCTGGCTGGGCTGGGCGCCCGGCACGCCGCGCCGAGGCGTTCGGCGGCGGGTCAGTCCGCTGCCAGCACCGACGCCACCAGCGGGCCCGCGGCATCGGCGCCGTGCCCGCCCGCGTCGACGACGGCGGTCGCCGCGCAGTCGTTCTGGAACGCCGTGAACCAGCTGTTGGAGACGGCCTGCCCGTCGACCTCGGCCGAACCCGTCTTCGCGCCCTTGTCGCCGCCGAGACCCGCCATGGCGTTCGCGGCGGTGCCGCTCACCGCAGTCGTGCGCATCATCCCGACGATCGACTGCGCGACGGATGCGGGCAGTTGCCGCCGCGCGGTCGCCACCTGGCGGTGGTCGAAGGACTGCGGGACGAGCACGGGCTGGTGGAAGACCCCGGCCCGGACCGTCGCGGTCACGGACGCCATGTCGAGGGCGTTCATCTGCACCGTGCCCTGGCCGATGTACTCGGCCGCCGCCTCGCCGCCCGTCTCGGCGGGCACCTTGCCGTCGAACGACACGACGCCCGTCTTCCAGTTGTTGTTGCCGAGGTCGAAGACCTCCCCGGCTTCCTTGCTGAGACCGGCGTCGTCCTTGGTGTCGTCGATCAGCTTGATGAAGGCGGTGTTGCAGGACTGCGCGAACGCGTCGCGCATCGTCGAGCCCTGCTTGAGCGAGAACGAGTCCTCGTTGTGGAACGTGCGCCCGTAGTACGTCGCCGTCGGCGGGCACTCCATCGGCTGGTCGGGGGAGGCGAGCCCCTTCTCCATCAGGAGGGCGGACGTCACGATCTTCATGGTGGAGCCGGGTGCCTGGGCTCCCTGGAGCGCCGCGTTGAAGCCGTCCGCGCGGTGGTTGGCGACGGCGAGGATGTCGCCGGTGCTCGGCCGGACCGCCACGACGGAGGCGTTGGTGTACTTGCGCACCGCGGACTCCGCGGCGGCCTGGACGCGCGGGTCGATCGTCGTGGGCACCTTGCCGGGGCGGCCCTTGGACAGCGTCAGCAGGACCCGTGCGGCGCCGTCCTGGCCCGTACCGGAGCCGTCGTCGCGGTCCTCGACCCGCAGCGTGACGCCCGGGCTGCCGCCGGCCTGCTTGCCGTACCGCTCGCGCAGGGCGGTGAGGACGGGCCCGAGGGACGGGTACTCCTTGGCGTCGAGTGCCCTCCCGGTCCGGTCGACGGCCTCGACGGGCGGCGGCGCGCCCGCGTCCGTCACCAGCGTCGTGGTGTCGGTCAGGTCCGGGTGCACGACGGCCGGCGACCACTGCACCAGCGGTTGCCCGGCGGCCCCGCGCACCACCGTCAACTGGGAGCGGTACACCCAGGGCTTGGAGGTGCCGTGGTACGAGACCGTCGCGTGCACGCTGAACGGCACGGTCGTGCCGCTCACGGTGTCCGGCGTGATGACGGCCTTCGTGACGTGCGCGGAGTCGCGGAAGTCGGCGAAGTACGGCTCGGCCTCGGTGGCCGCGTCCGTGAGGCCGGCCGCGTCCTGCGGGCTCGTGCCCTTGGCCCAGGCGGTCAGGAACTTCTTGGCCGTGCTGTTGACTTCGGCCGCCGTGAGCGGCTTGTCGTCGTGCACCGGTGCGGCGCTGCGCGGGGCGGCCTGGCTCACCAGGCCCGGATCGGAGCCGTCCGAGCCGCCGGTCAGGCCGTTGTAGAGGTTCAGGCCTCCCCAGGCGACGCCCCCCGCGACGACGGCGAACGCCCCGCCGACTATGCCCATCTTCGCTCCACCGCGCACGGCGCAGCCTCACTCCCCCCGGGTCCCCCCGGATCTTGAACAAGTTCAAAACCCTGTGTGCCTCGAACTCTACGGTGCCGCGGGGGCACGTGGGCCGAGTGTTATGCGACTGGGACCACGATCACAGCGGCGCTCTTCCCCGCCCGTCCGCGCGGCTCCTCACGTACGATCGCGCACGCCGCGCCGTGCCCCGTGCCGGCGTGTGCTCCGTGCCGGCGCGTGCGCCGACTCCCTGGCGAAAGGCGGATGCAGACCATGAACGAGGACGCCACCGGCTTCGGCTCCGTTCCCACCACCACGCTCGCCGATCTTCTCGGCCGCGAGCAGGTCATGGACATCGGCATCCGGCCGCTGTGGTCCGGCGGTCCCCGCGTGGCCGGCCCCGCCTTCACCGTCCGCTGCCCTCCCGGCGACAACCTCATGCTGCACGCGGCGATCCACCGCGCCGGGCCCGGCTCCGTCGTCGTCGTGGAGTCGGGCGACCTCGACTACGCGCTGGCCGGCGGCAACGTGTGCGCCGTGGCGCAGCGCCGGGGCGTCGCGGCATTCGTCCTCGACGGCGTGATCCGCGACGTGGGCGAGGTCGCCGAGGCCCGCTTCCCCGTGTACGCCCGGGGCGTGATCCCCATCCCGGGGACCAAGAAGGCCGTGACCCCGCTCGGCGGCGAGGTCCGCTGCGGCGGCGTACTCGTCCGCGCCGGGGACGTCGTGGTGGCCGACGAGGAGGGCGTCGTGGTCGTCCCGGGTGGGCGGGCGGCCGAACTCCTGCCCGAGGCGCGGCGCAGGCTCGCGAAGGAGGAGGCGCAGTCCCTCGACGACTGGGAGCAGGCGCACCGCCGGCGCATCGACGCCATCCTCGCGGAAGGAGGCTTCGAGGGCTGACGCCGTCACCTCGGCCGGCCCGGCCGGCCCGCCGTCACCGGCCCGCGCGTCCCGCCCCGCCGCCGCGCGGGCGCAGGGGCGCGCGGCCGGCGGCGGCACCCAGCAGCGCGGCCTGCAGGAGCGCCGCGACGACCAGGCCGACCCACGGCAGGGGGCCGGGCAGCAGCACGAACAGCAGGGAACTCGGGGCCGTGACGAAGAAGGCCCACACCCCCGACAGGCTCGCGTCCTGATGCGTCACGAACAGCACGTCGGCGGCCACCCACGCCCAGACGGCGGCCACCACGGCCAGGTAGGCGAGAGCGACGGGGTGCAGCAGGGCGCGGCGGAGCGCCGCGGTGAAGGGGTGCCGGCGGGTGGCGGCCATGTCGGGTCTCCCGGTGCCGTGGGTGCGTGCGGACCTCCACCCTCGCGCCCCCGGGCGCCCGGCGCCTGAGTACCCGTACGCAGAGGGGCCTGAGTGCCCGGACCCGTCGCCCGAGTGCCGCGCGGTCCCCTGGGGGACCGCCGCCCGGTGAACGGGTCCGCCCCGGAGCGGCCGTTCAGGGCGCCGGCGGCACGGCGGCACGTGCCGGCCGGCCGGGGCGCCCCTCGCCGAGCGGCTGCCCCGG
>NZ_JAKGCV010000474.1 GCF_021556455.1 Streptomyces fuscigenes | reverse complement strand
CCGCGGGCCCCGCCCGTGACAGGGGCACGGCCACGGGGCCCCGCCCCCGCCACGCCTCCGGCACCGCCACCGCCGAGGGCACGCGGCCCCGTCCCGCCCCCGCCCCTATATCCGGGACACGTTGCGCTCGTAGACGAGGCGCAGGCCGATCAGGGTCAGCCACGGCTCGTGCTCGTCGATGACCGACGCCTCCCCCAGCACCATCGGCGCGAGGCCGCCGGTCGCGATGACCGTGACGTCCTCGGGGTCCTCCGCCAGCTCGCGGGCCATGCGGGTGACGACGCCGTCGACCTGGCCCGCGAAGCCGTACACGATCCCCGACTGCATCGCCTCGACCGTGTTCTTGCCGATGACGCTGCGGGGCCGGGCCAGCTCGATCTTCCGCAGCTGCGCGCCCTTGACGCCGAGCGCGTCCACGGAGATCTCGATGCCGGGCGCGATCACCCCGCCCGTGTACTCGCCGCGTGCGCTGACCGCGTCGAACGTCGTCGCCGTGCCGAAGTCGACGACGATCGCGGGCCCGCCGTAGAGGTCGACGGCGGCTACCGCGTTGACGATGCGGTCCGCGCCGACCTCCTTCGGGTTGTCCATCAGGATCGGCACGCCCGTCTTGATGCCGGGCTCGACGAGGACCGCCGGCACGTCCCCGTAGTAGCGCCGGGTCACCTCGCGCAGCTCGTGCAGCACCGACGGCACCGTCGAGCAGATCGAGATGCCCTCGATCCCCTCGCCCAGCTCCATGCCGAGCAGCGGGTGCATGCCCATCAGGCCCTGCAGCAGGACCGCCAGCTCGTCCGCGGTCCGGCGGGCGTCCGTGGAGATCCGCCAGTGCTCGACGATCTCCTCCCCGTCGAAGAGGCCGAGGACGGTGTGGGTGTTGCCGACGTCGATGGTCAGCAGCATCAGGCGTCCGCCCCCGGCACGTCCGCCTCGCGCAGGTCGAGGCCGATGTCGAGGATGCGCGAGGAGTGGGTCAGCGCGCCCACGGACAGGAAGTCGACGCCGGTCTCCGCGTAGGCGTGCGCGTTGTCGAGGGTGAGGCGGCCGGAGGACTCCAGGAAGGCGCGGCCGTTGACGATGCCGACGGCCTCGGACGTCTCCTCCGGGGTGAAATTGTCCAGCAGGATCAGGTCGGCGCCCGCGTCCAGCACCTCGCGCAGCTGGTGCAGCGTGTCGACCTCCACCTCGATCGCGAGGTCCGGGTACTGCCGCCGCACGGCCGCGAACGCCTCCGCGACCCCGCCGGCCGCCACCACGTGGTTGTCCTTGACCAGCGCGGCGTCCGAGAGGGACATGCGGTGGTTCACGCCGCCGCCGCAGCGCACCGCGTACTTCTCCAGCGCCCGCAGGCCGGGCGTGGTCTTGCGGGTGTCGCGTACCTTCGCCTTGGTGCCGTCGAGCGCGTCGGCCCAGGTGCGGGTCGCCGTCGCGATGCCGGAGAGCCTGCACAGGATGTTCAGCGCGCTGCGCTCGGCCGTCAGCAGGTCCCGGGTGCGCCCCGTGACGCTCAGCAGCTTCTGCCCCGCGACGACCCGGTCGCCGTCGGCCGCGTGCCGCTCGACCTCGAAGTCGTCGGTGCACACGACCGAGAGCACCGCCTCGGCGACGTGCAGCCCGGCCACGACGCCGTCCTCGCGCGCCGTGAAGTCGCCGGTGGCCACGGCGTCCTCGGGGACCGTCGCCGCGGTCGTCACGTCGATGCCGCCGTCCAGGTCCTCCTGCACGGCGACGTGCGCGACGTCCTCGACCTGGACGGGGTCGAGGCCCAGGTCCGCGAGGATCGCCGCGAGGGCGGGGTCGAGCCCGCACTCGAGGTCCTCCGGCTCGGCGCAGGAGCAGCCGTCCGGGCCGCAGGTGCTGCCGGCGGCGGGCGCGCCGATGTGGATCAGCGGCACGGCCACCGGCTCGGGACGCGGGGTGTCTTCGGGCGTGCTCACGATGCTGCTCCCTGGGGGCGTTCTGGCTGGGGCTGGGGGTCCTGGTGACCGGCCGGGGGAAGGCCGGCACCGGACGGCGGTGCGGATCGGGGGCGGGCGCCCGCGCCGGGTCCGGCGCCGCCGGGGTCACCGGCGTCGCCGAGGGCGGCACCGTCGGTGCGGGAGACCTCGAAGGACAGGTCGGGGGTGAGGCGGACCACGACGTGCCGGTGCCACCGGGCGTCGTCGCGGTCGGGGAAGTCCTCGCGCCAGTGGCAGCCGCGGGTCTCCTCGCGCCACCGCGCGGCGGTGACGAGGGCGCGGGCCACGGTCAGCAGGTTCGTGGTCTCCCAGGCCTCGACGCCGGGCTCGGCGGACTTGGGCTCCGGGCCCACGGCCTCCAGCCCGGCGGCCGCGCTCTCCAGTCCGGCCGCGGACCTGAGGACTCCGGCGCCCTCCGACATCGTCCGCTGGACCCGGACGCGGGCGGCCGGGTCGACGAGGCCGACCACCGTCCCCGGCTCCGCGGCCGGGGCGGGCGTGCCGCCGGGGGCGGGCGTACGGGCCGGGCCCCGGGCGGCGGCCTCGGCGGCGACGTCCTCCGCTATGCGCTCGGCGAAGACGAGGCCCTCCAGCAGCGAGTTGGACGCCAGCCGGTTCGCGCCGTGGACGCCCGTGCAGGCGACCTCGCCGCACGCGTAGAGCCCGGGCACGCTCGTGCGGCCCGCCAGGTCGGTGCGTACGCCGCCGGACGCGTAGTGCGCGGCGGGCGCCACCGGGATCGGCTCCGTCACCGGGTCGATGCCGTGGTCGCGGCAGGCCGCGAGGATCGTCGGGAAGCGCGTCTCCCACATCTCGCGGCCGAAGTGGCGGGCGTCCAGGTACATGTGCGTGGCGCCCTGCTCGCGCATCCGCCGCGTGATCGCCTTGGCGACGATGTCGCGGGGCGCCAGTTCGGCCAGCTCGTGGGCGCCGACCATGAAGCGGACGCCGTCCGCGTCGACGAGGTGCGCGCCCTCGCCCCGCACCGCCTCGGACACCAGCGGCTGCTGGCCCTCGCGGCCGGCGCCCAGGTACATCACCGTGGGGTGGAACTGGACGAACTCGACGTCGGCGACGGCCGCGCCCGCGCGCAGCGCGAGGGCGACGCCGTCGCCCGTCGACACGGCCGGGTTGGTCGTCGCGGCGAACACCTGTCCCATGCCGCCGGTCGCCAGGACGACCGCGGGGGCGCGGACCGCGCCGACGCCGTCGTGCTGTCCCTCGCCCATCACGTGCAGCGTGACGCCCGCGGCGCGGCCGTCGGCGTCCTTCAGCAGGTCGAGTGCGAGCGCGTTCTCGATCGTCCGCACCGCCGTCGTCCGCACGGCCTCGCCGAGGGCGCGCGCCACCTCCGCGCCGGTCGCGTCGCCGCCCGCGTGCACGATGCGGCGCCGGTGGTGGCCGCCCTCGCGGGTGAGTTCGAGCGTGCCGTCGGCGGCCAGGTCGAAGGCGGCGCCCGTGTCGATGAGCCGCCGCACCGCCGCCGCGCCCTCGGTCACCAGGGCCGCCACGGCCTGCTCGTCGCACAGCCCCACGCCCGCGACGAGCGTGTCGTCGAGGTGCTGCTGGGGGGTGTCCCCCTCGCCGAGCGTCGCCGCGATGCCGCCCTGGGCCCAGCGGGTGGACCCGTCGTCCAGGCGCGCCTTCGTGACGACGACGGTGCGCAGCCCCGCCGCACAGCAGCGCAGCGCGGCCGTCAGCCCGGCGACGCCGGAGCCCACCACGACGACGTCCGCCTCGATCGACCAGCCCGGCGCGGGCGCCGCGAGCCGTATGCCCTTCGGGGCGCCTGCTCTGCCGGCCGCGCCCTCCGTGTCTCTCCTGCTGCCGCCGGTGCTCATGCGCTCGCCGCTCCGAAAGTCAGGGGGATGTTGTCGATCAGCCGTGTCGTGCCGACCCGGGCCGCGACGGCGAGCACCGCCTCGCCGGTGAAGTCGTCGGGCACCTCGGTGAAGTCCGCCGGGTCGATCAGTGCCAGGTAGTCGAGCGCGAGGGGCGGGTCCGTGCGCGCGCCGAGGTCCAGCACGGTGCGCGCCGCCGCCCGTACCGCGTCGGCGCCCGCGGAGCCCGTGCGTCCCGGACCGGCCTGGCCCGCGCAGGCCACCGCGTGGGCGTC
>NZ_JAKGCV010000473.1 GCF_021556455.1 Streptomyces fuscigenes | reverse complement strand
CGGCGGCGCGCCCGCCGGTCCTGCTGATCGGCGGCGAAGAGCCGCCCTCCGCCACCGGGCGCGGCGCGGGAGCCCTGGCGGCAGGCCTGCTCGGCCTGCTCGCGCACACGGAGCAGCGCGGGAGCCAACAGGGCGCGCTGGCAGCCCTGTTGCTGCTCGGCGACGATCCGGCAATACCGGGAAGGGCCCAGGATCTGCTGGCCGACGTGCTCGGTGGCGGCGAGTCCGGTGGCGACGGGTCCCCCGGCGACCCGGCGGGAGCGGCACCGCGGGCCCGGGTGATCCGCGCCCGGCGCCCCTCCGGCGGCGGTGCGTCCCCCGGGGACGCGGCGGAGCGTGCGGACGGGACGCGTCCCGGCGGGGAGCGGACGGGCAGCGCGTCCACGGGCGGCCCGGGCGCGGACGGCGTGCGCACGGAGGGCCGGCGGGCCCCGCTGCCGGGACCGCTCGCCGATGTGGACGAGGGGGCGGCCACCGGCGAGTGGGACACGCTGCGCGGTGTCGTCTCCGCCGCCACCGGCCTTGAGGAGCTCAACCGGCTTCGTGAGCAGGGTGGTTGGCTGGCGGTCGCGAGCCGGCCCGTACCGCCGGAACTGCTGCCGACCGCCGAGCGCGAGGCCGAGTTGCTGCTGCGCCGGGCCACCGCCGCCGGCCGCCCCGTGGTCGGGGAGGACAGCGGACTCGGTGTCGGCGCTGCGGTCGACCCCGACCGGGCGGCGGCCTGGGCCCGGCGGACGCTGGCGCCCCTGCTCGACGCGCCGGAGACCCGCGACGGGCCGGAGAGCGGGGAGGGGCCGGAGAGCGGCGACGGGCCGGCGCCGGGACTGACCGAAGTGCTGCGGGTCTGGCTCGGGTGCCACGGCGGCTGGGACCGCACCGCCCGGGTCACCGGGCTGCACCGCAACAGCGTCCGGCACCGCGTCCGGCGCGCGGAGCGGCTGCTGGGCGCCGACCTGTCCGACGCGGCCGTCCGCGCGGAACTGCTGCTCGCACTCGCCTGGTGCCGGGAGACGGCGGGCTGAGCCATGTCCCCCTCGCGCGGGCGCGTTTGGGAGGAACGCGGCGGGCGGCCCCGGGAGAAGGCCGCCCGACCGCCCTTTCCGATTCCTCTTCGCCGAAAGCATGGTGATTGCCTGTCAGAATTCAGGGGCGAATTGGCGGCCCGGGCCGGACGCGCTTTTTCGCGCTGATCGATTCCATTCACGCAATGCCGGGAGCGGGCCGGCGGGCGTGATCGTGAACGGGTGGGCGAGTTGCGGCGCGGCGGAAAGGAAGGGGGAGCCGGACGAACGCGGGGAACGGTTCGCGAGATGGAGAGGCCGGAGTCGGCCGCGGAAAAGGGACCCGGACCCTCGGCAGGTGGACCCAGGGGTGGGCGAAAGGCGTCGCGGACGCCGTGTGCGGCACTGCTGAACCGCTGACCTCACCTCACTCCGCGCTCCTCGGGCGCGCTTGATCACAAGTGACCTTATGGGCGATTTGGTCATCTTAATCCCGAAACTCCCCTCTGGGGTGTTCGGGTAACTTGTTGCTCTCTGGCGGGTGTTGTGCTGGAGGGTTGCCCGGCTTCTCCGTGATGTGTGTCACCAAAGCGTCGGATCGTGAACTCCGGAGGCCGGGCCATTTCGCCGCTGTGCGGGGCCTGTTGGGTTTCCATAAGCCTGCCGAGTGATCCGTTTGTTCCTCGCTGTCAGCGTTCGTTGGATAGCTGAGCGAATTCCGAACTTGTTTCCCCGTGAGGTCTTCGCTTACGTTCTCGTCATTCCGGACAGACCGCCGAATCCTGCCGCTGTCCGGATACCTCAACCATTCACCCCATCCATACGGCAGGAGCGGGGGACCCAGGTAAGTCGCCGAGCCGCGAAAGCGGACCGGCTAGGGGTCAAGCCGCATCCGTGCGGCCGGGCATCTCCAGCCCGAACCCGACAGCTCACCTCGCAGGCGACGGAGAGGAACTCAGCATGCCCAAAAAGGCCAGCCACCGTCGTCCCATGCCCCGATCGCTGACCCGCGGCCTCATGGTCGCAGGCGTGGGCGGTGCGGTGATCGCCGTACCTCTGCTGACCGCCGCCGGTGCCACTGCCGCACCGGTCGCCCAGTCCGTGGCGCACCAGGCCGTGAAGGCCCCCGCGCAGGTCCGCACGGCCTCCACGAAGGCCGTCGACTCCCCGTACACCGTCGTCCCCGGCGACTCGCTCTCGAAGATCGCCTCCGACCACAAGCTCCGCGGCGGCTGGGAGCGGCTGTACCACACCAACCGCGAGGCGGTCGGGTCCAACCCGTCGCTGATCCACCCGGGCCTGAAGCTCGACCTGCACGGCAAGTACACCCCGGTCGCCCGCCACACCGGCGCGGCGAGCGGTGCCTCCAACGGCTCCGCCCACAAGACCGTGATCCACACCCAGGACACGGCGAAGACCACCGCGGTCAAGACGGCCGCCCCGGTCAAGGCCGCCGCCCCGGTCTACGCGGACAACCTCGACGGCTGGATCCGCCAGTCGCTGGACATCATGGCCCAGCACGGGATCCCCGGCACCTACAACGGCATCTACCGCAACGTCATGCGGGAGTCGTCCGGCAACCCGATGGCGATCAACAACTGGGACTCCAACGCGGCCAAGGGCACCCCGTCCAAGGGCCTGCTCCAGGTGATCGACCCCACCTTCCTCACCTACCACGTGTCGGGCACCTCGATGGACCCGTACAACCCGGTCGCGAACATCACCGCCGCGTGCAACTACGCCGCCGCGGTCTACGGTTCGATCGACAACGTCAACGGCCCGTACTGACCGACCCACGCCACGCGCGCAGGCGCCACTGGCACACGCAGCACCACTGACGGGCCCGCCGGACACACCGGCGGGCCCGTCGGCCCTCCGCGGGCCCGTCAGGCATACTGACGGGCCTGCGGCGCGTCCCGGCCCCGGCGTCTGCGCGCGTCCTGGCCACCGAGGGCCTCCGCGACGGCCTCGACGGGTGCGGGTCACCCCCCTGCCCCCGGTTGTGGCGGACGTCACGGTCCCGCCGGCGCCCCGACCGTCAGCGCGTGCCGCACAGTCCCCCGGGACGGGGCATCGCACCGGCGGCGCGAGGCGCCGAGTCGCGCGTCGCACCGGCCGTACGGGGGGATCCGCACGTCACACCGGCAGTGCGAGGCGCTGAGCCGTACGTCACATCGACAGCGCACGGGGAGCGCACGTCACACCGACAGCACGGCAGGGCGCACGTCACATCGACAGTGCGGCAGCGGCGTGCGTCACACCGGCAGTGCGGCAGGGTGCACGTCACACCGACAGCACGGCAGAGTGCACGTCACATCGACAGTGCGGCAGGGACGTGCGTCGCACCGGCAGCGGCGCGGGGTCGTACGGCACGCCGGCGCCCGCCGCGCCGCGTGCGGCCCGGCGGGCGCGGGGCCCGCCTCAGTCGACGACGCCGGCCCGCCGGGCCGAGTCCAGCCAGGCCGGGAACATGCTCAGCAGCCGGTCGTACAGCTCCGCGTCCGACGTACGGGCCACGTCCTCCAGCACGAGGAAGCCCGTGTTGGCGACGCGTCCGCTCTCCTGCGTCCCGAGGTGCGGGAGCACGCCGCCGGCCGCCTCGTGGCCGAGTCCGACGAACTGCCAGAACACCGGCTCCCCGGCACCCTCGGCCAACTGCCGCCCGATCTCCGCGCCGCGGCGGACGCCGCCGCCCGTCAGGAAGACGACGAACGTCGGGCCCGGCGCGGGCTGTTCGCGTACGTACGCCCGCACCTGGGCGATCGCCCTCTGCTCCTCGTTGCGCACGCCCACGCAGCGCATGTCGACCTGGTCGGGGTGCAGGCCCCGGGCGCGCCGCCGCGGCCTGCCCAGCAGCGCCAACTGGCCCGCGCGCACGTGCAGCCGCAGCCACTCGGGCAGGGCGCCGTCCACGGCGCAGTCGGGCAGCCGGGCCGGGTGGGTGGCGAAGGTCCACGCCGGCATGCGGCCGGAGCCGAGTGCCAGGGCGGCGGCCGCCGCACGTTCGACGACGTCGGCGACCGCGCCGCTCGCGTAGTGGACCGACATCGAGGCGGACGCGTCGAGCACCAGCA
>NZ_JAKGCV010000472.1 GCF_021556455.1 Streptomyces fuscigenes | reverse complement strand
GGTCGCGTCCCTCACCCGCCTGGCGACCCGCGAGCCCCGAGCTGGCGTGCGGCACCGGCGAGCCGTCGGGACTCCCGGCGGGGCCGTCCGCCCGCGCGACGGGCGCGGCGAGCAGCAGCGACACGACGGCGAAAGCGGAGGAGACGCGCAGCCTCGGGATCACCGACCCAGCGTCACACGCCGGGGCGCGACCTGCATCCGGAGCAACCGCGGATAAACCCCCCTTCACCCGGCCGGGCGCGGGGAGGGGCCCCTCCGGCCGGGCGCACCCCCCGAGCGCCGGGAGGCGGACGCCGGGGGCCGCGCGCCGGGAGGGCCGCCGCCGGGGCCCAGGTCCGGCGGGGGGCTCGGGTTATTCGGGCTTGCCCGTCGACACCTTCAGGTCGAACACCTGGCTCTTGGGGTCGACCGGGTCGCCGGGCGCCGGGTACTGCTCCACCACCTGGCCGTCCGCGTACGCGCCGTTGTCGACGTCCGACTCCTTCACCGACCAGCCGACCTTGTTCATGCAGGCCTTGACCGAGCGGATGTCCTTGTAGCGGAAGTCCGGGGCGTCGACCTTCTTCGCGTCCTCGTAGTCCTGGAACGCGTCCGTGCAGGCGTCCGCCTCCATCGTCCGGTTCGGCTCCGGGGGCCGGTAGCCCGCGCCCGACGGACTGCTGCCGCCGCCGGCGGTGGCGGTGGCGCTGCTGGTCGCTCCCCCGGACGACTTGGCGTCCGGCGAGCCCCCGCTGCCCGGCCCGAGTACGTAGACGATGCCCCCGATCGCGGCGAGCGCGACCACCACCGCCGCGACGACCAGCGGCGTCTTCCCCCGGCCTCCGCCCCCGCCGGCGGAGGCCGGGCCGGGGGTCGTCGCGTACGGCGGCGGGGTCGGCGGCAGCCCGCCCTGCTGCGCCGGGTGGGCCTGCGGGTAGCCGTAGCCCTGCTGGGGCGCCGTGGGGGCCGGCGTGCCGTACGGGCCGGGCTGTCCCGGGTGACCGTAGGGGGGCGGTGTGCCGTAGGGGCCCGGCGCGGCCGGCGGCGCCTGTCCCCCGCCCACCGGCGGGAAGACGGCGGACGCGACGCCCGAGCCGCTGTTCTGCGGCGGCGCCCCCGCCGCGATCACCGGCGGTCCGGCCTGCCCGGCGGACGGCAGCACCCGCGACGTCTCGTCGCGCATCGCCGAGGCGCTCGGGAAGCGTTCGTTCGGGTTCTTGCGCAGGGCACGCGCCACCAGCGCGTCCGCGCCGCGCGTGACCGACCGGTTGATGGAGGACGGCGCCGACGGCTCCTCCTGCACGTGCGCGTAGGCGATCGCGAGGGGGGAGTCCGCGTCGAACGGCAGCCGGCCGGTGAGCAGCTGGAAGAGCATGATGCCGACCGAGTACAGGTCGGAGCGCGCGTCGACGCCCCGGCCGAGGGCCTGTTCGGGCGAGAGGTACTGGGGCGTGCCGACGACCATCCCGGTCTGCGTCATCGAGGTGACGCCCGACTGCATGGCGCGGGCGATGCCGAAGTCCATGACCTTGACCACACCGCGCTGCGTGATCATCACGTTGCCCGGCTTGATGTCCCGGTGCACCAGGCCCATCTCGTGGCTGGTCTCGAGCGCCGCGAGCACGTCGGCCGTGATCTTGAGGGCCTTCTCCTCGGGCATGGCCCCGTACTGCGCGATGTCGGCCCGCAGCACGGACCCGAGCGGCTGCCCCTCCACGTACTCCATGACGATGTACGGCACGGGCGCGCCGTCCACGACGTCCTCGCCGGTGTCGAAGACGGAGACGATGTTGGGGTGGGACAGCTTGGCCACGGCCTGCGCCTCGCGCCGGAAGCGCTCGCGGAAGGACGGCTCGCGGCCGAGGTCGGAGTGGAGCGTCTTGATCGCCACCTGGCGGTCGAGCGCCGAGTCGTAGGCGAGGTGCACGGAGGCCATCCCGCCCTGCCCGAGCAGGCTCCGGAGCTGGTAGCGGCCGCCCGCGAGGGACGTCCCCGCTTCTTCTCCCTGCGCGCCGTCCTGGCTCATGGCTGTGCTTCCCCCCTGGGGCGCCAGGCAGCCCCGGACCCCCGTGTGCCGGCGCGGACCTCCTGGACAACGCGCGCGCCGCGGCCGTGATGTGGAACCTCGGTCGTGAGAACCTCGCGGAAACCGGCCATCCGATCCCCGTATACGCGCCAAGTCTGCCGGAGGGCGCAGACACGTCAAGCAGGGATCCCCTTTCCGTGACCGTACGCACAGCAACCGTCTCGTAAGCGTTACACGAAGTACCGGGGATTTGCGTCGCGTACGCGGCAACAGGTTTGATGGCCGGTCCGTCCGGGAGAGGCACGTCCTGCGAACCCTGTAGCGTGACGGGCGCAGCCCCCTTGAGACATTCCATTTGCACCGTGAAGCGCGCGGCGGACGACCGCGGCGACCCGCGGACAGAAGACGACGGCGAGGACTGATGGCACCCGAACCCGAAGCAGGCGGCGGCGGAACGCCGGATGCTGGGGAAAACTGGGGCGTCGGCGGGCTGGTCGGCGACGGCCGGTACCGCATGAGCCACCGCCTGGGCCGCGGCGGCATGGCGGAGGTGTTCGCGGCCGAGGACGTACGGCTCGGGCGCACCGTGGCCGTCAAGCTGCTGCGCTCCGACCTGGCCGAGGACCCGGTCGCCAAGGCGCGCTTCACGCGCGAGGCGCAGTCGGTGGCCGGGCTCAACCACCACGCGGTGGTCGCCGTGTACGACTCCGGCGAGGACACGATGGCGGGGCAGACCGTCCCCTACATCGTGATGGAGCTGGTTGAGGGCCACACCATCCGCGACCTGCTGCTCAACGCGGACGCCCCGCCTCCCGAGCAGGCACTGATCATCGTCTCCGGCGTGCTCGAGGCGCTGGCGTACTCGCACCAGCACGGCATCGTGCACCGCGACATCAAGCCGGCGAACGTGATCATCACGGACACCGGCGCGGTCAAGGTCATGGACTTCGGCATCGCCCGCGCCCTGCACGGCGCGCAGTCGACGATGACGCAGACCGGCATGGTCATGGGCACGCCCCAGTACCTCTCCCCCGAGCAGGCGCTCGGCAAGGCGGTCGACCACCGCAGCGACCTGTACGCGACGGGCTGCCTGCTGTACGAACTGCTGGCGCAGCGGCCGCCGTTCGTCGGTGAGACCCCGCTGTCCGTGGTCTACCAGCACGTACAGGACACCCCGGTGCCGCCGTCGGAGATCTCCGCGAACTGCCCGCCGGAGCTGGACGGTCTGGTGATGCGGTCGCTGGCGAAGGAGCCCGACGACCGCTTCCAGAGCGCGGAGGAGATGCGCGGGCTCGTCCAGTACGGGCTCCAGATGCTCCAGCAGCAGGGCGGATACACCGGCACGTGGAACACCGGCGTCGTCGACTCGCACGGCCCGGCGCCGACGACGGCGCTCGGCGGCGTGGGGGCGACCGCCGCGATGGGCGCGGGTGCCGGATACGGCGCGGGCGGCTACGGCGCGTACGGGGAGACGGCGCAGCGCCCGCTGCTGCCGGCGGCCAACCCGAACGACGGCGGCTACTCCGGTTACGACGAGGGCGGCGCGGGCGGCGCGCGGGGACGCGGCCGCGGCAAGATGCTGCTGTTCGTCGCGCTGGCGCTGGTCGCGATCGTCGGCGGCGTCGCGTTCGCGGTCAACAGCATGACCGGCAACAACCACACCTCGGACGACAAGAGCCCGGCGCCGTCCGTGTCGCACTCGCACGCCTCGGACACGCCCTCGCCCAAGGACGAGTCCTCTCAGGACGACCAGCAGTCGGACGACTCCTCGTCCGGCGGCAGCGACGGCTCGTCGGACTACACGCCCTCCCGCAACCAGCCCTACCCCTCGCACACGCAGCAGCAGAAGCCGACGGACGAGCCCTCGGCGCCCACCGGCACCGGCAGCACGGGCTCCGGCGACACCGGCGGCGAGCCGTCCGGCCCGGCGGACACCTCGCCGCCGCCGGCCGGCGGCGACGACGGCGGCACGGACGACGGCGGCACCGGCACGTCGAACGGCACCACGACCGACGGCGGAACCGGCGACAACGGCGGTACGGCGGGGGCCAGCGCCGGCAACGGCGGCGGCACCGACA
>NZ_JAKGCV010000471.1 GCF_021556455.1 Streptomyces fuscigenes | reverse complement strand
GCCCCGCCCCGCCGGTCGCCGCCGGTCCCGGCCGGGTGCCCGCAGGACGCCGGGAGGACGGCGCCGACGGCCGGTACGCGCTGCCGGGCTGCCTCGTACCGCTGCTGCGCGGGCGCACGGACCTCCAGGACCGGCCCGGCGAGCGCCACCTCGCGCGGGCGCGGATGCTGGAGCGGACCGTGCGTCTGCTGCGGGCCTGCCGGGCGATCACCGAGCCCGAGGGCTCGCCCGCCCGCAGGCAGCTCGCCGAGCTGCCCCGGGCGCTGCGCTTCCCGAACGCGGAGGCCGCCGGCTCCTGGCTGCGGCTGAACCGTCCCGCGCTGCTGGCCGCCGCCCGCGTCGCGGTCGCCGACGGCGAGCTCGACACGCTGGCCCGCCGGCTGGTGTCGGCCCTCGTGCGCGCGCTGGCCGCGCACGACGGGACGGAGGCCGCGGCGCCGGACCTCTACGGCCTGCACCACCTCGTGCTCGACGTCGCACGGCGGCGCGGCCTGCACCGGGAGCAGGCCGCGGCCCTGCTGAACATCGGCGACCTGGACGCGCGCACCGGCAGGACCACCGGCGCCCTCGCCCGCTACCGGGCCGCGCTCGACGCCGGACGCAGGGCCGGGGACCACTACGCCACCGGCCGCGCGATGGAATCCGTCGGCGGCGCCTACCAGGATCTGGAGGACTGGCACCGGGCCGCCGACTGGTACGGCAGGGCCCTCGCGCAGCGCCTCAGCCGCGGCGAGCGCCCCGACGAGGCGCGGCTGTACGGGCGGCTCGGCGACGTGCACGCCCGGTCCGGCGCGTACGACGAGGCGCTGCGCGAGTGGCGCGCGGCGGTAGCCTGCCACCGCCGGCTCGGCGATCTGGCGGGCGTGGCGGCGGCGTTGGGCGAAGTGGCCCGGGTGCTCGAACTCGGTGACCGGCTCCACGACGCGCTGCGCACCTGCGAGGAGGCCCTGGAGTGGGCCGCCCTCGCCGAGGACGACCGGCTGCGGGCCGCCCTGCACCTGCGCCTCGCGGAGATCCTGGGGCAGGCCGGGGATTCCGCCGCCGCGTCGCTGCACCGCGCCAGGGCGCAGCGCCTGCTGGGCCCCGACGGGGCGCCTGTCTGAAGCCCAGCACCCTGGGGGCTCCCCGACCTACGAATTCCGTAGCAGGGCTCCGGAAGATTCCTTCATTGCAAGGCTGGACAGCTGCAAATCCTTCATTAAACTGGCTGTGCCGCGGTTGTCCGCGAGTTGCCCGATACTGCGCCATGTCGCGTTCCTGCCCGTTGGTGAGCGATGCGCCGATGCGCCGGGTATGTGTTTTCCCGCAGGTACCCCTTCGAAGCAAGGACCGTGATCGACGTGAAGGTCGGCATCCCCCGCGAGGTCAAGAACAACGAGTTCCGGGTGGCGATCACCCCGGCCGGCGTCCACGAGCTGGTGCGCCGCGGCCACGAGGTCGTCGTCGAGCGGGACGCCGGCGCCGGATCCTCCATCCCGGACGCGGAGTACGCGGCGGCGGGCGCGTCCGTGGCCGCCACGGCAGACGAGGTCTGGGCCGCCGCCGACCTGCTGCTCAAGGTCAAGGAGCCGATCGAGGAGGAGTACCACCGCCTGCGCAAGGGCCAGACCCTCTTCACCTATCTGCACCTCGCGGCCTCCCGCGCCTGCACCGACGCGCTGCTCGCCTCCGGCACCACCGCCGTCGCGTACGAGACGGTCGAGACCTCGGGCCGCGCGCTGCCGCTGCTCGCGCCCATGTCCGAGGTGGCCGGAAGACTCGCCCCCCAGGTCGGCGCGTACCACCTGATGCGCTCGGCCGGCGGTCGGGGCGTGCTGCCCGGCGGGGTGCCCGGCACGGCGCCCGGCAGCGCGGTCGTCATCGGCGGCGGCGTCTCCGGCTGGAACGCCACGCAGATCGCCGTCGGCATGGGCTTCCACGTGACGCTCCTCGACAAGGACATCAACAAGCTGCGCGAGGCCGACCGGATCTTCGGCACGAAGGTCCGGACGATCGTCTCCAACGCCTACGAGCTCGAGCGCGCCGTCGTCGCGGCGGACCTCGTCGTCGGCGCGGTGCTCATCCCGGGCGCCAAGGCGCCGAAGCTGGTCACCAACGAACTCGTGGCGAAGATGAAGCCCGGAAGTGTCCTTGTCGACATCGCGATCGATCAGGGCGGCTGCTTCGAGGACTCCCGGCCGACCACCCACGCCGAGCCGACCTTCCGCGTGCACGACTCGGTCTTCTACTGCGTCGCGAACATGCCCGGCGCGGTGCCGAACACCTCCACCTACGCGCTGACCAACGCCACGCTCCCGTACATCGTGGAGCTCGCCGACCGCGGCTGGCGCGAGGCGCTGCGCCGCGACGCGGCGCTGGCCAGGGGCCTCAACACCCATGAGGGCCAGGTGGTTTACCGTGAGGTGGCGGAGGCCCACGGGCTCGACCACGTCGAACTCGGCGCGCTCCTCGGCTGAACCGTCAAGCGGCACCGTCAACGTCGCTCCACGGGCCGGACCTTGCCCCGCAAGGTCCGGCCCTGGTGTGTATCTGGCCACTTTCCTGGCCTGACCCGCCCGCGGCCAACACGCGGCAAAGGTCCCGAATATACCGATTTGCTCGCGGGGTCGGGCGGTGCGCCGTGCCTTGGTGAGAGGGGCGTGCGCCCTTGACACCGGGGTGTTCGGTTGCCGACACATCGGGCCGGGTCCGGCGGATTGTGTTGCTGCGGAGCGGTGACACGCCATAGAGTCGCCAACCGTCGGCATGGTGCCACGCTGACCTATCGATAAGTTTCCTGGTCACATCCAAGGAGGTAAGACGACTTGTGAATGAGTCGACATTTACTCCCGGGGGTGGTCAACCAGGAATGCCTGCGGCGGGCGTGAGTGCTCCGTCCGGCTTCGAGGCTGTCGGCTCCGTCGCTGTCCGCACCTTCGCCACCACCAGCCACCTGACGACAGCCCACCAGACGATGGACGGCCAACACGTGAACGCCATGGCCGGCAACGAGGGAAGCCGAGAGCCCACCCCATTCGCCGACTTCGAGGATGTGCCCGAGGGGCACTTCTACGACCCCGACGCCGAATACGAGCCCGACCCCGAGTACGCGGCCACGCTCGCCCCGGACGCGGCCCGGCAGCGCCGCGAGCGCGTCGGCCCCACGGGCCGGCCGCTGCCGTACTTCCCGATCCCGGGCCCGCTGACCGACCACGGCCCCGCGCAGATCATCGCGATGTGCAACCAGAAGGGCGGCGTCGGCAAGACCACGTCGACCATCAACCTGGGCGCCGCGCTCGCCGAGTACGGGCGGCGCGTGCTGCTCGTCGACTTCGACCCGCAGGGTGCCCTGTCGGTCGGACTCGGGGTCAACCCGATGGAGCTCGACCTGACCGTCTACAACCTGCTCATGGAGCGGGGCATGGCGGCCGACGAGGTCCTGCTGAAGACGGCAGTGCCGAACATGGACCTGCTGCCCAGCAACATCGACCTGTCCGCGGCGGAGGTCCAGCTCGTCAGCGAGGTGGCCCGCGAGTCGACGCTCCAGCGCGCGCTCAAGCCGCTCATGCAGGACTACGACTACATCGTCATCGACTGCCAGCCCTCGCTCGGCCTGCTCACGGTGAACGCGCTCACCGCGGCGCACCGGGTCATCGTGCCGCTGGAGTGCGAGTTCTTCGCGCTGCGCGGCGTGGCCCTGCTCACCGAGACCATCGAGAAGGTCCAGGAGCGGCTCAACCCGGAGCTGGAGCTCGACGGCATCCTCGCCACGATGTACGACTCCCGCACGGTCCACAGCCGCGAGGTGCTCGCGCGCGTCGTCGAGGCCTTCGACGAGCACGTCTACCACACGGTCATCGGCCGGACGGTGCGCTTCCCGGAGACCACGGTCGCCGGTGAGCCGATCACGACGTACGCATCCAACTCGGTCGGCGCCGCCGCGTATCGCCAGCTCGCCAGGGAGGTGCTCGCCCGGTGTCACGCCGAGTGAGTCTTCCCGGCGCCGACGAACTGTTCCGTACGACCGGCGGCACGGCCCTCCAGGCGTCCTCGCCCGGTGACCGGCGCCGCGGCGCGAACGGCGAGGCCCGGGTCCCCGCGCCCGCCGGGGAGGCCGAGACGGGCGGCGACGGCCCCGGACCGGGCGCCGTC
>NZ_JAKGCV010000470.1 GCF_021556455.1 Streptomyces fuscigenes | reverse complement strand
GTCAGGCCGGCTCGGTGCCCGGCTCCGGGGCCTGCCGCTCCCCGCCGGCGACCGGGCCCTCCACGACGGCCCGCTCCCGGGCCGCCTTGGCGGCCACGGCCCGGTCGGCGGCGGGCGGCCGGGTGTGCACGTAGAGCGTGCGCCTGTCCCCGATCTCCGGCCGGGCCACGGCCGGTGGCAGCGGCAGCTCGTAGCGCACGCCGCGGCGGTGGTCGGACAGCTGTCGGCCGGGGTTGTAGACGCGGTTGAACTTCCAGAGCATGCGTGCGAAGTTCGTCTGTCCCCGCGCGAGGTTGCCGCCGAGGACCCGCATCGCGCCGAAGGCCGTGCGCAGGCCCAGGTGTTTGCGGTTGATGACGGCCTGGGTGCGGACCAGCTCCCGGTAGAAGTCCTCCAGCGGCAGTTTCGTCGGCACGACGGCGTGCTGGATGTCGAACAGCCGGTAGTCGCGGGTCGTCAGGCGGCGCGCCTCGGTGTGCCAGATCTCCGTCCCCGGGTACGGCGTCATGACCGTGAGGTGCACGATCTCCGGGACGGCCAGGGCGAACTCGCGGACGACGCGGAAGCGCTCCTCGTCCCACGCGGGGTCGACGATCAGGTTGATGGCGACGTTGATGCCGAGCTTGCGGGCCTTCTCCAGGGCGCGGAAGTTCTCGTCCGGGCTGACGCGCTTGCGGTACTTGTCCAGGCCGTCCGCGTCGATGGCCTCCATGCCGAGGAACATGTAGGTCAGCCCGAGCCGCGCCCAGCGCTGGAAGACCTCCTCATTGCGCAGCAGGACGTCGCTGCGCGTCTCCAGGTAGTAGCGCTTCTTGATCCGGCGCCGTTCGAGTTCGGAGGCGATGGCGTGGCCGTGCTCCGGCCGGATGAAGGCCACGTCGTCCACGATGAAGACGTTCGGCTCCTTGATGCTCGCCATCTCGTGGCCGGCCGCCTCCGGGGAGGCCTTGCGGTAACTGCGGCCGTAGAACGTCCAGGCCGAGCAGAACGAGCAGTCCCAGGGGCATCCCCGGGTGAACTCGATGGACGCGCAGGGGTCCAGCTCGCCGATGAAGTACTTGCGGCGGTGCCGCATCAGGTCGCGGGCGGGCATGGGGCTGTCGATCGAGTGCAGCATGACCGGCGCGGGCCCCCGGCCGTCCTTCGTGACGGCGCCCGGCACGCCCTCGACGCCGCCTCCGTCCCGTACGGCCTCCAGCAGGGAGACCACGGCCGGCTCGCCCTCGCCGCGGATCACCGCGTCCACGGCGCCGTGCGCCTGTTCCAGCACGTCGCCGGCGACGAAGGACACGCTGTGGCCACCGAGGAAGACGTAGCAGCCCGGCACCTCGCGCTTGACGGCACGGGAGATGTCGATGGCCTCCGGGATGTTGGCCAGGTAGTTCAGGGAGATGCCGAGCGCCTCGGGGCGGAAGGAGCGGACCTCGGCGGCGAGCGCCCGGATGTCGAGCACCTGCAGGTCGACCACGCGGACCTCGTGCCCGGCGGCGCGGGCGGCGCCCGCCACACGCTCCAGCCCCAGCGGTT
Source organism: Streptomyces fuscigenes (assembly GCF_021556455.1). Lineage (GTDB taxonomy): Bacteria > Actinomycetota > Actinomycetes > Streptomycetales > Streptomycetaceae > Streptomyces > Streptomyces fuscigenes. The sequence continues at coordinate 2,617 of NZ_JAKGCV010000470.1, read as the reverse complement.
CGAGTCGCAGGAAGATCTCGGAGTACAGCAGGGCGCTCGGATGGACGAGAAGCAGGCGCATGGTCACCTCGGCGGTGGATTGGGGGCGAACCCGATATACCACCTCGGATGCGATGTAAACGGACGTACGTCCGTCCGGCGGTGACCGGCCCCGGCGCGGGCCGGGCCGCGGCCGCCCGCGGGTGACCGGCCGTCCGCGCCGACCCCGCCGGGTGCCCCCGCGGCCCGGCGGCGGGGCGCCGGCACATGAACGCCCGTTCGCGGCGGACCCGCCGGGACGCGCGTCCTCGACCCCCGCGGCCCGCGGGAGTCGGGGACGGCGACGACGGTCACGGGTCAGAGCACCGTGTCGGCCAGGTGCCCGATGTCGTCGATGTCGTCCGTGCTCGGAAGGAAGATCAGCTCGTCGGTGCCGATCTCCTCGAACGCGGCACGGGTCGCGCGGACCGCGTCCGCGCCTCCGCTGACGCCCTGTGCCACGGCGTTCGCCATCTCGTCGCCCATCACGCTGTAGTAGTCCCGCTCGTTCTCGCGCCCCCTGTCCACGTCGGTGAACGCGAAGTACGTGATCGCGACGAACCGGGGGTCACCCGAGCGGCCCGCCGCCCGCCAGGCGGCACGGACTCCGTCGAACGCGGGCGCGAGCATGGGAGGAGGAACGGCCGCGCCGAGGTAGCCCTCGCCGTGCCGTGCCACCCGGTCGAACGCGGCCTGGGCCATGCCGCCGAACAGGAGCGGGACGGACCGGGTGCCGTCGGGGACCGCGGGGTTGATGCTGCCCTCGACGTTGCCTCCGGCCCACAGCCTCTTGTACGTCTCGACGTCGCGGTCCAGGCGCCTGCCGAGGCCCCGGGGGCCCAGCCCCTCGACCGTGAAGTCGTCGGGCCGCCCGCCGAGACCGATGCCGAGCGTGAGCCGCCCGCCGGAGACGCCGTCGACGGACGCCACCTCCTTGGCGAGGAGGGTGGCCGGCCAGGTCGGCGCGACCAGGATCGACGTGACCAGCCCGATGCGGCTGGTGGCGCCGGCCGCCGCCGCGAGGGCGACCGTGTCCATGACGCCGGGGTAGGCGATGCGGCCGATGGTGCCGAGCGAGGAGAAGCCCGCCTGTTCGGCCCGGCGTGCCCACTCCGGGAGGATCTCGGCACGCGCGCCCCGCACGTGGTTGGGCAGTCCGATACCGATCTTCATCGACCGTTCTCCTTCGTTCGTGGGGGGAGGGCCGGCCGCCGGGACCGCGGCGCGGCGCACAGCGCCCACAATCTTCCGGTCGCACCCGGGCAGGTCAACGAAGCGCGCCGGTGCCCTCGGCGGGCCGGTGGCCGGCCGCGGGCGGGCGGCGGGGCGCCGGGCCGCGGCCGGCGGGGACGCGCGCGGCCGTCCCCGCCCCGCGCGGAGCGGGGACGGGGACGGCTCGCGAGGACTGCCGGGGGCCGGCTCCCGCCCTCAGGCGCGCGCGAGGCGGAGCGTGACCATCTCGAAGGGCCGAAGCGCCAGTTCGACGCCCTCCGCGGTGACCGCGGGCCGCTCGGCGTCCGCCAGCGGGCGCTCCAGCAGGTCCGTCCGGGCCACCCCGCCGAGGGGCCGGCCCGCGACGGACACGGTCGCACGGGCGCGCCCGCCGTTCGCCTCGTAGACCCGCACGACCAGGTCGCCGCTGCGGTCGTCGGCGAGCTTCACGGCGCTGACGACGACGGCGTCGTTGTCGACGCTCACGAGGGGTGCCACCTCGGCGCTGCCCGTGACGTGGCGCTCGGGCAGGTTCGCGCGGTAGCCCTCGCGGACGGCGTCGCCGATGGTGGCGCCGGGCGCGAGCGCGTGGTGGAAGCGGTGCACGCCCTGGTCCGTCTCCGGGTCCGGATAGCGGGGCGCGCGCAGCAGCGAGGCCCGCACCGTCGTCGTCGTGCCCGCGCCCGCTCCGGTGCGGACCTGGCGGGTGACGTCGTGCCCGTAGGTGGAGTCGTTGACGAGCGCGACGCCCCAGCCGGGCTCCTCCAGATGCACGAACCGGTGGTTGCAGGCCTCGAACTTCGCCCACTCCCAGCTCGTGTTCTGATGGGTCGGGCGGTGGACGTGGCCGAACTGCGTCTCGGACGCGTACCGGTCGGCCTTGACGTCGAGCGGGAAGGCCAGCTTGAGGAACTTCTCCGTCTCGTGCCAGTCGACCTCGGTGTCGATGTCGAGCCGCTTCACGCCGCCCGGCAGGGAGAGCGACTGCGTGACGCGCGAGCTGCCGAAGCCCCGCACGACCCGCACCGCGCCGCCGTCCGCGCTCAGTTCGTCGACGGCCGTGAGGTCGGTGCCGGTGTTGCGGTAGAACTTGTCGACGTCCCAGGCGTCCCACTGGTTGGGGAAGTCGGGGTGCAACTGGAGGAGGTTCGCCGCCTCGCCGGGCGCGATCGCCTCGCGGTCACCGCCGATGTCGTACGCGGACACGACCAGGCCCCGCGCGTCGATCTCCACCCGCAGCAACCCGTTGTCGAGGACGAACCCGCCGCCCGCGCGGGGGGCCGGCTCCGCCGGGACGCTCGCGGGGGCCGGCGCGGCGGCGCCGGCCGCGACCCCGCCGCGTGCGTGCGGAGCGGCGTTGAAGACCAGCTCCGTGCCGCCCGAGGGG